>NZ_LOSQ01000007.1:0-114466 GCF_001595485.1 Micrococcus sp. CH7
TCACGAGCGCCCGCCCCGGGGGCGGGGTGAGCAGCCCGAAGTACTCGTCGCAGCCCTGCGGGGTGAACGTGCGGAACTCCTCCGCGGCGAACGTGAGACGACGCAGCCGGGGGGCGAGCAGCCACGTGGCGCGGACCGTCATGGTCCACTGCGGATACTCGTCGCGGTCAACGGGCATCGCCTGGCCGAGGGCCGCGAGCCCGCGGTAGGCCTTCATCTGCAGGGCCTCGACACGCGAGGGACGGGCGGCAGGCGGGGGGAGGACGGAGGAGCTCGTCATCCGGTCATCATAGGTGAGCCTCACCTTTGCTGGAGTCCTCCCTTTGAATACGTCACGTCATTGTTGCGTATTTGCTTTCTTAGGTAAGGCTTCCCTACTGTGCGGGACGTCCGTGGCGCACGCCGCCCGGAGCCGACGACCCCCTCACGGAAGGCCCTCCCATGCTCCCTCGCCTGTTCGGACTCGGCGATCCAGCCGCCTACCTCGACGCCACCGGCAGGGCGGCCCGGGTGGCCGTCGACACCGCCTACGACCGCGCGGGGGTCCACCCGGACACCCCGTCGACGCACCTGGCCGACGCCGTCGGCGCCGTCGACTTCTCGCAGCCGACGGGCAGCCTCGACGACGCCTCGCCGAGGTCGCGGAGCTCTACGCCCACCAGACCACCGCCTACCACCACCCGCGCTATGCCGCTCACCTCAACTGCCCGGTCCTGCTCTCCAGCACCGCAGCGGACACCGTGCTCGGGGCGCTCAACACGGCGGTCGAGTCCTGGGACCAGGCCCGCTCCGCGGCGCTCATGGAGCAGCGGCTCCTGGCCGAGGTCGGACGCTGGTGCGGGTTCGCCGCGGGCGACGGCGTCTTCACCTCCGGAGGGTCGGCCTCCAACCTGCAGGCCATGACGCTGGCCCGCGGCCGCGCCGTGCAGCGTCTCACCGGCCACGCCGGGCTCGCCGACCTGCCCGCCGAGGTGCTCGGCTCGCTGCGCGTCTTCGTCAGCGCGGCCACGCACTACAGCATCGCCAAGGCAGCCGGCCTGCTCGGGCTGGGCCGCCACGCCGTGGTCGTCGTCCCCACCGACGCCGCCGGGCGCCTGGACCCCGGGGCCCTGGCCGCGGCGGTCGAGCGTGAGGTGGCCGCCGGTGCCGTGCCGATGGCCGTCGTCGCGACGCTGGGGACCACCGACCGCGGCGCCATCGACCGGCTGCCGGCCATCGCCGACGTCGCCGAACGCCACGGGATGTGGGTCCATGCGGACGCGGCCGTGGGCGGGATCCTCGCCGCGAGCGCGGCGACGCGCCACGAGCTGCCGGCACTGCACCGTGCGGACTCGGTGACGATGGACTTCCACAAGACGTTCTACGTGGGGCTGGCCTGCAGCGCGCTGGTGGTGCGGGATGCCGAGAGCCTGCGCCATGTGACGGTGCACGCGGATTACCTGAACCCGGAGGACAGCGTCCATCCGAACTTGGCGGATCGGTCGCTGCAGACGAGCCGCCGGTTCGATTCGCTCAAGCTGTGGCTGACGCTGCGTGAGCATGGGGCCGAGGCGGTGGCGTCCCTGTTCGCGGGGGCGCGCGAGCGCACGCGGCAGGCGTGCGGGATCCTGCGGGCCCGGCCGATGTTCGCGGTGCTGGAGGATCCGACGCTGGTGACGGTGCTGTTCCGGGTGCGGGCCGAGGGACTGTCGGAGGAGGAGTGCACGGCGGTGCAGGCGGCGATGCACCGGGAGCTGGTGGCCGGCGGGCGCGCGCTGATCGCGACGACGGTGGTGGACGGGGTGCCCCATCTGAAGTTCACGATCCTGAACCCCGCGGTCACCTCGGGCGAGCTGGAGGCGCTGGTCGACGTCGTGGAGGAGGCGGCGCTGCGGCACGCCGACGCGGTGCGGGCCGGCCGTCACCGGAGGCGCGGGGCGGGGCGGAACCGTCCGCATGCCCCGTCGGCCTCCGTGTCCTGCACGCTTCCCTCGTCGGCGGGACCCCGTCCGTCCGCGGCGCGCGTGGTTGAGCACGGAGAGCAGGTGTGCGCATGAGCCCGGCGTCCACGTCCCCCCGCCGCGTGCTCGCGATCGGGCTGGGCCCGTTCGACCTGAGCCTGGCCGCGCTGGCCCACCCGCTGCCCGACGTCGAGGTGGAGGTGGTGGAGAGCCGCGACGCGTTCGTGTGGCACCCGGGCATGATGCTGCCGGGCGCGCAGATCCAGGTGCCGTTCCTCGCTGACCTGGTGACGTTCGCGGACCCGACCTCCCCGTACTCGTTCCTGGCGTATCTCAAGGCGATGGGCCGGCTTCACCGCTTCTACATCCGGGGTTCCTGGTACCCGCTGCGGCGGGAGTTCTCGGACTACTGCGCGTGGGTGGCAGCCCAGCTGCCCGGCATCGCCTACGGGACCACGGTGACGGCGGTGCGGTGGGACGAGCAGGCGGACGAGTTCGTGGTGGAGGCGGCCTCCGCGGCCGGGACCAGCACGCACCGGGCCGACCACGTGGTGGTGGGCACGGGCACGGTGCCATCCCTGCCCGCGCCGCTCGCGCGCGTCGCGGAGGAGGCGGTCCGGGTCGGCGCGTCCCCCGTGGTGCACACGGGCGAGTACATGGGCCGTCGCGAGGACATCGTTGAGGCCGGGTCGGTCCTGGTGGTGGGCAGCGGTCAGTCGGCGGCGGAGTGCGCCCTGGACCTGCTGAACGCGGGCCACCCGGACCTCACGTGGGTCACGCGCTCACCCCGGTTCTTCGGCATGGAGGTCGGCCAGCTGACGCTCGAGCTGACCTCGCTGGACTATGAGCGGCACTTCGCCACTCTGCCCCGGGCGCGGCGGGATGAGATCAACGCGTCCCACCGGTCCCTGTACAAGGGGATCAGCGAGCACACGATCGAGGACGTCTACCACGCGCTGTACGAACGCCAGGTGGGTCCGCTGGACCCGGCCCGGCTGTGGCCGGGCACGTCGGTGGCGGACGCCCGCCTGGTCGCGGGCCAGGGCGCGCCCCGGGTGGAGGTCACCCTGCGCGATGAGGAGACCGGGGTGACCGCGCGGCACGTGGTGGACCGCGTCGTCGCGGGCACGGGCTACCGCCACCCGGACCATCCGTTCCTGGAGCCGGTGCGGCACCTGCTGCGCGTGGAGGACGGTCGGACGACGGCGAACGCGGACCACGCGATCGACGTGAGCGGCCGCCGGATCTTCGTGCACAACACCGCCGAACAGCCCCTGGGGCTCACCGGCCCGGACCTGGGCATGGCGGCGGAGCACAGCGGCCGCATCCTCAGCACGATCGCCGGCCGCGAGGTCTACGCGCAGGCCGAGTCGATCGCGTTCCAGGACTTCGGTGCCGTCGCGGCGGGCGTCCGGTGAGCGCCGTGACGCCGCCGCAGACCACCGTGGACGGTGCGGCCGCGAGCGCGGCCCGTCGTGTGGAGCTCCGTCCCGTGGGCGCGCAGGACCATCCGCTGCTGCACCGGTGGGTGACGTCCCCGCACGCCGTGTACTGGGAGATGACGGAGGCGGGCCTGGCCGACGTCGTGGCCGAGTACGAGGCGATCGCCGCGCACCCGCACCACCACGCGCACGTGGGGCTCGTGGACGGGACCGCGACCTTCCTGGTGGAGGTCTACGACCCGGCCCACTCGGAGCTGGCCGGACGGTATGCGGGCGCGCCCGGCGACATCGGCCTGCACGTGCTCGTCGCCCCGACGGACACCCCGGTGCCCGGGACCACGGACCTGGTGATGGCCGCGGTGGTGCGCTGGTGCCTGGCCCAGCCGGGGGCGCGGCGCGTCGTCGTCGAGCCGGACGAGCGCAACGCCGCCATCCGGGCGAAGAACCTGGCCGCCGGGTTCACGGAGCTCGGTCCCGTGGCGCTGGGATCCAAGACGGCGATGCTCTCGATCGCCACGCCCGAGTCCTTCACTGCCAGCCGGATCGGCGTCCTCGCCGCCGGGCTGGACCTCACCCTCCCCGAGCCCCCGCTCCTCCTCACCCCCGACAGGCAGGTGTCCGCATGACCCCCGTCCCCCCGTCCTCCCCGTCCCGCCTGGACGCGCTGACGGCGCCGACCGCCCGGCACGCCCACCGGCTGCTCGTCGCCAAGGCGATCCGCGAGTTCACCCATGAGCGGCTCCTGACGCCGGTGCGCGGCGAGCGGGTCGACGACGCCGGCCGCCACGCCTACACGCTCACCCTGGGCGGGGTGCGGTGGACGTTCACCGCGCGTGCCCTCCCGCTCGAGCACCTCGGCGTGGATCCGGACTCGGTGTGCCGTGCCGGGGATCCGGACGCGGTGGCCGTCGACCGCTTCGTCCTCGACGCGGCCGAGGTGCTCGGGCTGGCCGGCGAGGCGCTGGACGTCTATCTCGAGGAGCTCGCCTCCACCTTCGCCGCCCGGTGCCACACCCTGGCCGGCGAGCGCCCGTCCGCCGCCGACCTGGTGGACGCGGACTACACGGCGGTGGAGGCCGCCATGAGCGAGGGACACCCGGGCTTCGTGGCCACCAACGGCCGCATCGGCTGGGGGGCCACGGAGTACGCGATGTTCGCCCCCGAGGGCGGGCGGGCGCTGCACCCGGTGTGGCTCGCGTTCCCCTCCGAGCTCGGGGGACGGTGGACCTGGCCCAAGACCGCGAGCGCGGGCGCCGCCGTGCCGGCGCCGCCCCCGCCGATCACCGAGGCGGTGGCGGGCCTGTGGGCGGAGCGGGCGGCGGCGCTCGACGTCGATCCGGAGGCGTACACGCTGATCCCGGTGCACCCGTGGCAGTGGGAGCACCGGATCCAGGTGGCGTTCGCCCCCGACCTCGCCGCGGGGCGGCTGGTGCACGTGGGCGAAGACCCGGACGCGTTCACGGCCATGCAGGCGGTGCGCACCCTGTTCAACGCGAGCGACCCGCACGCCCCGCAGCTGAAGACGGCGTTGTCCGTGCAGAACATGGGGTTCGTGCGCGGCCTCTCCCCCGCGTACATGTCCGTCACCCCGGCGATCAACGCGGTGGTGGCCGACCTCGTGGACTCCGACCCCCTGCTCGCGAGGTGGGGCTTCGGGGTGCTGCGGGAGTACGCCTCGGCCGGGTACACCGGGGACGCCTTCCATGCCGTGGGCTCGAAGGGTCCTCACACGAAGATGCTCGCCGCCCTGTGGCGGGAGAGTCCGCTGCCGCGCCTGGCGGAGGGCGAACGGGTCATGACCATGGCGGCGCTGCTGCACCGGGACGGCGGGGGCCGCTCCGTGGCGGGGGCGCTCGTGGAGCGCTCGGGGCTGACGGCGGCGCAGTGGCTGCACGGGGTGGTGACGGCCTACGTGACCCCGCTGGTGCATCTGGCCGCCGCCTACTCGACCGTGTTCATGCCCCACGGGGAGAACATCGTGCTCCGCCTGCGGGAGGGACGGGTCACCGGCGCCTTCCTCAAGGACATCGGGGAGGAGGTGGTGGTCGGCGCGGACGGCGTCCCGCTCACGGAGCAGACCCGGCGCATCCGCATCGACCTCACCGACGAGGACCTCTCCCTCTCCTTCTTCACGGACATGCTGGACGGCGTGCTGCGCCATCTGGCCGACGTGATGGACGCGGACGCCCTGCTGCCGGCGGAGGAGTTCTACGCCGTGGTGGGGCGGGTCCTCGCCGAGTACACGGCCCTGGGGCTCGCGGATGTGGAGCGCCTCGGCCTGGACGCGGAGGACTTCGCGCACTCGTGCCTGAACCGGCTGCAGCTGCGGAACGCCACGCAGATGGTGGACCTGACGGACCCGTCGGGCTCGCTGCTCTACGCCGGTCGCCTGGCCAACCCGGTGTCCGCGCCGCTGCGCCGCGCGCTGGCGGAGCTCCGGCAGGACGCCGCGGCATGAGCGCGGACGCGTGGACCGGGACGGCGACGGGTGACGTGGCGGGCCGTTGCCACCGGGACGCGCACGGCGTGCCGACGCTCGTGGCCGCGTCCCTGCCCGAGCTGGCCTACCTCCAGGGGTGGCACGTGGCGACGGAGCGGGCCTGGCAGGTCGACTGCGAGCACCGCCGGGTCACCGGCATGGGCGCCGAGGTGTTCGGCCCGCCGGCGGTGGCGAACGACGTCGCCGCCCGGCAGATGGACCTGGACGGCGCGGCCCGCCGGGCGTTCGACGCCCTCGACGACGCGGAGGACCGGGCCTGGTTCACCCGGTTCGCCGACGGCGTGAACGCGGGGCTGGACGCCGGGGCCCGGCGCGCGCCCGAGTTCGCCGCCCACGGGGTGAAGCCGCTGCCGTTCGACCCGCACACGGCGCTCGCCCTGCACCTGGGCTACAACGTCTGGCTGACCAACGCGCCGGCCGCCCTGTTCCGCACCCTGCTGGCCGAGCGCTTCCCCGCGCTCGCCGCGGCGCTGATCTCGCCGCGCCCCGACGCGGACGGCTCGAACGCCTGGGCGGTGCGCGTCGGCGCCGAGGGCGCTCCGCTCGTGGCCGCCGACCCGCACCGGCTGCTCGAGCTGCCCGGCGTCTACCAGCAGGTGCGCCTCGTGGTGGAGGCCGAGCGTCCCCGGGACCGCGTCGACGTCGTCGGCCTGGCCTTCCCCGGTGTGCCGGGCGTCCCGCATGTGGGGCAGTCCGAGCACGTCGCGTGGGTGACGACCTCGGCGATGGTGTCCTCGCTCGAGATGGTCCTCGAGGACGCCCCCGAGGGGCCGGAGGTCCTCGACGCCCGGACCGAGCGGGTGCACGTGCGCGGCGGCGACCCCGTGGACGTGCGGGTGGCCCACACCCCGCGCGGGCGGCTCGTGGACGTGCCCGGCGCCGGCCCGGTGAGCATGCGGTTCCCCGCCTGGGACCGCGCCGACACCGGCCTGCCGAGCGCGCGCCGGCTGCTCACGGCCGCGAGCGCCGCGGAGGCCTGCGCGGTGCTGGACGGGCACGTCGAGCCGGTCAATCGCGTGATCGTCGCGGACCGGCGGACGGTGCTCACCCGGCACGCCGGGGCCGTGCGGCGCCGGGATCGACGCTCGGCCTGGGGTGCGGCGCGGGCCTCCGCGCTGGGCCGGGGCTCCGCCGACGGGTCCCTCGATCAGCGCTGGGTGCGCTGGCCCGCGCCGGCCGCGGCGGACGACGTCGTGGTGGCGGCCAACGAGCCCCACCCGGACACCGCCTGCCTCACCGTGGACGCGTGCGCGCCGTGGCGGTCCCGCCGCATCCGGGAGGCCCTCGAGGCGCTGGCACCGCAGGAGCGGACCGTGGACGCGATGGCCGCCCTGCAGACGGACACCCGGACCCCGGGCGCGCCGCGGGCCTGGCTCGCCGACGCCGTCGACGCGCTCGTCGCGGACGACGTGCTGGCCGCGGAGTCCGTCCCGGCGTGGGCCGGCGACGCCGCCGCCGGATCGGCCGCGGCCCGCTGGTGGCTCCTCGTGGAGCACGAGGTGGCCGCCGCCCTGATCGCGCACCTGCCGCCCGCCTCGCGGGCCCTGCTCGGCGGCCCGTGGGCACCGTGGGGCGACGCCGCCGCATGGGTCGGCGCGGCGCTCGCCGAGCGCGGGCCGGAGCCGCTGCGCGCGGCCCTGGGGGTCGCAGCGTCGACGAGGGACCTCGTGCGGGCCGCCGTCGCCGCCGTCGGCGACGCCGCTGAGCCGCCGGGCCCCGACGACACGGCTCGGACGTGGGGTGCGGCGCATGCCCTGACCCCGTTCCTGTTCACGCACGAGCATCCCGGCGGGCCGGATGTGCCGGGGCTCGCCGACGTGCTCGACACGATCGGGTCCGTCCGGGTGGGCGGCACCGCGGACGCGGTCTGCGCCACCTCGCACGCCCCCGGCCTGGCCGTCGGCACCCACCGCGGGCCAGTGGCCCGGGTCGTGTTCGACCTCGGCGACCGCACCCGCAGCCGGTGGGTCGTCCCGTTCGGCGCCTCCGGTCTCGGAGGCGGGCACGTGACGGATCAGCTGGACGCGTGGGCCGCCGGCCGCCTGCTGCCCGTGCCGTCCGGTCCCGTCC
The DNA here is from genome assembly GCF_001595485.1 of Micrococcus sp. CH7. Classification (NCBI taxonomy): domain Bacteria; kingdom Bacillati; phylum Actinomycetota; class Actinomycetes; order Micrococcales; family Micrococcaceae; genus Micrococcus; species Micrococcus sp. CH7. Next base: position 7,953 of record NZ_LOSQ01000007.1, read on the forward strand.
CCCCGTCCGCCGGCAGCGGCGTCGCACCCGCCCGCTCCGTCCCCGGCGGGGCCCCTCCGGGACGCATCGTGGCCGAGGTCGGCGTCGGGGCGTTGGGCCTGACCATGACGCGCGTCCGCCCGGCCCTGGACGCCCCGCTGATCCACGCACTCGTCACGGAGCCGCGGGCGGAGTTCTACGGGATGCGCGGGCACAGCGTGCAGGACGTCGAGGAGGTCTACGACTTCCTCGAGTTCCAGCCCACCCACGCGAACCACCTCGTGTGGCACGGCGGGACCCTCGTGGCCCTCGTGCAGACCTACGACCCTCGCGCGGAGGAGGTCGGCGGCGCCTACGAGGTGCGGGACGGGGACCTCGGATTCCATTTCATCACCGCCCCCGGCGGCCTGCAGGGGCGCGCCCGCGCCACGGCCTACCGGAGCATTGTGGACTGGTTGGGCGCACGCCCCGGCACGCGTCGGCTCGTGATCGAGCCGGACGTCCGCAACACGCGGGCCGTGAAGACCGCCCGGGCTCTGGGCTTCACGGTGGACCGGGAGGTCGAGCTGCCGGGCAAGCGGGCGGCGCTGTGCTTCCGCGCCGTGCACTGACCCTGCCCCGCACACGGCGACGGCGCGCACCCGCCTCGGTGCGCGCCGTCGTCGTGCCGGTCAGGGGCGGTGGCTCACTTGTGCTCGGCCACGCCCGTCTGGCCCTCCCGGACCAGGGCGGTCATGCGGGAGACCGTGCGGAAGTACTTCTTCATGTAGCCGCCGTGCATCATCTCCTGCGTGAACAGGGCGTCGAAGGGCACACCGGAGGCGAGGACGGGCACGTCCTTGTCGTACAGGCGATCCGCGAACACCACGAAGCGCAGGGCCGTGGCCTGCTCCGTGATGGTGTGCACGTCGTGGAGGGCGAGCACGTCCACGTCCTTGACGAGCTCGCGGTAGCGGGAGGGATGCACGCGGGAGAGCATCGCGGTGAGGTCCGCGAAGTCGTCCACGGCGAGCACGCCCGCGTCGGGGAAGTTCTCCTGGGCGGTGGCCTCGACGGCGGCGTCGTCCAGCGGCGACGGGGCGGCGGAGAGGCCGCGGTGGCGGTAGTCCTCGCCGTCCACGCGGATGACCTCGAACTGGTCGGCCAGGACCTGGATCTCGCGCTTGAAGTCCTGCGCCGCGAAGCGCCCCTCGCCGAGCGAGCCCGGCAGGGTGTTGGAGGTCGCCACCAGGCGCACGCCGGCGTCGGCCAGCTCGCGCATGAGGCGGGACATCAGCACGGTGTCCCCCGGGTCGTCGAGCTCGAACTCGTCGATGCACACGAGGGTGTACTCCTTGAGCTGGTCCACCGCCTTGCGGAAGGACAGGGCGCCCACGAGGTTGGTGTACTCCACGAACGTGCCGAACGCCTTGGGCCCGGGGGCCGCGTGCCACGTCGAGGCCAGCAGGTGGGTCTTGCCGACGCCGAAGCCGCCGTCGAGGTAGATGCCGGCCGGCCCTGCCGCCCGCTTCTTCCCGCCGAACAGGCCGCCGAGGAACCCGCCGCCCGAGCCGCCCCGGCCGAGGTCTGCCGCGAACCGGCGCAGCCGCTCCACGGCCTGTGCCTGCGAGGGGTGCGCGGGGTCCGGGATGTAGGTGTCGAAGGACACCGTGCCGAAGCGGTACGACGGGTGGAAGCCGGCCAGCAGCTGGTCCGGGGTGACCTGCGGCGAACGGTCGGCGAGGTGGACGATCTGAGCCACGGGACACTCCCAGGGTCGACGACGGGGATTCCGGGCCATGCTATCGGGCCGCGGACCCGACCCATGTGACCTCGCGTGTCCTGGACTGAGGGGCCCCTACCCTCTTACGTGACACCGATGTGCCGTAATCTGGCGCGCAGGGCACGGACACGGAACCCGCCGTCGTCGTGCCGCCCGCCCCGGGCCCGTGCGGGCCCGCCCCGACGCGAAGGAAGGCAGTGCCATGACCGATACCGCCGCGAAGTTCTCCGAGTACGCCCACCCCGAGAAGCTGGTGTCCACGCAGTGGGTCGCCGACCATGTCGGCGACGAGGACGTCGTGGTCCTCGAGTCCAACGAGGACGCTCTCCTCTACTCCACCGGCCACATCCCCGGCGCCCAACGCGTCGACTGGCACACCGAGCTCAACGACCCCGTCACCCGCGACTTCGTCGGCCCCGAGGCCTTCGCCGAGTTCGCCGCCTCCAAGGGGATCTCCCGGGACACCACCGTGGTGTTCTACGGCGACAAGTCCAACTGGTGGGCCGCCTACGCCCTGTGGGTGTTCACCCTCTACGGCCATGAGGACCTGCGCCTGATGGACGGCGGCCGTGACAAGTGGATCGCGGAGGGACGCGAGACCACCCGCGAGGTCCCGACCGTGGCCCGCGCCGAGTACCCGGTGATCGAGCGCGACGACCACACAGATCGTGCCGCCCGCGAGGACGTCCTGCAGGCCATCGGGACCACCCCGCTGATCGACGTCCGCTCCCGTCCCGAGTACACGGGCGAGACCACGCACATGGCCGGCTACCCGCAGGAGGGCACCCTGCGCGGCGGCCACATCCCCACGGCGGCGTCCGTGCCGTGGGCGTCCGCGGCCAACGAGGACGGCACCTTCAAGTCCCGCGCCGAGCTGGAGCAGGTCTATCGCGCCGGCGCCGGGCTGCAGGAGGGTGACGACGTGATCGCCTACTGCCGCATCGGCGAGCGCTCCTCCCACACCTGGTTCGTGCTCAAGTACCTGCTCGGCCACGAGGACGTCCGCAACTACGACGGCTCCTGGACCGAGTGGGGCAACGCCGTGCGCCTGCCGATCGCCGTCGGCGAAGAGCCGGGCGAGGCCCCCGCGCGCTGAGCCCCCGGCACGGCGTGGATCACTAGACTGGGACACCATGACCGAGAACCACGCCGTGCCCGCCGCCCTGGCCGAGATCATCGACGACTTCGCCGGGGTGCCCGATCCCGAGAAGCTCGAGCTGCTGCTGGAGTTCTCGGACGAGCTGCCGGCGCTGCCGGAGCGCTACGACGGCCACGAGGCCGAGATGGAGCAGGTCGTGGAGTGTCAGACCCCGCTGTTCCTGGCCGTGGAGCTCGAGGGTGAGCCCGGTCCGCAGGCCCCGGTCCGCCTCTTCATCACCGCTCCCCCGGAGGCGCCCACCACGCGCGGTTTCGCCTCCGTGCTCACCCAGGGCCTGGACGGGCTGAGCGCCCTCGAGGTCCTGGACGTGCCCGAGGACATCCCCACCCGCCTCGGTCTGGCCAAGGCCCTCACCCCCCTGCGCCTGCGCGGAATGTCCGCCATGCTCGGCCGCATCAAGCGCAACGTCCGCGAGCAGGCCGGGATCGCCTGAGTCCGCCGTGGGCCAGCGCAAGAAGGATCGCAGCGCCCGGCACGGGGCGGCCACACCGGCCGTCGCCGCCCTCGAGGCCGCCGGGGTCCCGTACCGGCTGCACACCTTCGACGTGGCCCTCGACGCCGGCGGCGAGCGGTTCGGCGTCCAGGTCGCCCGGGCGCTCAGCGTGCCCGCCGACCGACTGTTCAAGACGCTGATGGTGGCGGACCCCGACGGCGCGCTCGCCGCGTGCGTGGTGCCCGTGTCCGGTCAGCTGGACCTGCGGGCCGCCGCCGCGGTGCTGGGCGTCAAGCGACTCGCCCTGGCCGATCTGGCCGTCGTCGAACGCCGGACCGGCTACGTGCGGGGCGGCGTCTCTCCCCTGGGCCAGCGCCGGCCCCACCCCGTCGTCCTGGACTCCTCCGCCCTCGACGCGGAGCTCATGTACGTCTCCGGCGGGCAACGCGGCCTGGATGTGGAGATCGCGCCCGCCGACCTCGTGCAGGTGACGGGCGCCGTCGTCGCGGAGATCGCGGCGGACTGACGGGCGGGTCCTGCGGCCGGGCCGGTCAGACGTCGTCGCGCGCCTGGCGGCGCACCACAGCCATGCGCTGGCCGACGGTGACCAGGGAGGCTGCGGCGAGCAGCCCCAAGGTGACGGCCAGGACGACCGGGGGCAGACCGAGGCCGGTGAGGCCGGCGACCACGAGGGTGGCCACGAGCCGTTCGGCGCGCTCGGCGATGCCCACGTGCGCGTCCCAGCCGAGGGCCTCCGCCTTGGCGCGCACGTAGGAGACGAGCATGCCCAGGGCCAGGCAGGCCCCGGAGAGCGCGCCGACCGCGGGTGCGGCGCCGACGCCGAAGCCCCACAGGCACAGCCCGAGGAACACGGCCGCGTCCTGCACGCGGTCCAGGGTGGAGTCGAGGAACGCGCCCCAGCGGCCGGTGGACCCGGCCTCGCGCGCCATGATCCCGTCCACCAGGTCCGAGAACACGAACGCGGTGATGAAGAGCGTGCCCCAGAACAGGTGCCCCAGGGGGAAGAGCACGAGCGCGCCCAGGCTCACGCCGAGTGTGCCGACGACCGTCACGGTGTCCGGACTGACCCCGGCCCGCAGGAGCGTACGGGCCACCGGGGTGAACAGGCGGGTGGTGACGCCGCGCGCGTGACGGTCCAGCATCAGGCGGGGTCTCCGGCCCCCGGGCGAGGATGCTCGGCCGCGGCACGGGCGTTGGCCGCCCGGCGCGCGGCGTGGTCCCGGGCGGCCCGGTCCCAGACGCCCGCGAGGATCTGCCGGGTCTCCCCCAGGGTCTGCGACATGTTCTTGGTCCGAGCGATGATCGGCAGGAAGTTGCCGTCGCCGGTCCACCGCGGCACCACGTGCTGGTGCAGATGGGCCGCGATCCCGGCGCCGGCCACCGCCCCCTGGTTCATGCCGAGGTTGTAGCCGGACGCGCCGGCGGCCTGGCCGAGGGCGAGCATCGCCGTCTGGGTCAGCTCCGCCATCTCGGCGGCCTCCTCCGTGGTGGTGTCCGTGTACAGGGGCACGTGGCGGTAGGGGCAGACGAGCAGATGACCGGGGTTGTACGGGTACAGGTTCAGCACCACGTAGGCGGTGCGGCCGCGGTGGACGATGAGGGAGTCCTCATCGTCGCGCTGCGGGGCCGCACAGAACGGGCAGGTGTGCTCGTCCTTGACCTGGCCCGTCCCCTTGGACACGTACGCCATGCGGTGGGCGTTCCAGAACCGCTCGAAGGCGTCCGGGGCGCCGGGCAGCTCGAAGCCGTCCGTGGCGGCGGCGTCCGCCGACGCGCGGGCCTGCGCCCGCGCGTCGGATCCGCCGGTGCCGGGGCTGGTCATGGGGTGACCTCGCGCTCGCGCACCGCCTTCACGATGCGTTCGATCGCCTCCTCCACCGGCACGCCGTTGTCCTGGGTGCCGTCGCGGAAGCGGAAGGACACGGCGTTCGCCTCCCTGTCCTCGCCGCCGGCGATCAGCACGAACGGCGCCTTCTCCTTGGCCGCGGTGCGGATCTTCTTCGGGAAGCGGTCCGAGGAGTCGTCCAGGCGCGCCCGGATCCCCTCGGCACGCAGCTTCGCGACGACGTCGTCCAGGTAGTCGTTGAATGCCTCGGCCACCGGGATGGCCACGACCTGCTCCGGGGCAAGCCAGGCCGGGAACGCGCCGGCGTAGTGCTCGGTGAGGACGCCCAGGAAGCGCTCGATGGAGCCGAAGAGGGCGCGGTGGATCATCACGGGGCGCTGACGGGTGCCGTCGGCGGCCTGGTACTCGAGGTCGAAGCGCTCGGGCAGGTTGAAGTCCAGCTGGATGGTGGACATCTGCCACGTGCGGCCGATGGCGTCCCGGGCCTGGACCGAGATCTTCGGGCCGTAGAACGCGGCGCCGCCCGGATCCGGGACGAGCTGCAGACCGGAGGCCTCCGCGACCTCGGCGAGGGTGCGGGTGGCCTCCTCCCAGATCTCGTCGGAGCCGACGAACTTCTCCGGGTCCTTCGTGGAGAGCTCGAGGTAGAAGTCGTTGAGGCCGTAGTCCTTGAGCAGGTCGAGGACGAAGTTGAGCGTGGTGGTCAGCTCCTCCTTCATCTGCTCGCGGGTGCAGTAGATGTGGGCGTCGTCCTGGGTCATGCCGCGCACGCGCGTGAGCCCGTGGACCACGCCGGACTTCTCGTACCGGTACACGGAGCCGAACTCGAACAGCCGCAGCGGCAGCTCACGGTAGGACCGGCCGCGGGAGCGGTAGATCAGGTTGTGCATGGGGCAGTTCATCGGCTTGAGGTAGTAGTTCTGCCCCTGGCGCGTGATCTCGCCGGTCTCGGGATCACGGACCTCGTCGATGTGCATGGGCGGGAACATGCCGTCCGCGTACCAGTCGAGGTGGCCGGACACCTCGTAGAGGTGCTGCTTGGTGATGTGCGGGGTGTAGACGAACTCGTAGCCGGCCTCGGTGTGGCGCCGACGGGAGTAGTCCTCCATCTCCTTGCGGATGATGCCGCCGCGCGGGTGGAACACGGGCAGACCGGAGCCGAGCTCGTCCGGGAAGGAGAAGAGATCCAGCTCGGCGCCGAGCTTGCGGTGGTCGCGGCGCTCGGCCTCGGCGAGGCGCTCCTGGTAGGCCTTGAGGTCGTCCTTGCTGGCCCAGGCGGTGCCGTAGACGCGCTGCAGCTGCTTGTTCTTCTCGTTGCCGAGCCAGTAGGCGGCGGCGGAGCGGGTGAGCGCGAAGCCGTTGCCGATGAGCTTGGTGGAGGGCAGGTGCGGGCCGCGGCAGAGGTCGCACCACACGGCGTCGCCGGTCTTGCGGTCCACGTTGTCGTAGATGGTGATCTCCCCGGCCCCGACCTCCACGGAGGCGCCCTCGCCGGCGGTGTCCGCGGCGTCCTTCTTGCCGAGCAGCTCGAGCTTGTAGGGCTCGTTCGCCATCTCGGCGCGGGCGGTCTCCTCGTCCACGACGCGGCGGCGGAAGGTCTGGCCGGACTTCACGATCTTCTGCATGAGCGAGGAGATCTGCTTGAGGTCCTCGGGGGTGAAGGGCTCGTCGACGTCGAAGTCGAAGTAGAAGCCGTCCGTGATGTACGGGCCGATGCCGAGCTTGGCGCCCGGGCGCAGCTGCTGCACGGCCTGGGCCATCACGTGGGCGGTGGAGTGCCGCAGCACCTCGAGTCCCTCGGGCTCCGTGATGTCCACCGATTCGACGGACGCGCCGGCGGGGATCTCGCGGGCCAGGTCCCAGAGCAGGCCGTCCACCCGCATCACGGCGGTGGTCGGCTTCTCGCGGAAGAGGTCGAGGCCGGTGGTGCCGTGCGTCACCTCCCGCAGCTCTCCGTCCACGGTCAGCAGGATGTTCTTCGGCTCCGACACGGTGCTCCTTCGAGGTCTGGCTTCGGGATCGGTGGCGTACGGGGGCCACCGTTGGCCGCGTCCCATTCTAGGGGCGCGGCCGGACGGCGGGGCACGGAGGCGGACGGTCTCATCTGTCCGGGGTGGGCAGCAGCTCCCACGTCTCCGGGTGGGGCACCGGGATCGGGGTGTGCTCCGGAGCGGGCCGATCGGGTGCCGTGCGGCCGGGGCGGGCCCCGCCGGCCGGCCCGACGTCGGTGCGCACCTTCACGGGCCAGCCGCCCGTGCCGTGGTGCGGGATGTCCGGCAGGGGCTGCGCCCCGGTGCCCGCCCGGCCGCTGCGGCGCGCGGCGGCGGCTCGGCGGTCCGCCGCGAGCCAGTCCCGCCACTGCTGCCGGGTGGCGTCCAGGTAGTCGGGGTCCGGGAGCGTCTCGGGCCGGTGCAGGTCCCAGGCGCGCACGGCCTGGACGGACACGGCCCGGTCACCGGTGCGCCGGACGGTGCCCTCGATCAGCAGGAGGCGGGCGGAGAAGAGCATCTCCCCGGAGGCGTGCTGGGCCTCGGTGAAGAAGGAGGCGTCCACGCAGCCGGTGCCGTCGTCCACGGAGAGGAACACCACCCGCTTGCCGCTGCGCATGGGCGGGGTCTGGGTGGCCACACGCACCCCGGCCACGAGCACCCGGGACTGCGTGCGCAGCCCGAGCAGGTCCTTCGCCCGGGTGACGCCGAGCGCGTCCAGATACGGGGCGTGGGAGTCCATGAGGTGGGCGGTGACGTCCAGGGCGGTGAGCTCCAGCTCGGTGCGGACCCGGGCGGCCGGGCCCGGGTCCGGGAAGAGCGGGGCGAGGGCGGTGAGCTCGGTGTCCGGCAGGTCCAGGGCCAGCTGGCCCTCCACCTGCCGTGGACGGGCGGACCGCGAGCGCGGGGCGGTGCGGCCGGGGGCGGTGCCGCGGGTGGTGGAGTGCTGGAGTTCGAGGTGGTGGACGAGGTCGGTGCGGGAGGCGCCGCCGGGTGGGAGGAGGCAGTCGAGGGCGCCGAGCTGGGCGAGGCGTTCGAGGTTGCGGGCGGTGGGGCGGGCGCGGTCGCGGACGTCGGCGAGGGAGCGGTAGGGGCGGCCGGCGTCGAGGCGGTCGGTCTCGGCTTCGCTGAGTCCGGAGAGGCTGGTGAGGGGCAGGCGGATGCCCCAGCGGCCGGGGGCGCCGTCGTCGACCTCGGGGTGGGCGGGGACCCATTCGACGTGGACGTGGCGGGAGGAGGCGTTGACGTCCACGGGGAGGACGGGGATGCCCATGCGGCGGGCCTCGGCGACCATGAGGCGGGCGGGGTACATGCCGGGGTCGTGTTCGAGGATGGCGGCCATGAAGGCGGCGGGGTGGTGGGTCTTGAGCCAGGCGGAGTGGTAGGTGGGGACGGCGAAGGCGGCGCCGTGGGCCTTGCAGAAGCCGAAGGAGCCGAAGGCGGAGAGGGTGGCCCAGACCTCGTCGATGACGTCGAGGGAGTAGCCGCGGGCGAGGGCGCCGGTGCGGAAGGCCTCTTCGACGAGGTGTTCCTGCGGGCCGCCGAGGAGGCGGCGGTGCTCGTCGGCGCGGGCCAGTCCGCAGCCGGTCATGACGTCCATGGTGCGCAGGACCTGTTCGTGGAAGACGGTGACCCCGTGGGTCTCGGCGAGGACGGGCCGCAGGTCGGGGTGCGGGTAGTGGGCGGGTGCCCAGCCGTGCCGCTGTTCGAGGAAGGGCCGGACCATGTCGGACTGCATGGGGCCGGGGCGGAAGAGGGAGATGTCCACGGTGAGGTCGTTGAACTCGCGGGGGGCGAGTTTGCCGACGAGTTCGCGCTGGCCCGGGGACTCGATCTGGAAGCAGCCGAGGGTGTGGGTGGTGCGGATCATCGCGTAGGTGGCGTCGTCGTCGAGGGGCACCTGTTCGAGGTCGATGCGCTCGCCCGTGGTGCGTTCGACCTCGGCGATCGTGTAGGCGATGGCGGACTGCATGCGCACGCCGAGGATGTCGAGCTTGAGGAAGCCCATGGGGTCCATGTCGTGCTTGTCGAACTGGCTCATGGGCAGGCCCATGCCGGAGGGCTGGACGGGGGTGCGGTGCAGCAGGGTGGCGTCGCCGAGGATGACGCCGCAGGGGTGCATGGAGATGTGGCGGGGCAGGCGGTCGAGGCGTTCGGTGAGGTCGACGAGCAGGTCCAGCTGGCGGTCGCCCTCGGCGCGGCCGGACTCGATGCGGCGGGAGAGGCCGCCGAGTTCGGGCATGCGCTGGAGGGCCTCGCGGAAGTTCGAGGCGGAGAAGCGCCAGAGCTGCTTGGCGATGGCGTCCACCTCGGGTTCGGGCATGCCGAGGGCGAGGCCGGCGTCGCGGACGGCGCCGCGGGCCCGGTAGGCGTTCTGCATGCTCATGAGGGTGGTGCGCTCGGCGCCGAAGCGCTCGACGACGGCGTGGTAGATCTCGTGGCGGCGGGCGGACTCCACGTCGATGTCGATGTCCGGGAGGGTGGAGCGGTCGGTGGAGAGGAAGCGCTCCATGATCAGGCCGTTGGCCATGGGGTCGACATGGGAGATGCGCAGGGCGTGGTTGACGAGGGAGGAGGCGCCGGAGCCGCGGGCGGCCACGCGGATGCCCATGCCCTCGATGAGGTCCACGACGGCGGCCACGGTGAGGAAGTAGGAGGAGAAGCCGAGTCGGGTGATGATGCCGAGCTCGTGCTCGGCGCGGTCCTGCAGGTCCCGGGCCGCCTGGCTGGTGCCGGGGAGGCCTCCCCCGGTGTGGAGGTGGGGGTAGCGGGCGAGGAGGCCGGCGCGGGTGCGCTCGCGCAGCACGTGCTCCGGGGGGCCGTCGATGCCGATGACGGCGGCCTCGGGGACGCGGGGCACACCCCAGCCGAGGTCGGTCTCGGGGTCGATCGCGCAGGCCTCGGCGAGGCGGCGGGTGGCCTCGAGCAGGGGGGCGGGGCGGTCGTCGGCGGCGGAGGCGACCTCGTGGGCGATGCGGTGCATGGCGGCGGTGGGCTTGAGCCAGCCCTGTCCGTTGGGCTGCAGGTCGTGGAGGGCGTCGAGGGAGCTGAGGGCGCGGACGGCGTCGAGGACGTCCGCGGTGGCGGCGCCGTCCGGGGCCGCGTAGCGCACGGCGTTGGTCAGGACGGCGGGGATGCGGGCCTGGCGGGCGGCGCGGAGGGTCTTCACGGCGTGCCCGGTGTCGAGGCGGCGGCCGGGGGCGGAGAGGTGGGTGACGACGTCGGCGTGGGGGCTGCCTGCGGGCAGGGCCGCCTTCCAGCGGCGCAGAGCGGCGAGGCCGGCCGCGTACCGGCGGCGGGCCAGGTGGCGGCCGACGTCCGAGTCCGGGCCGAGGAGGACGAACAGCTCGGGGGTGGGCGGGTTGTCCCGGTTGGCGGCGGTGGGGACCCGGCCGGCCGCCGCGGCGGCGAGCTCGGCGACGCTGGCCCAGGGGCTGCCGCCCGCCGCTCCCCCGGTGGTGCGGGCGTGGGCGGCGGAGACGAGCTCGCACAGGGAGCGGTAGCCGGAGCCATGACAGCCGCCTCGGGCGAGCACGACCACGCGGCCGGCGTCCTCGTCCTCGCTCCACCGGACGGCCAGGTCCACGCCCACGATCGGGGTGATGCCGTGGCGCAGGCAGGCGCCCACGTGCTTGGCCATGCCGTAGAGCCCGTCCCGGTCGGTGCAGGCCAGCAGGTCCATGTCCGCGGCCGCGGCGGCGGCCACGAGGTCCTCGGGCCAGCTGGCCCCGTAGTGGGCACTGAACGCGGAGGCGACGTGCAGGTGGGCGAAGGGTGCGATGGTGCGTCCGGCCGCGGCGGCCTGGCTCATGCCGACCGCCTCAGGTCCTGGGCGTGCTCGTGGACGCGCACGAGCCGCCACCGGCCGGAGTCCAGGTGGTGGGCGACGTCAAGGGTCTGCAGGGGCGCGGCACCGGCCCGGGCCAGGCGGACCTGCAGCCGCCACATCTCGTGGTCGACGAGACCGGCGCCGCGACCCTTCTCCGCGCGGACCTCCTCCGCCCACCAGCGGCGCCGCTCGAACCAGCGCACGGGGCGCTCCGCGAGGACGTAGTCCCGCCCGTTCCAGCGCAGCCCCTGCGGGGTGCCGTCTGCCCCGCACTCCACCGCCACCGACTGTGTGAGGACTCCCATTCTGCTTCTCTCCCTGTGCACTGCTGACCGAACCGACGACGGGGTGCCGTCGGGCGATGGGAGCGCGGCCCGTCCGGCGCACCGGACGCGGGGAAGAAGTGGGAAGGTGGGGCCGCACCCCCGATCGTACTCGAACATGTGTTCGAATACGATGGGTGCGAACGTAGGGCAGCCGCCGGACACGTTAAGGACGCATGACCCCGAGACGGGCGAGGCCGGGAACGCCCTTTCGTGAGGCCGGCTGGCCGAGTCCTGGCCGTGGGTCTCGAACCCGACCCTGGGGCGCACGTGCACGAGAAAATCGCCTCTGGGCCGGAAGAAGTGCGCCGGCACGGTCCTGTGGACAATGCGAGCAGGACCACAATCCGTCTGCGTATACTCCGAACCAACCGGGCCTCGCATGCCACGGGCACCGCGCTGCGGGATCAGCGCGGGAGGCGCGGACACACGACGGACGTCCAGTTGGAGGGGAAATGTCTCTCACCGCACCCGGGCGCGCCCTGCGCCGCCACCGATTCGCCCAGGCGGGCACGCTCAGCGTGGCCTTGGCGCTCACACTGACCGCCTGCGGCGGACAGTCCGAGCCCGCCGAGTCGTCGACGACGTCGCCCTCGTCCGCCAAGCCCGCCGTCGAGACGTCCGCGAGCACGAGCGAGACCGCGGGTGTCAGCTCATCCCCCACGGCCACGGAGAGCGGGTCCGGCGAATACGTGCCCGCGTCTGCCGACGGTCCCGCTCAGAATGTGCCCAAGCCAGAGATGCCCGCCGCCATGAAGGAAGAGACCAAGGAGGGCGCCGAGGCGGCAATTCGCTATTTCTGGGACGCGCACTACTACGCCGAGCAGACCGGAGATACGGAACTCATCGACTCTCTCTACAGCGAGTATTGCGAGTTCTGTTCGGTCCGCAGCGAGAGCATTGATGGAATTTATAAGGATGGTGGCTGGTACACCGGCACGGAACCTCGAATTGACTCGATGCTCACTGCACAGTCGGAGAACGGGTACATCTCGACGTTGCTCATCACAACTGAAGACGGGACCGGGTATTCCAGTGATGGCTCCATTCCAGAGGACGCCCGAGTCGCACATGCGTCAAAGCAGCCCTGGCTAGTAGAGGTCTCCTACGACACCAACAACGGCCGCTGGGTGATTGATGAAATGACCTACGAGGGTGGAGACCCGTCTCAATGAAGCACCAGACACTGATTGCTATGGCAGCGGCTATCACGCTAGCTAGTGTCGGAGCGACAAGCGCCTGGGCTGTCACTTCGCCTTCCTCCGCCACCTGCAAATCAACGAATATCAATTATTCCGCTCGATCAGACTCTTTTGATGGAACGTCTCACTGTCGTAATGAAAAAAGGCCTGATCGCAAAAGTGCTGTGACCGCGGGGAGCAGGAGTCGAGACTCTGGCAGAGACTCCCACCTGGAGCACAAGACGGTCAGTGCATGCTTCTCAGGGCAGCTGGGCAATCCGGATTTCGAGAGTTGCCGAGAGCAAGAGGCGAACTTCTGCCCCGAAGGCTCATGGATCCGCGCACAGACGACAGATACTCGTCAACCTGATGCGAATCCCATCTATGGCGCCCCCAAATGTTGGACGGCCAAGGCCTCCAGCAACGGCGCCCCGCCCGTCTCCATCGACGAGGTCCGCACGCTCCTCGTGCTGGAGCCTGAGATCCGGTCGGACAACGGCGGACGCGGGATCCGCAATGCGGAGACCAACTTCTACGCAGACGCCGAGACGCGCACGCTCGTCACCACCCTCAACGGGGTCGAGGTCGAACTCCGCGCCACGCCGGTGAGCTTCCACTGGGATTACGGGGACGGCTCCCCCACCAAAACCACCTCGATCGCAGGCCAGAGCCAGCCGGAGTTCAACGTCCCCACCCCCACGAGCCACGTGTACGAGGACACCGGGCAGTACACGGTCCGCCTCACCACCGTGTACATCGGCGAATACCGGGAGGCCGGGGGCGAGTGGGTGCTCATCCCGGGCACCATCAGCCTCGACTCGGCCCCCGTCACCGCGAACATCTGGCGCACCATCACCCGCAATGTCGCCGATGACTGCAGCGTCGACTCCTCAGCCTGGGGCTGCACCGGCCCCATCGAATCCGCTCCGGCCGGCTGAGCACAGACCGCGGGGCGGCCGACGGTCTCCCGTCCACCGCCCCGCGGCCCCCTCGTCGGCCGGGTGTGTCAGACCCGGCGCACCCGCCCCCGGGCCATGAGCACGAGTCCCGCGCCGAGGGCCGCGAGCGCTCCGAGCGCGCCCGCCGGAACCTCGCGCCCGGTCTCGACCGTGTCCGGGGTCGTGTGGGTCTCCTCCTCGCCCGTTCCCTCTCTCGGCTCCTCCCCGGCCACGGGCGCCGGAGTGTCGACGGGCTCCTGCTCGGCGGGCGGCACCGGGTCCGCCTCGCCGGGAGACGGGGCGTCCTCCCCCGCCGGCACGTTCAGGGCCCGGGGCTTCTGCCCGTCCGCGAGCAACTCGACGAGCGCGAAGACGTCGGACCGCGCCGCGTCCTGGGTGATGATGACGTCCTCACTCTTGGTCATCCCGTCCAGCGACCAGTCGAGGACGAGGCGGTCGTCGGTCGGGTATGTCGCATCAGCGAGGTAGTGAAACCCGGTGAAGGAGTCCACCGTGGTGTCGCGCCAGAGGGCACCCCAGCGCGGACCCCACGAGAGTTCCGCAACCGCCGCGTCGTCGCCCAGGCCTTCGGACCGGAACGGCAGCAGCACGCCCGGCTCGGCGTGCTCCAGCGTGAGGAACCGCTCGGGGTAGTCCCCGAACACGGGGTCGGCCAGGCTGTGCTCGCCCCACGCGTAGACGAGCCCGGCAGAGGGGCCTATGTTGCCCTCCGGAGTGCCGGCAGCCTCATCGTAGAGAGCGGCGGCCACCGGGGTGCCGTCCACGGACAGGGTGAACAGGAGATGACCGTCTCCGGCCTCACCGTGGCACCCCGCCGAAAGATGCGGCGCTCGCGCCGGCCCGGTGACACCCACGCTACGCAGAGCCCATTCTCAGGGGGAGTTCAGGACGGTCTCGGATCCGTCTCGATCCGATCACGGTGCCGCGGCACCGCGTTCCCGCGCCTCACGGGCAGGTCATCCCCGTCGCCCCGTCCCTCAGAGCAGCGTGCCCTGCTGCTCTCTCATCTCCTGGATCAACTCCGGCCCGTTGTTCCGGACGTTCCCCACGGCGCCCTCCACGGGCCGCAGCGACCAGCCCGCCGCGACGTCGTACGCGCCGGCGCACACCTCGCCCACGAGGGCGTCGGCTTCTTCGGCAGACCCGAGCGTGTCCGGGGCGAGCCACCGGTCCATCGTCTCGGCGTCCATGGGCACGGGCATCCGGTCGTGCAGCTGGCCGAGTGCGGCGAGCACCGGCTCGTCGTCGTCCGCGTCGGGTGCGGCCATGGTGAGGATCGTCGTCGAGAGGACCCAGGCGTCCTCCCCCGCGGCCTGGGCCTCGGGGTCCTGCCACCACTCGTACAGGCCGGCGAACCAGATGACCGGCCCCTCGCCGTCCCCGGCCCCGGCCGGGTGCACGTAGTAGGGCTGCTTCTTCGCGGCCCGCCCGTCGGGGCCCTTGGCGCCAGGCTCCGGCGTCTTCCACTCGTAGTAGCCCTCCACCGGCACAGCGCAGCGGCGGGCGCGGACGGCGGCCCGGAACGTCGGCTTGGAGGCCACGGTCTCCGAGCGCGCGTTGAACGCACGGGACCCCACGGACAGCTCCTCCGCCCACGGCGGCACCAGGCCCCAGCGGGCCACGTGGATCCGCCGGGTCACTCCGGCGCCGCCGTCGTCCGCATGCGCCACGAGGATCGGCACCTCGGCTGTCGGCGCCACGTTCCAGCTCTGGCGCAGCACCAGCTCCTCATTCGTCTCGGCATCGCCCAGGGCCACCAGGTCGCTCGTGGCGCGGGCCATCACGTAGCGGCCGCACACGTCAGCGGTCCCTCCCGTCCCGGCCACGCTCGACATACATCCACGCGATGCCGAGGGCGAAGCCCATCATCGCGCAGCCGAGCACAGTGCCCCAGGGCCTTTCGGTGCCCAGTCCGAACACCACCCCCAGGCCGACGCCGATCAGCAGCCCCACCAGTGGGATGCGCCACTGAGCGAGCGCCCCGGTGCCGTTCCGGGCACCGGCCGGAGCCCCGGCTGGAGCCTCCGGAGCTTCGTACGCCTCGTCCTCGTCTCTGCCCTGTCCTGCCACGGTTCGCCCCTCCGTTCACATCGGTGTTGCGGGTCAGGTTGCAGTCTCCCCCGGCCGCCGCGGCGACACCACACACCAGGCCCCCCGGCTGCTCACCGATGCGTCGCACAGACACCTGTGATGGGATGGGCAGAACGAGCCCGCACGTCGCGCCGCCCCACGCATGCGCGGCATCGGGCAGATCCCCACCACCAGGAGGAACAACGTGTCCCAGAAGGTCCGCGGCGTCGTCGCCATGGCGAAGGACGCCCCCGTCACCATCGAGACCATCGTCATCCCCGATCCGGGACCCGGCGAGGCCGTCGTCGACATCAAGACCTGCGGCGTCTGCCACACGGATCTGCACTACCAGCAGGGCGGGATCGGCGACGAGTACCCGTACCTGCTCGGCCACGAGGCCACGGGTGTGGTCTCCGCGATCGGCGAGGGCGTCGACCACGTCAAGGTCGGCGACACCGTGATCCTCAACTGGCGCGCCGTGTGCGGCGAGTGCCGCGCGTGCCGGAAGGGCGAACCGAAGTACTGCTTTAACACCCACAACGCGACCCAGAAGATGACCCTGGAGGACGGCACGGAGCTGTCCCCGGCCCTGGGCATCGGGGCGTTCGCGGACAAGACGCTCGTCCACGCCAAGCAGTGCACCCAGGTCGACGGCGTCGACACGCCCGAGGAACAGGCCGCGGTCGGCCTGCTCGGCTGCGGGATCATGGCCGGCATCGGCGCGGCCATCAACACCGGCGAGGTCAAGCGCGGCGAGTCCGTGGCCGTGATCGGCTGCGGCGGCGTCGGCGTGGCCACGATCGCCGGGGCGAAGCTCGCCGGCGCCACCACGATCATCGCGGTGGACATCGACGCCAAGAAGCTCGCCAAGGCTGAGGAGCTCGGCGCCACCCACACCGTGAACTCGAAGGACGAGGACCCCGTGGAGGCCATCCGCGCGGCGACCGGCGGCTTCGGTGCCGACGTGGTCATCGAGGCGGTCGGCCGCCCGGAGACCTACGAGCAGGCGTTCTACGCCCGGGACCTGGCCGGCCGCGTCGTCCTGGTGGGCGTGCCCACCCCCGGCATGGAGCTGAAGCTGCCCCTGCCGGAGGTGTTCGGCCGCGGCGGCGCGCTGAAGTCCTCGTGGTACGGCGACTGCCTGCCGGAGCGCGACTTCCCGATGCTCGTGGACCAGTACCGCCTGGGCCGCCTGCCGCTGGACGAGTTCGTCACGGAGACCATCGCCCTCGACGAGGTGAACGAGGCCTTCGAGACGATGAAGTCCGGCGACGTCCTGCGCTCGGTGGTGGTGCTCTGATGGCGCGCATCGATCACCTGGTCACCTCTGGCACGTTCTCCCTGGACGGGGAGACGTTCGACGTGGACAACAACGTGTGGATCGTCGGCGGCGCGGAGCAGTGCGTCGTCATCGACCCGGCCCATGACGCCTCGGCCGTCTGGAAGAAGGTGAACGGCCGCCAGGTGCTGGCCATCGTCCTCACCCACGGCCACGACGACCACATCCGCCAGGTCCAGGAGTTCCGCCAGATGGTGGACGCCCCCGTGCTGCTCCACCCCGCAGACCGCATGCTCTGGGACGACGTCTTCCCCGACGAGGAGCCCGACGGCGCGCTCGCCGAGGGCGACGTCCTGCGCGTGGCCGGCGTCGAGCTGCGGGTGCTGCACACCCCCGGCCACTCCCCCGGCTCGGTCTGCCTGTACGCCCCCGCCCTGGGCGAGGCCGGCGACGACGGCGCCCCGACCGGCGTCGTGTTCTCCGGCGACACCCTGTTCCAGGGCGGGCCCGGCGCCACCGGCCGCTCGTACTCGGACTTCGACACGATCATCGAGTCCATCCGCGAGCGCCTGCTCCCGCTGCCGGAGGCCACCGTGGTCCACACCGGCCACGGCGACTCCACCACGATCGGCACGGAGAGGCCGCACCTGCAGGAGTGGATCGACCGCGGCCACTGAGGACGCGCCGAGGTGGGGAAGAATGGTCCCCCGTGACCATCCTCCCCGCCTCGCCCCCTCCCTCCGTGATCCTGCTCGGCGGCGCGTCGGGCTCCGGCAAGTCCTACCTGGCCCGGCGGCACGGCCGGCCCCACCTCTCGCTCGATGCCTTCTACCGTCCGCAGTCCGACGACGGCGCCGCGGGCGGGCCCGGCCCCGCGTTCCCGCGCACCCCGTACGGCGAGATCGACTGGGACCACCCCGGAACATGGGATGAGCAGGCGGCGGTGGACGCCGTCGTCGAACTGCTCGAGGAGGGCGCCACGCGCGTGCCCGACTACGACATCTCCACGTCCTCCGTCCGCGGGCACAGCACCGTCGCGCTCGAGCCGGGCGGGGTGATCGTGGCGGAGGGCATCTTCGCCGAGCGCATGCCCGCCGCCCTGGACCGGGCCGGAGTCCGCTACGCGGCCTGGTACATCGACCAGGCGCGGACCACGACGGCGGCCCGCCGGTTCGTGCGCGATGTCGCCGAGCGTCGCAAGCCCGTGCCGTTCCTCGTGCAGCGGGGCTGGTCCCTGTACCGGACGGACGCGGCGCGCCGGGCGGCGGCCGTGGCGGCCGGCTTCACCCCGCGACGCAAGCGGGAGATCATCGCGGATCTCACGGCCTGACGGGCCGCCCGCAGCCGGGCCGCCCGTGCCCTCAGCCGGCGGTGCCCGCGCCGAGGACGGCGAGCTGCTCGTCCACGACCTCGAGCCCGGCGGCGGCGGCCCACGCCGTGTACTCCTCCCGCAGGGCCACGGCGAACGCGGGGACGCTCACCCCGGGACGCACGTCCTCGGCCGCGCCCGCCGTGCGGGGGTCCATGTCCAGGCCGAGCTCCCGGTAGACGTCGACGAGCACGGCCCGCAGCGGGGCGGGGTCGGACACCACCACGTGGGTGGAGAACAGGAACGCCCCCTTCACCACGCGCTGCGCGGAGCCGGCCAGCTTCACCGGGTAGGTCGGCGCAGGACCCTGCACGGAGAACTCACCCGGGCAGTACTCCCCCGGGATCTCGCCCACGGAGGCGGGCACGTCCATGCGCGCGAACGCCCGCACGAACAGGTCGGCGAACTCGGCGAACCGGGCCTGCTGGGTGAGTGCCGCGTCCTCCTGCTGGCTCAGGTGGTCCACCACCAGGCAGCCGTGATGGTAGGCCGCCGCCCGCCCGCCGGCCCGGCGCACCACCGGCGCGAAGCCGTGGGCCCGGGCCGCCGCAGCCGCGGCCGCGAAACCGGGCAGCCGCGCGTCGCGCTGGCCGAACGCGACCGTCGGTTCGGGCACGTAGACGCGGATCAGATCGTCGAGGGCCCTTCCCTCGGCCGCGGCGGCGCGGAAGACGGCCAGCTCGCCCATGGCCCAGTCGAGGTCTTCAGCGGCCCCGAGGGTCCGCTCCTGCACGGCCCAGCGCAGCCGGGGAGCTGGGCTCACAGGCCGCCCTCGACCGGCCAGGAGCGCAGGGTGAGGGTCTGCTCGACGTGGGCGAAGGGGCCGTCGTCGTCGTGGAGGACGGTGCTGGTCAGGCCCACGCCGTCCGGGCCCACCGTGACCTGCCCCGCGAGGCCGAGCCAGTGGCCGGTGGGCTCGCGGTACAGGTGGATCTGCAGGTCCACGTTGGGGAAGAACCACCCGCCCGGCTTCGCCGGCAGGGCGGGGGCGATCCCGTTGGCCGCATCGGTGAGGCTGATCAGGCGCACCAGGTCGCTCGTGCTCTCCCCCGCCACCATCTTGCGGTCCGTGGTGAGCCACACCCGGCCGTGGCCCGGCCCGTGGCCGGGCAGGACGACGCCGTCGAGGGAGGCGATGTACCCGCCTCCCCATCCGTGGAGCGCGTTGTGCGACTGCGCCTGCGAGCGCGGCGGGAGGGGCTCGTCCGGCAGCTGGGCGACGGCGGAGGTGTCCGAGGTGGACAGCAGCCAGGCGCGCAGGGTCAGCACGGTGCGGCCCCGGGCGTGGAGCACGGACTCGACGAGCTCGATGGTCCGGCCCGGACGCAGGGTGCGCGTGACCACCTCGAGCTCGCCCGACCAGAGCGTGCCCAGGATGTCGTAGGAGAGCCGTCCCACCCGCAGCCCGGGGGTGGTCTCGTGCGCGGCGACCTCGTGCAGCAGCAGGCCCGAGACGGCGGCCATGTGCATCTCCTCTTCCCGCCATGCGCCCTGGGCGTGCACGGTGGAGCGCACGCGGGAGGTGCGGACGCCGTCGGCGTCCACGGTGGGCTCGCCGAGGCGGACGTAGAAGGCCAGGGGATCGTCGGCGACGGAGGTCGCGGGGGTGGAGGTGATGTCGGTCATGGGCCGAAGTCTGCCAGAACGACGACGACGGCCGGTGACGTCCCCGCGGGGATGTCACCGGCCGTCACGGCGTGGGCCGAGCCGGGGTTCAGCGGCGCATGACCTTGCGGGCGATGCCGTTGCCGATCAGCTGCAGCGCCTGGACGAACACGATCACCACGACGACGGCCAGCCAGGTGACCTCCGGACGGAACCGGTTGTAGCCCTCCACGATGGCGAAGTTGCCGACGCCGCCGCCGCCGATGATGCCCGCCATGGCGGACATGTCCACGAGCGAGATGATCACGAATGTGAAGCCGAGGATCAGCGGGCCGAGGGCCTCGGGCAGCACCACGGTGCGCACGATCCGCATGCGTGAGGCGCCCATCGCGCGGGCGGCCTCGATCACGCCGGGGTCGAGGGAGACGAGGTTCTGCTCCACGATGCGGGCGATGCCGAACGTGGACGCCCAGATCATGCAGAACACCACGGCGGTGTTGCCGATGCCGGTGCCGAGCACCGCGATGGTCAGCGGCTGCAGGGCGGCGATGAGGATGACGAACGGGATGGGCCGGATGAGGTTCACGATGAAGTTCGTGACCAGGTAGACGGCGCGGTTGGCGAAGATGCCGCCCGGGCGCGTGGTGTAGAGGAGGAGCCCGACCAGCAGGCCGAGGACGCCGCCGATGACGAACGCCCAGCCGACCATGTAGAGGGTGTCCCCCACGGCGGTCAGGAGTTCGGGGCCGTAGTACCCCCAGTCGAGGTTCTGGAAACGGTCGATCACTGCTGCACCTCCTGCACGTCCCCGGCGCCGGCCAGGTCCGCGACGAACGCGTCCACCGCGGCGGGCTCACCCGTGAGCGCCACGGTGAGCAGGCCGTACGCGGAGTCCTTGGTGGCGGACATGCCGCCGTGGGCGATCTCGAAGCCGACGCCGCGCGTCGACGCGGTGCCGAGCACGGCCGACACCGCGGCGGCGTCCTTGAGCGAGACCATGATCAGCCGACCCTCGGTGCGCGCCCGGATGCGGGCCACCTCCTCGGCATTCGGCCGGTCCTTGAGCGCCGTGGCCACGAAGGACGCGGCGTCGGCGGAGTGGGCGGGCCGAGAGAAGAGGTCGTAGACCTTGCCGGACTCCACCACGCGGCCGCTGTCCATCACGGCGACGCGGTCGGCGATCGAGCGGATGACCTCCATCTCGTGGGTGATGGCCACGATCGTGACCCCGAGCTCCTCGTTGACGCGGCGCAGCACGGAGAGCACCTCGTGCGTCGTCGAGGGATCCAGGGCGCTGGTGGCCTCGTCTGCGAGCAGGATCTCCGGCTCGGCGGCCAGGGCGCGGGCGATGCCGACGCGCTGCTTCTGGCCGCCCGAGAGCTGCTCCGGGTAGTGCTTGGCCTTGTCCGCCAGGCCGACGAACTCGAGCAGCTCCGCCACGCGAGCGCGGCGTTTGGACCGCGGCCAGCCGGCCGTGTCCAGGGCGAACTCGATGTTCCCGGCCACCGTGCGGGAGGTCAGCAGGTTGAACTGCTGGAACACCATGCCGATGCGGGTGCGCAGCGGACGCAGCTTCGCCTCGGACAGGTGGGAGACCTGCTGGCCCAGCACGGTGACGGTGCCCGACGTCGGCTTCTCCAGCCCGTTGATCATGCGGATCAGGGTGGACTTGCCGGCGCCGGAGAAGCCGATGACGCCGAAGACCTCGCCGCGGTTCACGGCGAGCGAGACGTCGTCCACGGCCTTCACACCGGCACCCTTCTTGGCGGCGTAGACGCGGCTGACGTGGTCGAAGACGATGACCGGCTCCCCCGGGGCGCCCGCGGAGGGGCGCCCCGGGGTGACCGCGTCACGGTCGGACGTATGGGAACCTGCCATGGATCAGGCGTCCTGCTTCGCGATCGCGTCCTGGTACTGCTTCAGGGTCTCGTCGATCTGGGCGGTGTCGAGCTGCACCGGCACGCTCGTGTCGGAGGAGAGCTTCGCGGACTCGTCCAGCACGGCCTGCTCGTGGTACAGGGCCGCGACCTTCTTGTAGGTCTCGTTGTCGCGGTCCGCGCGACGCACGGCGAAGCCGTTGACGAACGGCTTGGCGGAGTCGGCCTTGGGGTCGTCCTTGAACAGGGCGGTGTTCGTGTCGATGCCGGCGTCGGCCGAGAACGTGTTGTTGATGACCGAGCCCTGGACGGACTCGAGCGCGTTCACGGTCTGCTGGGCGGCCACGGTCTGGACCTTCACGGTGGAGGCGGCCTCGTCGATGTCCTTCGGCTCCGGGCGGATGGTCTCGTTGGACAGCTTCAACAGGCCGGCGGCGACGAGCACGTTGATGGCACGGGCCTGGTTCACGGTGTCGTTCGGGATGGCGACGGTGTCGCCCTTCTTGAACTCGGAGACGTCCTTGTACTTCTTGGAGTACAGGGGCAGCGGGATGATCTCGGTGGTCCCGATCAGCGTCAGGTCCTTGCCGGAGGCCTGGTTGTAGTCGGCCAGGTAGGCGATGTGCTGGAACCAGTTCATGTCGATGTCGCCGTTGTCCAGCGCCGGGTTCGGCTGCGTGTACTCGGTGAAGTTGCGGATCTCGACGTCGATGCCGTGCTTCTCCTTGGCGAGCTTCACCAGGGCGCGGTGCGTCTCGTTCTCGGACACGACGCCGATGCGCACGGTCTGCGCGCCGTCGTCGCCCTTCTCCTCGGCCTGCGAGTTGCAGGCGGTCAGGGCGAACGCGCCGACGGCGGCCAGGGACAGGCCGGCGAACGAGCGGCGGGAGATGTTCGAGGGGGTCATGGGGTTCTCCTTGGAGGACAGGGCGAGGCCGCCGGCGCGGGTGGGCACGGCGGGCGCGGAACGGTGCGGGGTGGGCCGTGCGGTGGGTGGTTCCCCGCGGGGCACAGCACGGCGGGCGGGGGGCGAGAGACGCCCCGAGCCGGAGGCCGGGATCCTTTCGAACGCTGCTCTTGCCCGTCCCCCAGTCACTGCGTGCTGCCCTCGATGGGTCTGCACGCAGCGGAGGCGGGCCGCTTCTCGGTCCGTTGCCACCCGTGAACATGGGGTTGGCGAGCGGCTCGTCGTGGGACCACGTGGACCCGCCGAGGCGGGGTTCACAGCCGCTTCTCCTGAAGCTGGGCCCAAGCATATCGCAGCGTGTGCGCTCCATCGCGCAGGGCGGTGACGCGCAGCGTCATACTGCGGGGCCCGGGGCCGACGTGTGATGCCCCTCGCGAGACGACGACGGCCGGGCGCCTCCACGGGAGGCGACCGGCCGTCGTCGGGACGGGGCTCAGGCGGACGGGATCAGAAGTCCCAGTCCTCGTCCTCGGTGTTCTCGGCCTTGCCGATCACGTAGGAGGAGCCGGATCCGGAGAAGAAGTCGTGGTTCTCGTCCGAGTTCGGGGAGAGTGCGGAGAGGATGGCGGGGTTCACGTTCGTGGTCTCGGCCGGGAACATGGGCTCGTAGCCCAGGTTCATCAGCGCCTTGTTCGCGTTGTAGTGCAGGAACTTCTTCACGTCCTCGGCCAGGCCGACGGCGTCGTAGAGGTCATGGGTGTACTCGACCTCGTTCTCGTACAGCTCGAACAGCAGCTCGAAGGTGAAGGCCTTGAGCTCCTCCCGCTTCTCCTCCGGCAGGGTCTCGATGCTCCGCTGGTACTTGTAGCCGATGTAGTACCCGTGCACGGCCTCGTCGCGGATGATCAGGCGGATCAGGTCGGCGGTGTTGGTGAGGCGGGCGTGCGCGGAGAGGTACATGGGCCAGTAGAAGCCCGAGTAGAAGAGGAAGGACTCGAGCAGGGTGGAGGCGATCTTCTTCTTGTACGGGTCCTGGCCGTCATAGCGCTCCACGATCAGGCGGGCCTTGGCCTGCAGGTTCGGGTTCTCCCGGGACCAGCGGAACGCCTCGTCGATCTCCGGGGTGGAGGCCAGCGTGGAGAAGATCGAGGAGTACGACTTCGCGTGCACCGACTCCATGAACGCGATGTTCGTGAGGACGGCCTCCTCGTGCGGGGTCATGGCGTCCGGGATGAGGGAGACGGCGCCCACGGTGCCCTGGATCGTGTCCAGCAGCGTCAGGCCCGTGAACACGCGCATGGAGAGCAGCCGCTCCTCATCCGTGAGGTGGGACCAGGACTGGACGTCGTTGGACAGCGGCACCTTCTCCGGCAGCCAGAAGTTGTTGACGAGGCGGTTCCACACCTCCACGTCCTTCTCGTCCTGAATGCGGTTCCAGTTGATCGCCTCGACGAGGTGGGACTGCTGGGTCTCGGTCACGGCAGGGCACATCCTTCAGAAGAATTCGTTGAGAATCCGCGGATTCCGGGGGCTCGCGAGAGCACGGTCAGCGGGGCGCGGGTTCGGGACAGTCTAGGCCCGCAGGGGCAGCGGCAGCCACTCGGGCAGGTCCGGGCTCACGACGTCGTGGGCCCGCCCCGCTCGACCGTGCGCGCCGCCCCACTTCGAGGCGGGAAATCGAGCGCAAGCGCGCCCAGAAGCGCGGAATACGCGGGATTTCCCGCCTCAAAGGGCCGGCTGTCAGAGCATGCAGCTCACGCAGCCCTCGACCTCGGTGCCCTCCAGCGCGAGCTGGCGCAGGCGGATGTAGTAGATCGTCTTGATGCCCTTCCTCCACGCGTAGATCTGTGCGCGGTTCAGGTCACGGGTGGTGGCCGTGTCCTTGAAGAACAGCGTCAGGGACAGGCCCTGGTCCACGTGCTGCGTCGCCGCGGCGTACGTGTCGATGATCTTCTCGTAGCCGATCTCGTACGCGTCCTCGTAGTACTCGAGGTTCTCGTTGGTGAGGTACGGCGCCGGGTAGTACACGCGGCCGAGCTTGCCCTCCTTGCGGATCTCGATCTTCGAGGCCACCGGGTGGATCGAGGAGGTCGAGTTGTTGATGTAGGAGATCGAGCCCGTCGGCGGGACGGCCTGCAGGTTGCGGTTGAAGATGCCGTACTCCATGACGGAGGCCTTCAGCTCACGCCAGTCGTCCTGCGTGGGCAGGGCGATCCCGGCCTCGGCGAACAGCTCGGCGACGCGCTCGGTGGCGGGCGCCCACTCCTGGTCCGTGTACTTGTCGAAGAACTCCCCCGAGGCGTACTTCGAGTCCTCGAACCCGCCGAACCGCTGGCCGGTCTCGATCGCGATCCGGTTCGAGGCCCGCAGCGCGTGGAACAGCACCGCGTAGAAGTACATGTTCGTGAAGTCGATGCCCTCCTCCGAGCCGTAGTGGACGCGCTCGCGCGCCAGGTAGCCGTGGAGGTTCATCTGCCCCAGGCCGATGGCGTGGGAGGCCGCGTTGCCCTTGGCGATGGACGGCACCGACTGGATGTCGGACATGACCGACACGGCCGTCAGCGCACGGATCGCGGTCTCCACGGACCGGCCGAAGTCCGGCGAGTCCATGGTCTTGGCGATGTTCATCGAGCCGAGGTTGCACGAGATGTCCTGGCCCACGTGGGCGTAGCTCAGGTCCTCGTTGTACTCGGAGGCCTCGGAGACCTGCAGGATCTCGGAGCACAGGTTGGACATGGTGATGCGGCCCTTGATCGGGTTCGCGGCGTTCACGGTGTCCTCGAACACGACGTACGGGTAGCCGGACTCGAACTGGATCTCGGCGATGGTCTGGAAGAACTCACGCGCGCTGATCTTGGTCTTCTTGATCCGCGCGTCGTCGACCATCTCGTAGTACTTCTCGGTCACGGAGATCTCGGAGAACGGCACCCCGTAGACGCGCTCGACGTCGTACGGGGAGAACAGGTACATGTCCTCGTTCTTCTTCGCCAGCTGGAACGTGATGTCCGGGATCACGACGCCGAGGGAGAGGGTCTTGATGCGGATCTTCTCGTCCGCGTTCTCGCGCTTGGTGTCGAGGAAGCGGTGGATGTCCGGGTGGTGCGCGTTGAGGTACACCGCGCCGGCGCCCTGGCGCGCGCCGAGCTGGTTGGCGTAGGAGAAGGAGTCCTCGAGGAGCTTCATCACGGGGATGACGCCGGAGGACTGGTTCTCGATCTGCTTGATGGGCGCGCCGTGCTCGCGGATGTTGGTCAGCGAGAGGGCCACCCCGCCGCCGCGCTTGGACAGCTGCAGGGCGGAGTTGATGCCGCGGGCGATCGACTCCATGTTGTCCTCGATGCGCAGCAGGAAGCAGGAGACGAGCTCGCCGCGCTGCTTCTTGCCCGAGTTGAGGAACGTGGGGGTGGCTGGCTGGAAGCGGCCGGCGATCATCTCGTCCACCAGATGGGTGGCCAGCTCCTGGTCGCCCCGGGCCAGGTGGAGGGCGACGACGGCGACGCGGTCCTCGTAGCGCTCGAGGTAGCGCTTGCCGTCGAAGGTCTTCAGGGCGTACGAGGTGTAGAACTTGAACGCGCCGAGGAAGGTCGGGAAGCGGAACTTGGCCTTGTAGGCACGATCGAACAGGCCCCGGATGAACTCGAAGGGGTACTGCTCGAACGTCTCGGTCTCGTAGTAGTCGTTCTTCTGCAGGTAGTCGAGCTTCTCCTCCAGGTCGTGGAAGAACACCGTGTTGGTGTTGACGTGCTGCAGGAAGTACTGGCGCGCGGCCGCGTGGTCGGCCTCGAACTGGATGCGACCGTCGGCGCCGTAGAGGTTCAGCATGGCGTTGAGCTCGTGGTAGCCGAGGTTCTGCCACTCGGCGGGCATGTTCTTCGCCTGGCGGATGAGGTCCGCCTCGGTGGGTGCGGTGGTGGTCATGTCCACAGTCCTTCCAGGCCGCCGCGGACGCGTTCGACGTCGTCGGGCGTGCCCATCAGCTCGAATTTGTACATGAGGGGCACCTGGCACTTGCGGGAGATGATGTAGCCGGCCAGGCAGTAGCCCTCATGGAAGTTGGTGTTCCCGGACGCGATCACACCCCGAATCCAGTGACGGTTCTCCGGGACGTTGAGGAACTTGATCACCTGCTTCGGGACCGCGCCCGGCCCGCTGCCCCCGCCGTAGGTGGGGGTCATCAGGACGTACGGGGCGGTGGCCCCGAGGGTGGGCTCCCGGGTGATCAACGGCAGTCGAGCCACCCGGTCCTCGGGCAGCTCGAGCTTCTCGACGAAGCGGTGCGTGTAGTTGGAGGCGGAGGAGAAGTAGATCAGTCCCGCGTCGGTGGGGACGAGCCCCTGCGCCTCGGCCGAGCGGATGTGGCTCGGGTCCGCGGCGACGGTCATGTCGACTCCGGTCAGGCCACCGATGCCGCGGCGGACTCGGCGAGCTCGGCGATCTTGTCCGGGCGGAAGCCGGACCAGGAGTCGGTCTCGGTGACGACGACGGGGGCCTGCATGAAGCCGAGGGCACGGACGCGCTCGAGGGCGGCGGGGTCCTGGGACATGTCCACGACCTCGTAGGCGATGCCCTTCTTGTCCAGTGCACGGTAGGTGGCGTTGCACTGCACGCAGGCCGGCTTGGTGTACACGGTGACGGTCATGGCGATCCCTGTTCCTTCGTGGTCTCTGGTGGTCTGCGGGTGTCGGCGCGGCGCCCGCGAGGTGAATCACGGGGCGTGCCGAACATCTGCGTCGATACTACATCTAGTGATCACAGCCGGGAACCATCCCTACATGTAGTAGTCACACCGCTGTAGTTACGTATCCCCACGCTCTGCCCATCCTGTCCACACCCTGCTGTGCGAGACGATCCGCGCGGACATGCGGGACACGCCGGGACCGAGGTCGACTGTCCACAGCCGGTGGAGATCTCGGGGCCGGGTTCCCACAGCCGGAAAGTCGGGTTCGCCACGTCCGCGAGCGGCGTGTCCGGCCCCCGCGGACCACTACATGTAGGAGCCCGCCGCCGGCCGGCGTCGGAATACCCCGTGACCACCGGGGGTTGCCCCGGCATGAGCACCTCCCCCACCGTCACCCGCAATGACGCCGAGTCCCGCTACGAGCTCCATGACGGCGGCACCCTGCTCGCCGTCCTCGACTTCCGGGACAACGGCGCGGCCGTCTCCCTGAACCGGGCGTTCACCATCCCCGTGCACCGCGGTCGGGGCCACGCCGCCGCGCTGACCGCGGGCGCCGTCGAGGACATCGCGACGAACGGCGGCCCCGCAGGGGGCCGCCGCATCGTGCCGATGTGCTGGTACGTCGCCCAGTGGTTCGACGAGCACCCGGAGAAGAGCGCGCTGCCCGCGCCCCACTGACCGGAGCGGTCAGGCCGCGACGCGGTGCCGGCGCACCACGGCCAGGACGCCCGCGGCCAGCACCGCGACGGCGACGGGCCACGCCGCCGGACCACGCCCGGTCTCGACCGCGTCCGGCACCGTGTGCTCGCCGTCGGCCGGATCCGCAGGGGTCTCGGGCTCCGCCGGCGAGGTGGGAGTGTCGGGATCGGCCGGCTGGCCCGGAGCCGGAGCGTCGTCGAACAGACCGGCCACGGGGAAGGTCACGAACCCCGGGATCCGCCCGTTCTCCCAGTCGTAGAGGTCCACGCGGGGATCGCCGAACCGCACGGTCACCGTCCGCGTCGTCGTCACGCCGTCCCTCGTGGCCCGCAGGGTGACGGTGTCGGATCCGGTGAAGCCCTCGGGCGCCTGGTACACGTAGCCGCGCGGACCGCCGGTCTCCTCCTCCGTCACCTCGACGACCCGACCCTCGGCCGGGCCCGCGACGAGCGTCAGCGGCGCCGCCTCATCGCCCGTGTACGAGGAGATGAACACGTATCGCTCCCCCGGCGCCGCGAGCAGGGTGGTGTCCCAGGCGGTGGGGAGCATGTGGAAGCCGAGCTCATGACGCTGGTCGGCGCGCAGCGGCTCGCCCGGGTCAGCGGTAGAGGGTGTAGACGACGGGACCGGTCCCCGACTCGCCCAGGCTCCGCCGGGCCGCGGCGACGTCGAAGTCACCGCGCTCCAACTCGTCGTCGTACGTGAACGGGACCTCGGTCTCGGCGCCGCGGGCCTCCCCCTCCAGCACCGGAGCCACCGTCAGGCGGACGTCGGACTCGTCCACCTCGAACTCGGTGCCGAAGGAGGCACCGGTCTCACCCTCCGCGCTGGCCACGAGGAAGGATCCGCCGGGCAGGTCGTGCTCGGCGGTCCATCCAGCGGGGTGGGCGGGTGAGGCGAGGGCGGGGGTCGCCCCCAGGCCGGTGAGAAGGACGCCGGCGCCCAGGGCGGCGGCAAGGCGGGTCGGTCGGGCGGTGCGCATCGTGCTCCTCCAGGGGTGCGGTGCTGCGACGGGCCGAAGGGTTCTCCGGCTCGGACGCCCGAGGTCGACCGGATGCCGCACTCGCCGCGTCGGCACGAATCTACGCCGCACGGACGTGAGGCGGGTCACCATCCGGTGACGAAGCGCTATCGACTCGGTCACGGCGACGCGCGATGCGGATCGGGCCGGCCGGCGCCGCGCGTCAGCGGGATGCGCTGGGCGAGGGGCTTGCCCCGGAGGAGGGGCGCGGGGTGGCCTGCGCCGTGTCGGCCGGGCTGGGCGACGGGCTCGCCGATGCGGCGTCCCGCCCCCGCTGGTCCTCGGCGTCCCGGCCGGACGCGCTGGCGGAGCCCGACGCGCTGGAGGAACTGGGCGAGCTCGACGACGGCAGCACCGGCTTCTGGGTGGCGCGGAAGCTGCGCACCCGCTGCAGCGGCTCCGGGACGAAGTCCGAGGGGACGGAGCCGCCGTCCGCGCCGGTGCCCTCGATCTTGATGGGGCCGGTGAACCCGGACGGTTCCGCCGTGCGCGCCCCGCTCGACCCGATCACGCCCATCTCCCCGAGCGTCGCGGCCAAACTCTCCAGCTCCTTGCGATGGCCCTCGACCACGCTGGAGGCCAGCTCCTTCGCCGCGTCGTCCGAGCCGTCCTCCGCCTCCGTGGCGGAGATCGTCAGCGCGCCCTGATAGAGGCGGCGCATCTGGAGCAGGTAGATCCGTCCTGCCTCCTCCGGCTCGGCGGCGGCCAGCACGTTCTTCTCCCGGTCGGACAGGAGTCCGGCGCGCAGCTCGTCGCCCACGATCTGGGTCGGCTCCGCGTCCTCCGTGGACTCGGGCTGCGCAGACGGGGTCGACTCGGCACCCGCACCGCGCACGTCATCCGAGGGGACGCCCCAGCCCTCGAGCATCGACTCGAGCCGGCCCGCCCGCTCCTCGTGCTCGGACTTCATCCGTTCGGCGGTGGCCCGGATCTCCTGGTCCACGCCGTCCTTGCCCAGCACCTGATCGGACTGCTGGATCGCGTCGCGGTGGTTGCGCAGCAGCAGACCCGCGAACTGGATGTCCGCCGCGAGCGGGTCGGCGGACGTCTGGCTGGGGCTGGCCAGCACGCCCTCCAGGTAGGTGTTCCCCGCCTCCGTGCCACCGGTCTGTCCGGGCTCCTCGGCGACGCTGCAGCCGCCGGTGGCCAGGGTGATGCTCAGGAGCGCCCCTCCGACGGCCACGCTCCAGCGGCGGGGGCGCACGCGGGCGGGGGCGATGTCGGCTCGGCTCATGGGCGCAGGTCCTCTCGGCGGTCGTCACCCGGTCACGGGGTCAATGGCGGTCCGACGCGGTCGGCCGCCCCGGCCTCCCCAGGGTACCCCTCCGGCCTCCCTGCCCCGGGGTCGCCGCGGCCTCAGGCGACGCGGGTGGCCTGCACCACCCAGTTGTTGAAGGCGTTCCCGGCCATCCCGGTGCCCGGCACGAGGTCGCACGTGATCAGCGTGACCTTCGCGTCGTCGCCCCCGGGCTCCCAGGCCCAGCGGTTCGCCGGATCCTGGGTGAGCGCCTCCTTCTCCACCGAGACCGCGTCCGCGTCCGCCTCGAAGGCGGCCTGCGTGCCGTCGTCGTATGTCACCACGACGACGGCACCCGCGCGCACGTCGCCCAGGTTCCAGAACACGTCCCGCACGCCGTAGTAGACGACGTGCCCGGCCAGGACCCCCGCGTACCGGGAGCGCTCCCCCGGCGTGGTGCCCCACTGCGGCGGGCCGTACCAGCCGACCGTCTGCGGCTCCGGGTCCAGGTCGCCGCCCTCGTCCAACTGCGTCAGGTCGATCCCCGCTCCGACGATCTGCTCGCCGTCCTGGTGGACGTCCACGTGCACGGGCGTCGCCGTGATCTCGTCCCACGGGGCGGCGGGGCCGGAGAGGTGGGCGGCCGCGGCGGGGGCTGGCTCCTCGGTGGGGGTCGGCTCCTCGGACGGCGTGGGTGCGCCGGCGGGTTCCTGGGTCTCGATGGGAACCGCCGCCTCCCGCGTGGTTGCCGCAGAGGACGGGCTCACGGACGCCGTGGCGCTGAGGGTGGGGGCAGCGCTGATCGGCACGGCGCCGACCGCCAGCACCCCGCGCAGCGCGAGGAACACGAGGCTCAGGCACAGCAGCAACAGGACCACCCACAGGGCGCGTCGGACGGTGGTGTTTATCCGGGTTCTCCCCTCGTGTGCATCGACCCGGCCCGCCCGGGGCCGCGTCCGACGACGGCATGGTCTCACGCGCTCCGGCCTCGGCCCGGCGCGTCGTCTCCGGGCTCGGCATAGCGGTCCCGGACGAAGGCCTGCAGCCGACGGGCGATCGCCTCCAGCGTCTCGGCGGCGAAGTGATCCCCCCGCCACGCCGCGTGCAGTCGCACCGTGAGCGTCCGCCCCTGCGCGATGACCCGCACCGGCGTCAACCCGAAGGCCGGGTCCTCGGTGACGACGGCGACGCCCGCCCCCGCCGCGACCAGGGCCTGGGCCACCCGCCCGGAGTTCGCCTCGGTGAGGGCCGGCGGCGTGAGGCCCGCCACGGCCACGGCGCCGTCGAGGACGCGTCGCGCCATGAAGGTGCGGGCGGGTGCGACGACGGGCTGGGCCACGAGGTCGTCGAGGGACACCCGCGTCCGGCCCGCCCAGGGGTGGCCCGGGGCGACGTACGCCCAGACCGGCAGGTCCATCAGCGGCAGCGACGCGACGGAGGGCGGCGGCACCGTCGGCATCACCACGAGGTCGTGCCGCGCGACGGCGTCGAGCAGCGAGTCGTCCAGCTGGGTCTCCGCGACGCGCGGGCGCGGGTCCTCCTCGCCGAAGGTGGCCACGAACGGCAGCACGACATCGATGAGGGTGGTGCCCGGCGCGGCCACGGCCACGTCCGTGAGCCGACCGGAGGCGAGCGCGCGGGCCGCCTGCTCCGCCCGTCGATGGGCGACGAGGACCTCGCGCGCCACCGGGAGGAACGCCTCGCCGGCCGTCGTCAGCTCGAACCGGCCGGCGACCCGGGCGAACAGGGGCAGGCGCAGCTCACGCTGAAGCCGCTGCAGCTGCCGACTGAGCGCGGACTGCACGAGATCCAGGCGGATCGCGGCCCCCGAGACCGTGCCGACCTCGGCCACCGTGACGAAGGCCCTGAGCAGTTTCTCCTCCATGCCGGATGAGCATAGCCACCATGCCAGATCATCACTGGACGGCATGGACTCGACGCCCCACCATGGGAGGACGCGGCCCGACGCGTCGTCGTCGTGCCCACCCGTCGTCCCCGCTCCCGTGAGCCGTCCCCAGGAGGCATCCCCATGACCGCCACCCCCGACCTCGAGCAGACCCGCCATCTGGCCACCGAGCTGCCCGGCCCTCGCTCCCGTGAGCTCGCCGAGCGCCAGAAGCGCGCCGTCCCGGCCGGCGTGGCCACCACCATGCCGGTGTACGCGGCCCGCGCCGCGGGCGGCATCCTCGAGGACGTGGACGGCAACCGCCTGATCGACCTGGCCTCCGGCATCGCCGTCACCTCCGTGGGCGCCTCCCACCCGCGCGTCGTGGCCGCCGTCCAGGAGCAGGTCGCGCAGTTCACCCACACCTCGTTCATGATCACGCCCTACGAGGGCTACGTGGCCGTGGCCGAGCAGCTGGACCGCACCAGCCCGATCCCCGGCGAGACCCGCACCGCCCTGTTCAATTCCGGCGCCGAGGCCGTGGAGAACGCCGTCAAGGTGGCCCGCGCCTACACCGGCAAGCAGGCCGTGGCCGCGTTCGACCACGCCTATCACGGCCGCACCACCCTGACGATGGCGCTGACCGCCAAGTCCATGCCCTACAAGCACAGCTTCGGACCGTTCGCCCCCGAGATCTACCGCGTGCCCGGCTCCTACCCGCTGCGGGACGGCCTGTCCGGCGCCGAGGCCGCGCAGCGCGCCATCTCCGCGCTGAAGAAGCAGATCGGTGCCGACAACCTGGCCGCCGTGATCATGGAGCCGATCCAGGGCGAGGGCGGCTTCATCGTCCCGGCCGAGGGCTTCCTGCCGGCCGTGGTCGAGTGGTGCAAGGCCAACGACGTCCTGTTCATCGCGGACGAGGTCCAGTCCGGCATCGCCCGCACCGGCGCCTGGTTCGCCTCCGAGACCGAGGGCATCGAGCCGGACCTGATGGCGACCGCCAAGGGCATCGCCGGCGGCATGCCGCTCTCCGGCGTCACCGGCCGCGCCGAGGTGATGGACTCCGTGCACCCGGGCGGTCTCGGGGGCACCTACGGCGGCAACCCCGTCGCCACGGCGGCGGCGCTCGCCGTGTTCGAGGCCGTCGAGGAGGACGGTCTCCTGGAGAAGGCCCGCCGGATCGAGCAGGTCATCCGCGACCACTTCGAGCAGAACCCCGACGACCGCATCGCCGAGGTCCGCGGCCGCGGCGCGATGATGGCGATCGAGTTCGTGGACCCCGCCACCGGCGAGCCGGACGCGACGCTGACCGCCACCGTGGCCGCGGCCGTGCGCGCCACCGGCGTCATCCTGCTCACGTGCGGCACCTACGGCAACGTCGTCCGCTTCCTGCCCCCGCTGACCATCGGTGAGGACCTCCTCAAGGAGGGCCTGAGCGAGGTCACGAAGGCGCTGCAGTCCGCCTGAGCCCCCGCCACCGGCGGACCGACGACGGCCCCGCATCCCTGCCCGGGATGCGGGGCCGTCCGCCTGTCGGCGGAGGACTCAGATGTCGTCCTCATACGCGGGGCCGCCTTCGTTCTCCAGGGCCTCGAGGCGCCGGGACTTCTCGGCGGTGAAGATCCGGCGGACCCCCGTGCCGCCGAACTCGTCCTCCGGGACCAGCCCGACGCCGTACTTCCGCAGGGCCTTCTCCAGACGCAGACGCTCGTCCACCCGCAGGTCGGCCAGCCCCTTCTCGAAGCGGCGCAGCTGCTCCTTCTCGAGGCCGGCCGCGGTGGCCAGGGTGCGGACACTGACCTGGGCGAGAGCGCGGCCGGCACGCGCCACGTCGAAGGTCATGGGGGTGGGGTACATCAGACATTCTCGATTCTGCTGGGATTCAGGGGGGGAACCGGTCCATGATGGCCACGGGGCGGTTGAATGGACAAGGGCGCGCCAGCCTAGAGCCCGCTGTGCGACATGCGCGTCGCTGACCCCTCGCTCCCGCCACGCCGGCGGGACGCGGACGGGCCCGCCTCCGGTCACCGGAGGCGGGCCCGTCGTCGTCGTGGGGGTGTCAGTCCTGGACGAAGTACATCTGCTTGTTGACGAACTCGTCCATGCCGAGCGGGCCGAGCTCGCGGCCGAAGCCGGAGCGCTTGATGCCGCCGAACGGGATCTCCGCCCCTTCTCCCGCCGGCGTGTTGACGTTGGCCATGCCGACCTCGAGCTGCCGGGCGATCCGCTCGGCCTGAGCCTCGTCCTGGGAGAACACGGCGCCGCCCAGGCCGTACTGGGAGTCGTTGGCGAGGGCGAGCGCCTCGTCCGCGGACTCCACCTTGTAGACGACGGCGACGGGGCCGAAGAGCTCCTCGCGGTAGGCGTCCATCTCGGAGGTGACGCCCGTGATCACGGCCGGGGCGAAGCGGGCGCCCGCCTCGTCCGTGACGGTCCCGCCGACGTGGACGGTCGCGCCCTGCTGACGGGCCCGCTCCACCTGCTCGGCCAGGCCCTCGGCGGCACCGCGCGAGGACAGCGGGGTGAAGACCGTCGGGTCCTCGTCGGCGGCCTCCCCGGGCTTCATGGCCTCGGCCAGGGACACCAGCTCGGCCACGAAGGCGTCATGGATGTCCGCCGAGACGATCATGCGCTTGTTGGAGTTGCAGGCCTGGCCCATGTTGTACATGCGGGTCGCCCACGCGGTGCGGGCGGCCTCGGCCGGATCCTCGGCGTCAAGCACGATGTACGGATCCGACCCGCCGAGCTCGAGGACGGCCTTCTTGAGGTGCTGGCCCGCGAGCGCGCCGATCACGGAGCCGGCCCGCTCGGAGCCGGTCAGGGAGACGCCGGCCACGCGCGGGTCGGCGATGAACTCGGCGATCTGGTCGTGCGTGGCGAACACGTTGGTGTACACGCCGGCCGGCACGCCGGCGTCGTCCATGATCTGCTGCACGGCCAGGGCCGAGCGCGGGCAGATCTCGGCGTGCTTGAGCACGATCGCGTTGCCGAGCATGAGGTTCGGCGCGGCGAAACGGGCGATCTGGTAGTACGGGAAGTTCCACGGCATGACGCCCAGCAGCACACCCAGGGGCAGGTGGCGGATCATGGCGCGGCCGCCCTCGAAGGTCTCGATGGGACGGTCCGCGGCGAAGGTGGGGCCCTTGTCCGCGAAGTATCCGAAGATGGCCGAGCTGAACTCCGCCTCCTCGACGCCCTCGGTCACGCGCTTGCCCATCTCGGTGGCGATGATCTGCGCGAGCTCGTCCTTGCGCTCCTCGAAGAGGTCCGCGACCTTGTGCACGATGGTGGCGCGCTCCTCGATGGGGCGGGCGGCCCACGCGCGCTGGGCGGTCTCGGCGGCGGCCAGCACCTGGTCGACCTCACCGTCGGCGAGGGCGGGGAAGGTCTCCACGACCTTGTCGGTGCTGGGGTCCTGCACGCGATAGCCGGTGGGGGTGCTCATGAGTGGGTCCTCTCGTTGGGGTCCCGGACCACGGCAGTGCCGTCGTCGTCCGGACGGATGATCGGGATGGGTCGGGTCGAGTCCGTCTGCGGCAGGGTCTCGCCACGGAAGTAGGCCGGGTGGCGCAGCCGCGTCCACATCATCAGTACCACGCCGATGGCCAGCACGCCCATGCCCAGGATGAACACGGTGCCGACACCGAACACGGAGGAGCCGGAGCCGTAGTCGGGGTCGGTGGAGTCCATCGCGGTCACGCAGAACATCACCAGCAGCACGAGGCCGCCGATCAGCGGGAACAGGAAGGTGGTGAGGGCGTTGCCCACCGAGGTGAACCACTCGCGGCGGAAGTACCAGACGCAGGCCAGGGCGGTGATGCCGTAGTAGAAGCAGATCATCAGGCCCAGAGCGGTGATGGTGTCCCACAGGGCGTTCTCGGAGAGCAGCCGCGTGACGACGTAGAAGAGGCCGGCGAAGCCCGCGCACACCCAGGTCGCGAAGGCCGGGCTGTTGAACCGGGGGCTCAGCTCGGCGAAGCGCGCGGGCACGGCCCGGTAGAAGCCCATCGCCAGCAGGGTGCGGGCCGGGGAGACCATGGTGGACTGCAGGGAGGCCAGGGAGCTGACGAGGATCGCGCTGGACATGATCACGGCGAAGGGGCCCAGGATCGGGCCGGCGAGGACCGCGAAGATCGACTCCTGGTTGTCCGGGTTGCCCGCGCCCAGGCCCTCGGAGCCGATGCCCGCCCAGGAGATCACGGCCAGGGCGGACAGGATGTAGACGGCGATGATGACGAACACGGTGACGGCGGCGGCCCGGCCGGGGGTGCGCTCGGGGTCCTTGGTCTCCTCGTTCATCGTGAGGGTCACGTCCCAGCCCCAGAACAGGAAGATGGACAGGGAGACGCCGGCCGCGACCACACTGAAGTCGCCCGCGGTGAACGGGTTGAACCAGTCCAGCTGCACCGGGGTGGGGTCGAAGCCCGCGCCACGGGAGGACTGCGTCAGGGCGGCGACCGCGAACGCACCGAGGGCCAGGATCTGGAAGGCCACCAGGATGTACTGCAGGTGCTTGGTGGTCTCCATGCCCCGGTGCGAGATCCATCCGGCCAGGGCCAGGTACACCAGGGTCAGGGGGATGTTGACCCACAGGTTGCCGGCCAGGTCCGCGATGGCCTGGCTCCCGGTGATCTGGGCGAGCAGCAGGAACGTGAAGTCGACGGCGACGGCCGCCAGGTTGGACAGCACGATCACGGAGGCGGCGATGAGCCCCCAGCCGCCCATCCACCCGACATACGGCCCGAAGGCGTGCGTGGCCCAGGTGAAGGACGTGCCGGAGTCCGGCACCCGCGTGTTCAGCGCCCGGTAACCGAGGGCCACCAGGAGCATCGGGATGAAGCCGAGCAGCAGGATCGCGGGCACGTGGGTGCCGACGGTGCTGATGGTCGGCCCGAGGCCCGAGGTCAACGTGTAGGCGGGGGCGACGACGGAGACGCCGATCACCACCGCCCCGAGCAGGCCGACCTTGCCGGCCTGGAGCCCCTTGTTGCTCACCCCGCCCGGGTTGAGCAGGTTGACCTGCTCGATGGCGGAGGTGGTCGGGTACACGTGCTCGTGTCCCTCGCTGTCGACGACGCGGCGTCGTGGGGTGGATGCGCTCATGAGGATGTCCTTGTCCGTCGGGCCGGTCAGCCGGTGGGCTGCCCCGCGTCGGTGGCTTCCCGCTCGGCGATGGCCAGGGCGGCGGCCTCGCCCATGCGGATCGCGCCGTCCACGTGCTGGTAGCCCTCGGCGGCGATGTCCGAGCACGCGTAGTGGATGGGGCCGGTCGGGCGGTTCTGGAGGTGGCCCCAGCGGGAGAGCCCGCCGAGGTCGTAGCTGGTGGCGTAGGCGCCTCGGGTCCACTCCTCGGCGGCCATGTCCGAGAGGAAGAACGCGATCGGCTTGAGGGTCCGGGGGCCGAGGTACTCGGCCATGGCGCCGAGGATCGCGGCCTTGCGCTCCTCCTCCGGCAGGGCCCACATCTGCTCCGCGTACACGTCGGACACGAAGCCGACGAGGGTGCCGTGCGGGTCCTCCTCGCCCGGGGCGCCACCGGCCAGGTTCTCGCCGCGGTTGGTGTTGTCATAGATCTCCTGGACGAGACGGCCGCCACCGAAGCACGTGCCGGACAGGCCCTCCTCGCGCCAGAATGGGGTCTCGTACACGGCGTGCACCTTGATGACCAGGCCCATGGAGATGTGCTGGTGCGCGATCTGCTGCTCGCGCGGCAGCGGCGGCTCGAAGGAGATGCGGCTGTAGAGGTTCGGCGGGACGGCCAGGACCGCGTATCGGGCGTGCACCTCGTAGTCGTCAGTGAGCGCCACGACGTCGCCGGCGGCGCCGTCGTGCGCCACGCCGTTGCGCACGTCCGCGGCCACACCGTTCTTCTCGTCCGCGGTGGACGGGTCCGGCTCGGCCCAGCGCAGGGTGCGCACCGGCTGGCCGAGGACGACGTCGTCGCCCAGCTCGGCGGCCATGGCCAGGGACACGGACTGCATGCCGCCCTCGACGCGCTTGTCCAGGATGAAGTCCTCGTCCACCAGGTTGCGGAACGACCCCGCCGAGGCGGCCATGAGCAGCGCCTGGAGCATGGAGAAGGTGTGGGAGGGCTTGGTCAGCATGCCGGAGGCGATGTAGATGGAGACGTTGTCGATGGCCTCCGGGTCGTCCGACTCCTGTTCCAGCCAGTGGCGGAAGGAGATCGTGTCCAGCTCGGCGGCCCGCGGGTGCTCCCACGGGGCGGCGGCGTCGATCTCTGCGGTCAGTTCGTCGATCTTGGCGATCAGGCGATCCATCTCCCGGTCCGTCTTCTCGGCCACCGGGAAGTCGAGGCCGTCGTAGACGTGGCGTTCTCCGCGCGGGTCCACATAGACGTTGCGACCGTCGCGGAAGCGGGAGAACGTCGGCAGGCCGAGCTCCTCCACCAGGGAGATGAGGCGGGTCTGGTCCGGGGAGATCCACTGGCCGCCGATCTCGATGAAGTGGTCCTTGCCGTCGGCGCCCTCGACCAGGCCGTTCCAGGTGCGGCCGCCGACGCGCCGGCGAGCCTCCAGGACGGTGACGGACAGGCCCTGGGCCTTCGCGGTGCGGGCGGCCATGAGGCCGGCCGGGCCGGCGCCGATCACGACGACGTCGCTCGTCCGGCGCTCGCGGCCGGCGGTGGCGGGGGCGGTGGTCATGGGGTGCTCCTCTGGCGGGGACGGGGGCATCGGGCGGGGCCCGGGTGAATGCCGTTCATTTAGAGTGTCGGCGCTCACTGTACGGGCCGCGCGCCGGGAAGGGAAGGCCGGTCCGTGGCCGGCCTGACACCTCCTGCCCGTCCGACGGGTCAGAATGGCCGGATGGACGAGACCCCTGAACCGCCCCGGACGCGCCGCCGCCGCGGACGACCTCTCTCCCCCGCTCTGAGCCGCGAGGCGATCGCGGATGCGGCGCTCGCGGTCGCCCGCACCGAGGGATACGAAGGGCTCACCATGGCGGCGGTCGGCCGTCGCCTGGGCGTGGCGCCGAGCGCGCTCTACAACCACATCCGGGGCAAGCACGAGCTGCTCGTCCTGCTGCAGGACGCCGTGATGGGCGAGGTCTCGCTCGTCGAGCTGGAGGCCGCGATCCGGGGCGAGGCGCCCGTCGTCGCCGCCCTGCGGGCGTGGGCACGCTCCTACCGGGACGTCTTCGCGGCCCATCCGCCGCTGATCCCGCTCATCGCCACCCTGCCGATCGAGGGAGCCCCGTCGACGCAGCGGGTCTACGAGACGGTGTGCGCGGTGCTGGCCCGGACCGGCCTGGCGCCGGAGCAGGTGCTGGCCCGGGTGATCGCGCTCGAGTCCTTCATCTACGGTTCCGCGTACGACGTCG
Source organism: Micrococcus sp. CH7 (assembly GCF_001595485.1). Taxonomy (NCBI): domain Bacteria; kingdom Bacillati; phylum Actinomycetota; class Actinomycetes; order Micrococcales; family Micrococcaceae; genus Micrococcus; species Micrococcus sp. CH7. The sequence goes on from NZ_LOSQ01000007.1 coordinate 47,398, forward strand.
ACGCTCCGGCCGACATCTTCGAGGTGGCGGGGGCGCAGGAGCGCCTGCCCGCGCTCGGCGCGGCCGCCGAGGCCTTCCGGGCGGGCGGGGGCACGCGCGCGACGGGGGCGCGGAACCCCTACGCGGACGCACCCTTCGAGGAGGGACTGGACCTGCTGCTGGCGGGCCTCGGCGACTGACCCGCGGACTGCCGGCCGCGTGTCAGGCCGACACGGACGCGCCGCCCCTCTGTGCGAGAGGGGCGGCGCGTCGACGGATCTGTGCGCGGCGGGCTGTCAGTCGGTCAGGCCCAGACGACGGCGGGCCGCGACCAGCACCCCCGCGGCGGCGGCGCCGAGGCCGGCCAGCCACCAGCCGGTGGACTGCCCCGTCTCGACGGTGTCCGGGGTCGTGTGCTGCTCGTCGGCGTCGTCCTCGACCGGAGCGGGCTGCTTCTCCGCGCCCTCCGGAGCCGGGGCGGCCTCGTCGCCCCGGAACGCGGCGAGCGCCTCGGCGGTGTCCGGGTCGGTCAGGTCGAGCGGTGTCCCGTTGAGGACGCCGTCCTCGGCATCGAGGAAGCCGTCGTACGCGGCGGGGATCTCCTCGCCGACGTGCACGGTGACGGTCTGGACATGGGCGACGTGATCGCTGTGGAAGTCGACGGTGAAGGTGTCCGTGCCGACGAAGCCCTTCTCGGGGATGTACCAGGCACGGAGCTCGGAGTGCTCCGAGTCACGGAACGCGAAGACCTCACCGTGGGCCGGCTCGGCCACGACCGCCGCGTAGGTGTTCTCCATCGTCGGCGCGGCGACCAGGTGGACGATCTCGGCGCCCGCCACCCCGGGTGCCAACTGCATGGCCGAGTCCCAGGCCAGGGGCCGGTCCCCGAGGTGGGCCATCTGCGGGCCGTCGACGGAGTGCACGGCCGCCCCCTGATCGTCGGCGAGGTCGGTGTCCGCCTGGAGCGTGATGCCCATGTTCAGCATCTGCCCGTCGGCCACGACGTCGTACCGCACCAGGCCTGCACCGGCCGCGCCGAGCGCGCGGCGGGTCTCGAGGACGTCCACCGCACCGCCGTCGATGACGTCAAGGGCGGTGAACTCGACCTCCTGGCCGCCCTCCAGGCGGGTGCCGTCCTCGGCCACCGGGGTGAGCGTGAGCGTGAGGTCCTCCGGGTCGTAGCCGTCGTAGGTCTGGAAGAAGGCGGTGGTGACGTTCTCGTGGTCGACGGCCTGGAAGTAGCCGGCCTGGGGGCCGTGGGCGTTGTCCCAGGCGGCGGCGGGGCCGGCGAGGGCGACGGCGGTGCTGAGGCCGGCGGCGGCGACGGCGGCGGGCAGGTGACGGAGGGAGGGACGACGGGTACGGATGACGGACATGGCAGCTCCTCACCGAGTCGGCCGGTCGGAACCGGCTGCCCCCGCCTCTGCAGCACCGGTGTTCCGGGCTCCACGGGTGGGGATGCTTCGAGTCTGTCCGCCCAGAGCCTGCCGTGAAAGGGCTGTGCGACGCCGATGCCTGATCCACGCTGGACCACAACCCGGCCGTGACCGGCGGGTCTCGACGGCGAGCCCGCCGTCACGACAACGAAGGCCCGGTCCGTATGGACCGGGCCTTCTGCCTGGTGGAGGTAAGGGGATTCGAACCCCTGACCTTCTGCATGCCATGCAGACGCGCTACCAACTGCGCCATACCCCCAGGTGGGTGATGCCCCCGTTTCCGGCGGACCGGCCGGAGCACCTGAATAGAATACCCGGCCTGCGGCAACCGTGCAAACCTGCCGGGCGGCGTCGGTGGACCGCCGCGGCCCCACGGCCTAGCGTGCAGGAGACGCCCCCATGCCCGCCGCCAGCCCAGGAGGTCCTGCATGTCCCCCACCGACGCACCGATCCGCACCGCGCTGATCGGCTACGGGTTCGCCGGGAAGACGTTCCACGTCCCCCTGCTCCACGCCACGGAGGGACTCGCTCTCACCCATGTCGCTTCCAGCCGCCCGGACGCGGTGCGCGCGGACCTGCCGGACGCCGTCGTGGTGCCCGACATGGACGCGCTCCTGGCGCGCCAGGACGTGGAGCTCGTGGTGATCGCCGCCCCGAACGACCAGCACACGCCGCTCGCGCGCGCCGCCCTCAGGGCGGGCAGGCACGTGGTGGTGGACAAGCCCTTCACGCTGAGTCTCGCCGAGGCGCGAGAGCTGCGCGACCTCGTGGCCGAGACGGGACGGGTGCTGCGGGTGTTCCAGAACCGCCGCTTCGACAGCGACTTCCTGGGCATCGCCGAGCTCGTCCGCTCCGGCCGGCTCGGGAACGTCGTCCACCTCGAGTCCCGGATCGACCGCTTCCGTCCGACCGTCCGGGACCGCTGGCGGGAAGCCGCGGTGCCCGGGGGCGGCATCTGGTTCGACCTCGGCCCGCACCTGGTCGACCAGGCCCTCCTGCTCTTCGGCGTCCCCGAACGCGTGGACGCCGACCTCGCGGCCCTGCGTCCGGGTGCCCCGGTCGAAGACTGGGCGCACTGCGTGCTGCAGTACCCGGGCCGGCGCGTGGTCCTGCAGGCATCGATGCTCGTGGCCGGCGGCAGCCCGCGCTTCGCGGTCCACGGCACGCGCGGCTCCGCGGTGAAGGAACTGCCGGATCAGCAGGAGGCTCAGCTGCGCGCGGGCCTGCTCCCCGGCGCCGAGGGCTGGGGCGTCGACCCCGACCCGATCCTCCTGCACGACGGGGAGGGGAACACCGAGCGCGTCCCCGCACCCACCGGAGCCCAGCAGCGGTCCTACGCGGGCGTGCGCGACGCGATCCTGGGCCGCCCGAGCAGCGACGCCGCCACCCCCGACCAGGCCGTCGCCGTGATGGCGGTGCTCGAGGCCGCCGTCGTCTCGGCGCGGGAGGGCCGTGCGGTGGAACCCGCACTCACGGCGGTGGAGCGCGCCGCGTACCCCGGCGTGTCCCCCGCACCGACCGCGGCGGAGCGACATCACCGCAGTGCCGCAGCGCGGTGATGTCGCAGGGCGGCGGTCGCCGCCCGGGCCCGCACAGGAACCCGACGACGACGAAGGCCCGGTCCGTATGGACCGGGCCTTCTGACTGGTGGAGGTAAGGGGATTCGAACCCCTGACCTTCTGCATGCCATGCAGACGCGCTACCAACTGCGCCATACCCCCAGATGTGGGCGCCACCCGCGATCTTCACGCGCCGTTTCCGGCCCGTTCGCCTCGCTGGCAACTCGACCAGCGTACACGGTCCCTGCGCGGGCGCCAAATCGGCGTCCGGGCCGGGGTGCCCTCAAATGCCGTAGCCCTCGAGGGTCCAGTCGCCCCAGCCCTCGGCCCCGGTGTCCGGAGTGAACGCGCCCTGCAGCACGGCGGCACGGGCGTTGCCGATCCGCTCCATCGCCGCGAAGGCCTCGCCCTCGTGACGGAGGAGCAGCCCCGTGGCCGCGCGGATCAGCGCACCGTGGGCCACGGCGAGCAGGGTCTGGGCGCCCCCGTCGCGCGGGGTGTCCGCCCAGTGCGGGGGCACGTGGCCGCGCAGCGCGCGCAGGGCCCGCCCGCCGCCCCCGCGCAGGGTCTCCCCGCCGACGGGGCCGGCGTCGAGCGACGGCTCGGCCCGCCAGAGGCGGTGCTCGTCCGGCCAGCGTTCCGCGATCGCGCTGAGCTCCAGGCCCTCCCACTCTCCCCCGGCCAGCTCCATCAGCTCCGGGTCGACGGCCACGGACGCCTCGCCCACCCGGGCCTCGAGGACGATCTCGGCCGTGCGCCGTGCCCGGGACAACGGGGAGCACACGGCCACGAGCTCCTCCGCGTCCTCGATCAGGTCACCCACGGGCCCGCCGGCGGCGCGGCGGGCCTGGCGCTCCCCCTCGGCGTTCAGCTCGATGTCCGTGTGCCCCTGATACCGGTCCAGGGCGTTCCAGTCGGTCTCACCGTGACGCAGCAGGATCAGGCGCATCTCCCGGCCCCGCTCAGGAGGCGTGCGAGGCGGAGGCGCCGTCGTCCTGGGCGGCCGCGTCCGGTCGGGTGCTCTCCTCCGGCAGGCCGAGGTCGATCGCCGGGGTGTCCTTCCACAGGCGGTCCAGCGCGTAGAACTCGCGGTCCTCGCGATGCTGGACGTGCACCACGAAGTGCCCGTAGTCGAGCAGCACCCAGTGGCCGTCGGACCGGCCCTCGCGACGCAGCGGCTTGAGCTGCTCGTCCTTCAGCAGCGCCTCCTCGACGCCGTCGACGATCGCGTTGACCTGACGCTCCGAGGCGCCGGAGGCGATCAGGAAGGCGTCGGTCAGGCCGAGCCGCTCGGCGACGTCGAACGCGACGATGTGCGTGCCGAGCTTGTCCGCGGCGGCGGCCGCGGCGGTGGTGAGGGCGTCCAGGGTGGTCTGGGGAACGGTCACGAGGTCTCCTCTTCCGAGACGTAGAGGTGGTGCTTGGCGATGTATTGGACGACGCCGTCCGGGACGAGATACCAGACGGGTCGGCCCCGGCGGACGCGCTCCCGGCAGTCCGTGGAGGAGATCGCCATGGCGGGGATCTCCATCAAGGACACGTCATCGCCCAGGCCCATGTCCGAGAGGTCGTGGCCGGGACGGGTGACACCGACGAAGTGCGCCAGGCCCCAGAGCTCGTCCACGTCCTTCCACGTGAGGATCTGGCCCATCGCGTCCGCGCCGGTGATGAAGAACAGCTCGGCGTCCGGGTGCAGGCGGCGCAGGTCCCGCAGCGTGTCCACGGTGTAGGTCACGCCGGGGCGGTCGATGTCCACGCGGGAGACGGTGAACCGGGGGTTGGAGGCGGTGGCCACCACGGTCATGAGGTAGCGGTCCTCGGCCGGGGAGACCTGCCGGTCCGACTTCTGCCACGGCTGGCCCGTGGGGACGAAGACGACCTCGTCCAGCTCGAACTCGGCGGCCACCTCGGAGGCGGCCACGAGGTGCCCGTGGTGGATCGGGTCGAAGGTGCCGCCCATGATGCCGAGGCGACGACGGCGCGCGCCCCCGGCGGTGGGCGCGGGCACGGGGGTGCGGGAGGCGACGGTCATGCGCTCAGGAGACGAACGGACGGCCCGCCGCGTCGCCCCCGGCGGAGGCGACGACGCGGCGGGCCGATGAGACGTCAGTGACCGGAGGTGTGCGAGCCGCGGCCGGTGCCGTGGTGCTGGACCGCGGTGGTGGGCTCGGGCAGGCGCAGCGCGCGGGAGCGCATGGACATGGTGGCGGCCAGGGCGGCCATCAGCAGCGCGAAGACGAGCAGGCCGTACCAGATGGGGTCCATCGGCAGCTCGTTGACGACGTGGTGGCCCTCCTCGGCGGCGGCCAGGATCAGGGAGGTGTTCAGCATGGATGCTCCTCGGTGCAGCGGGTCAGACGGCCGGGCCGGGGCCGGGCCGAAGGGGTCCTGGTGTCCATCGTAGCCCGGCTCAGCGGCGGATCTGCCCGTCGCCGCGCAGGATCCACTTGGTGGTCGTGAGCTCCTCCAGGCCCATGGGCCCGCGGGCGTGCATCTTCTGGGTGGAGATGCCCACTTCGGCGCCGAGGCCGAGCTCGCCGCCGTCGGTGAAGCGCGTGGACGCGTTCACGATGACGGCCGCGGCGTCCACCTCGGTGATGAACCGCTCGGCCGCGGCCAGGTCGTTCGTGACGATGGCCTCGGTGTGGCCCGTGGACCACCGGCCGATGTGCTCGATCGCCTGGTCGAGGGAGTCCACGACGCGCACGGCCATCTCCATGTCCAGGTACTCGGTGCCCCAGTCCTCCTCCGTGGCGTCCACGGCGTCCCGGGCGTGGTCGCCGCGGTCGGCGAGCGTGGGCAGCCAGGCCCGCGCGGCCTCGTCCACGTGCAGCAGCACGCCGGCACGGGTGAGGGCGCGCAGCACTTCGCGGCCCGCCTCCTCCGCGTCCCGGTGGAGCAGCAGGGTCTCGGCCGCATTGCACACGGAGGTGCGGTGGGTCTTCGAGTTCAGCGCGATGTCCACCGCCATCTGCTTGGGTGCGGAGGCCTCCACATACAGATGCACGTTGCCCTCACCCGTCTCGATCACGGGCACCCGGGCCTCACGGACCACGCGCTGGATCAGCTCACGGCCGCCGCGCGGGACGAGGACGTCCACGGCGCCACGGGCGGCCATCAGCGCGGCGACGCCGGGACGTCCGAGATCGTCGATGCCCTGGATGATGTTGGGGTCGAAGCCCTGGTCCACGAGCGCCTCGCGGAGCACCTGGATCAGGACCGCGTTGGTGGACTCCGCGGCCGAGCCGCCGCGCAGGATCACGCCGTTGCCCGACTTCAGGGCGATGCCGGCGATGTCCACCGTGACGTTCGGACGGGCCTCGTACACGGCGCCCACGACGCCCAGGGGCACCCGCACCTGGCTCATCCGCACACCGTTGGGCAGCGGACCGCCGCGGACCACGGTGCCCACGGGGTCCGGCAGGCCGGCCAGGGTCTCCAGGGCGAGGGCCAGCGCCTCGACGCGCGCCTCGTCCAGCTTGAGGCGGTCCAGCATGGCCGCCGAGGTGCCGGCCTCGCGGCCGCGGCTGCGGTCCTCGCGGTTGGCCGTGATGATCGCGGCCGCGTTGGCGCGCAGGGCCTCGGCCATGTGGCGCAGGACGGCGTCCTTGCGGACGCGGCCGGCGGTGGCCAGCTCGGGCACGGCCTGACGCGCCCACTCGGCCCGTTGGCGGACGGCCTCCTCGACCTCGGGCGTCGGCGCCTCGGCGTCCTGGCGGCCGGACTGATCCTGGGGTGCGGTGCTCTCGGTGGTCTGCATGCCCCCAGCCTATCGAGCGCCCCGGACGAGGCACGAGGCCCCGGTCCGTCGCCGCGGCCGGAGCCCGTGCCGGTCAGCGCTGCGGCGGAGCCAGGCGCACCCAGTCGTCGGCGTGCACGACGACGCCGTCGTAGCCCGCGCCCAGGTCCTCGCGGAGGTCGGCGGTCGTCCGCCCGAGCATGGCGGGCAGCTGCGACGAGGAGTACTGCACGAGGCCGCGCGCCCGCACCCGGCCGTGCGCGTCCACGATCTCGACGACGTCGCCCGGCGTGAAGTCGCCCGTGCAGCCGGTGATGCCCGCGGCCAGCAGGGAGCGGCCGCGGTCGATCGCCCCGGCCACCGCGCCGTCGTCGATGACGAGCCGGCCCCGGACCTCCGCCGTGAGGCCGAGCCACGCCGCGCGCGCGGACCGGCGGCGGCCGGTGGCGGAGAACCACGTGCCCACGTCCTCCCCCGCGAACGCGGCGCCCGCGTTCGCGGCCGAGGTGAGCAGGGTCGGGATGCCGGTGGTGGCCGCGATGCCGGCCGCGTCCACCTTGGTCACCATGCCGCCCGTGCCCACGCCCGCGGAACCGGGCACACGCACGTCGACGCCGGCCAGATCGTCGTCCGAGGTGACCTCCGGGATGCGCCGCGCGTCCGGGTTCGAGGGGTGGCCCGTGTAGAGGGCGTCCACGTCCGAGAGCAGGACCAGCAGGTCCGCCTTGCAGAGGTTGGCGGTGAGGGCCGCGAGGCGGTCGTTGTCGCCGAAGCGGATCTCGCGCGTGGCCACGGCGTCGTTCTCGTTCACGATCGGCATCACGTCGAGCGTGAGCAGCCGCGACAGGGCCCGGTGCGCGTTCGTGTACTGGGTGCGCCGCATGAGCTCCTCGGCGGTCAGCAGCACCTGGGCCACCTCGGTGTCGTGCCGGCCGAAGCTCGTGGTGTAGTGCGCCATGAGCTTGCTCTGGCCGACCGCCGCCGAGGCCTGCTGGGTGGCGGTGTCCTTGGGGCGTCGGCCCAGCCCGAGGTGGGGGAAGCCGGCCGCGACGGCACCGGAGGACACGAGCACCACCTGGGTGCCCTTCTGCCGCTCGGCGGCGAGGACGTCCACGAACCGGTCGATGGCCGCCACGTCCAGGCCGTCCGGGGTGGTCAACGAGGACGAGCCGATCTTCACGACCACTCGGCGTGCGGCCTGCATCGTCTCCCGCGAGGTCACGGGGTTGGCCTGCGGGTCCTCAGAGCCGCGCGTGGCGGGGGTCGGATAGCGGGTGACGACGGTGCGCCGCACGGACATGGATCATCCCTCTCGATCGTCGGTGTCGGTCCACAGGCCGGAGCGTCGCTCGGCCTCCATCTCGGCCCGGGTCGCCGCACGGGCGGCCCGGCGGGCATCCTGCTCGGCGCGCTTCTCCGCGCGGGTCGCGCGGGTGCGCTCGTCGAGCCGCAGGTCGGTGCCACGGGGCCCGGCGAGCAGCTCGGCTCCCGCGGACAGCGTGGGCTCCCAGTCGAAGACGACGCCCGTGACGTCGTCGCCGATCACGACGGCGTCGCCCGGCCTCGCACCGGCCTTGAACAGGCCGTCCTCGACGCCGGCCCGCTGGAGCCGGTCCGCAAGGTAGCCGATCGCCTCGTCGTTCTGGAAGTCCGTCTGGGCGACCCACCGCTCGGGCTTCTCGCCGCGCACGCGGAACAGCGGCTCGAGGTTGCGTTCCTCGCGGCGGATCGTGAATTCGGCCCGCTCGCCACGGCGGCGATGCCGGCGCGGCACCTCGACGGGCGCGGCCGGCGCGGGCTCGACCACCCGGGAACGGGCCTCCGCCACGAGCTCGGCCATGGCGTACTTGAGGGCGTCCAGGCCCTCGCGGGCCAGCGCGGAGATGTCGAAGACCCGCAGGCCACGGCCCTCGAGCTCGTCGCGGACCATGTCCGCCATCGCGGCGCCGTCGGGCAGGTCGGTCTTGTTCAGGGCGATGAGGCGGGGCCGCTCGTTCAGCGGTACGACGCCCTCCCCGCCCTGGGAGAAGACGGGCTCCACCGCGTAGGCCTCGAGCTCGGCCTCGATGGCCTCGAAGTCGGCGATCGGGTCGCGGTCGGACTCGAGGCTGCCGCAGTCGAGGACGTGCACGAGCGCGGCGCAGCGCTCGACGTGGCGCAGGAACTCCAGGCCGAGGCCGCGGCCCTCCGAGGCACCGGGGATCAGGCCCGGGACGTCGGCCACGGTGAAGCGCACGTCGCCGGCCTGCACGACCCCGAGGTTGGGCACGAGCGTGGTGAACGGGTAGTCCGCGATCTTGGGACGGGCCGCAGACAGGGCAGCGATGAGGGAGGACTTGCCGGCCGAGGGGAAGCCCACGAGCGCGACGTCCGCCACGGTCTTGATCTCGAGCGTCAGGTCCCGGCTCTCCCCCGGCAGGCCGAGCAGCGCGAAGCCGGGCGCCTTGCGCTTCACGGAGGCCAGAGCCGCGTTGCCGAGGCCGCCCTGACCGCCGGCGGCGGCGACGTAGGTCGCGCCCTCCCCCACGAGATCGGCCACGATGTTGCCCTGCTCATCCTTGACCACCGTGCCGTCCGGCACGGGCAGCACGAGCGACTGGCCGTTCTTGCCCTCGCGGTGGTCGCCCATGCCCGGCTGGCCGTTCTCAGCGGACCGGTGCGGGGCGTGGTGGTAGTCCAGCAGCGTGGTGGTCTGCGAGTCCACCACGAGGGTGATGTCGCCGCCGTCGCCCCCGTCGCCGCCGTCGGGGCCACCCAGGGGCTTGAACTTCTCGCGATGCACGGAGACGCACCCGTGCCCGCCGTTGCCGGCGGTGAGGTGGAGGACCACGCGGTCCACGAAGGCTGCCATGGGAGTGCTCCTAGGGGCTGGAGGGATCGGACTCAGACGGCCCAGGGGCCGGAGACGCCGACGGCGGGGGCGGGTCCGGTGGATGCCGGGCCCGCCCCCGCCGGGGCGTCAGGGGGTGCGGGTGTCCTCGCCGGGCGAGGGTCCGCACGCAGACCGCACGAGTGTCAGATCACTCCGCGGCGGGGACGATGTCCACGACCTTGCGGCCGCGGCGCTGGCCAAAGGCCACGGAGCCCGCGGACAGCGCGAAGAGGGTGTCGTCCTTGCCCCGGCCGACGTTGCGGCCCGGGTGGAACTTGGTGCCACGCTGGCGGACGATGATCTCGCCGGCGTTGACGTCCTCGCCGCCGTAGCGCTTGACGCCGAGGTACTGCGGGTTCGAATCGCGGCCGTTCTTCGAGGAACTGCCGGCCTTCTTATGTGCCATTGCTGTTGCCTAACCTCTCGGATGCTCGGTTTCGCCGGTGCCGGTGACGGCTCAGGCGATCCCGGTGATCTTGACCGTGGACAGCTCAGAGCGGTGGCCCTGGCGCTTCTTGTAGCCGGTCTTGTTCTTGTACTTCATGATGACGACCTTCTTGCCACGGGAGTGGGAGACGACCTCGGCGGTCACCTTCACACCGGCGGCATCGGCGCCAGCCTTGACCTCGTCCCCGTCCACCAGCATCAGAGCGGGCAGCTCGACGGAGCCACCGGTCTCAGCGGGAACGCGGTCAAGGGTAACGAGGTCTCCGACGGAAACCTTCTCCTGGCGGCCGCCAGCGCGGACAATCGCGTACACCACTTGGGACTCACTTCTCTCGACGTTTCAATGGATCAGATCGGGTTCTGCTCGCCCGCACCTCGACCGCGGCTGCGTCCGGGTCCGGCGGTCCCTCACCGGGACATGCGGGAGCGTGCGGGCGGTGAACACCGATGGTCCAGCATACTCGCTGCCGGGCATCCGGACCAAACAGAGGCGTGTCGGCGCGTCGCCGCCGCCCGGGGCAGGCCCGGGGCGGCGGCACCGACGACGGTCAGCGGCCGCGACGGGCCAAGTCGGCGGCCTTCACGCCGACGCCGAGCATCACCGGGGCGGCACCCTGCGGCTCGGCGGGGGTGGACGCCTCGGCCACGGCCGCCGTGAAGCGGCCGCCCTGGGCGCCGCCGGGCGCGGCCTGGACCTGGACGTGGACGCCGTCGGACGACACGGCACGACGCGAGCGCCGGCGCGGCGATCCGGGCGCCGGGGCCGCCTGGGCCTCGGTCGGGGCGTCCGCGGCGGACGCCTGCTCCGCGTCCGCCGTGGGCTCCGCCGTCGGCTCGGTCGCCGCAGGCTCCACCATCACGGCCTCCTCGACGGCGGCCGGGGCGGCGGGCTGCGCGTGGACCTCGGTGGCGTCCGTGGACTCCTCGGGCGAGGGCTCGGTGGCCTCCACCGGAGCCGCGTCCGTGCGGTCGGCCGCCCGCGCAGTGGACGCGTCCGTACCGGCGCCCGGACGGACGACACCGTCGCTCGAGGCCCGGCGGGACCGGCGGCGCCGGGGCGCCGGGGCATCCTCGGCGGGCACGGGCGCCGGGGCGTCCTCCGCGGGCACCGGCTCCGATGCGTCCTCCGCGGGCGCGGCCGCCGAGGACTCGGCGTCCGCGGCGTCGTGCCGCGACGGCGTCGCGCGCTCCGCACCGTGGTCCTCGGCGTCGGCGTCGGCCTCGGTCGAGGCCGCCTCGCCGCCTCGGCGAGACCGCCCGCGGCCACCCCGGCGACGCCGGGACCGGCGGGGACGGTCGCCCTGCTCAGCCGCGTCTTCCGGGGACTCGGCCTCCTCGGCCTGCGCGACCGGGTCCTGGTGCTCGGGGACCTCGGCGGCGGCCGGCTCGGCGACCTCCTCCTCGGTCTGACGGGTCTGACCGGCGGACTCGGCGGGGCCGTCGTCGTGCGACCGCGCGGCATCCTCGGAGCCGGCATCCTCGGCGCCGGTGTCCCCCGACTCCTCAGCGCGGCCCCGGCTGCGCCGGCGGCCCCGACGGCGCCGGCGACGCGGCGTCTCCTCCTCGTCCGCCCCGGCCGGCTGCCCGGCCTCCGCGGGCCCGGCCGACGCGGCCTCGACGGCCTCGGCCGCCTGGTCCTCGGCGACGTCCGCCGCCTGCTCGGCGGGGGCGGACTCCTGCGCGGGGGTCTCGTCCTCGGCCACCTTGCCGGAGGCCTTCGCGATCGAGTGCAGGGCGACCCGGGCGGCCTCGGCCCGCTCACGGCGCTGCCGCTCGTCCTCGGAGTCGGCGTGCTCGGCGCCCGTCGTCGTGGCCGCGGCGGCGTGGGCGTGCTCGCCCTCCCCGTTGCCCCGGCGCCGGCGACGACGGCGGCCCTCCGCCTCGCCGCGCTGCTCACCGCCGGAGCGGCCCCGCTCGACGGGCGTGTCCTGGATGAGGATGCCGCGGCCGGCGCAGTGCTCGCAGGTCTCCGAGAACACCTCCACGAGCCCGGTGCCCATGCGCTTGCGGGTCATCTGGACCAGGCCGAGCGAGGTCACCTCGGCGACCTGGTGCTTCGTGCGGTCCCGGCCCAGGCACTCCACGAGACGGCGCAGCACGAGGTCGCGGTTGGCCTCGAGCACCATGTCGATGAAGTCGATGACGATGATGCCGCCGATGTCCCGCAGGCGCAGCTGCCGGACGATCTCCTCGGCGGCCTCGAGGTTGTTCTTGGTGACGGTCTCCTCGAGGTTGCCGCCGGAGCCCGTGAACTTGCCGGTGTTCACGTCCACCACGGTCATGGCCTCGGTGCGGTCGATCACGAGCGAGCCGCCGGAGGGCAGGTACACCTTGCGCTCGAGCGCCTTGTGGAGCTGCTCGTCCACACGGTGGGTGGCGTACAGGTCCTCGCCGTCGTGGTCCTCCGGCACCCAGTGGTGCAGCCGGTCCAGCAGGTGCGGGGCCACGTAGGTCACGTAGGCCTCGATGTTGTCCCACGTGGCCTCACCCTGCACGAGCATGGCGGAGAAGTCCTCGTTGAAGACGTCGCGGACCGTCTTGATGGTCAGGTCCGGCTCGGCGTAGAGCAGCTCGGGGGCCAGCACCTTGGTGCCGGACGCCTTCTCCTGGATGCCCTCCCACTGGGCGCGCAGACGGTTGATGTCGTTCTGCAGCTCCTGCTCGGAGGTGCCCTCGGCCGCGGTGCGCACGATCACGCCGGCGTCCTGCGGCAGGTGGTCCTTGAGGATCTTCTTCAGACGCGAGCGCTCCACGTCCGGCAGCTTGCGGGAGATGCCGGTCATCGAGCCTCCGGGCACGTACACGAGGTAGCGGCCGGGCAGGGAGACCTGGCTGGTCAGGCGGGCGCCCTTGTGGCCCACCGGGTCCTTGGTGACCTGGACGAGCACGGTGTCGCCGGACTTGAGCGCGTTCTCGATCTTCCTCGGCTTGCCGTCCAGCCGGGCGGCGTCCCAGTTGACCTCGCCCGCGTAGAGCACGGCGTTGCGTCCGCGGCCGATGTCCACGAACGCGGCCTCCATGGACGGCAGCACGTTCTGGACCTTGCCCAGGTACACGTTGCCGATCATCGAGTCCTGCGTGGTGTGCGAGACGAAGTGCTCGGCCAGCACGCCGTCCTCGAGCACGGCGATCTGGATGCGCTGGTCGCGCTGGCGCACCAGCATCTTGCGGTCCACGGCCTCGCGGCGGGCCAGGAACTCGGCCTCGGTGATCACGGTGCGGCGACGCCCGCCCGAGCGGGAGTCGCGGCGGCGCTGGCGCTTCGCCTCGAGCCGGGTGGATCCCTTGACGCTCTGGACGGTGTCCGAGGCGGTGCCGACGGCCTGGCGCGGCGCGCGCACGCGGGTGACGGTGTGCTCGGGATCGCCGGCCTCGCCGCCGTCGAGCTCCATGTCCACCTCACCGCGGCGGCGTCGGCGGCGCCGCCGGGAGACCACGGCGCCCTCGGCCCGGTCCTCGGACTCTCCGGCGTCCTCCCGGTCCTCGGCGTCCGCCGACGCGTCTGCGGCGCCCTCCTCCGCGTGGCCATCCTCGCGCGAGGGGCGGCGACGACGGCGCGAACGCCCGGAGGTCTCCGGGTCGTCCTCGTCCTCGGAGCGCTGCCGGGACGTGGTCTCGGTGCGCAGGACCTCGATCAGGTTCGCCGGCACGGCGAACGGGTCGGTCGGGTCGACCTGCAGCGTCGGCGCGCTCGGCTCCTCGGGCGCGTCCGCGGCGTCGTCGGACGCGGGGGTCCGCTCCGGCTGAACCGCCCCGGCGGCGGTGTCCGCCGCGGTCTGCGTCACGGCCTGCTCGGCCGTCTCCTCCACGCGTTCGTCTGCGCGGGTCGTGTCCTCGTTGTTGGCCGCCATGGCAGCACCTCCCGCCGACCGACGACGCCACACTCGCCGCCGCCCGGCGTGTCCGCGTCCGCCGCCGGCCGCGTTGCCCCGGGCGCCGTGCGCCGCGGGTGCGCCGGGAGGCGGACTCCGAGAAGTCATCGGGTGGACCGCGTCGACCGTCAGGGCCCGGCGCGGAACCGCTGCGCCCTCGAGATCGGGTCCTCGGCGTCACGTGCCGTCCGCCGGCCGGCGCACGGACGCGCACGGGCGGAGCCCGGCGTCCACCTCCCGCACGATGCTCGACGCGGGGGCGCCTCGGCGGCGGCCCGACGTCGGGCGCGCAGCGGGCTGCCCCGCGGTGTGGCCACGGGACGGCCAGGGCCGATTCTCTCACATCCGCCCCGGGCACGCGCCTAGAATCGTGTCCATGCCTGCGACCCCGCTGACGGACGACGTCCGCCTCTCCCCTGCCGACGACGTCCCCGCCGAGGAGGCCCGGCTCACCTGGTACGCCCGGCCCGCGGGCACGGCGGCGCTGCTCCTGATCACCTCGCTCGTGGCGCTGACGGCCACCATCATCATCATCGTCGAGCGCGCGCTCCTCACCGCTGACCCGACGCACCGCACGTCCTGCGACCTCAACCCGTGGGTGTCCTGCGGCCAGGTGATGCAGTCGTGGCAGGCCCACACCTTCGGCTTCCCGAACACGTACATCGGCGTGGTCGCGTTCTCCGTGCTCATCACCGTGGCGATGTCCCTGCTCGCCGGCGCCCGCTTCGCCCGCTGGTACTGGCTGCTGATGAACGCGGGGATCCTGGCGGGCTTCGCGTTCTGCGTGTGGCTCTGGTACTCGGCCGTCTACAGCATCGGCACCCTCTGCCTCTACTGCATGATCGTGTGGGCCATGGTCATCGCCCAGCTCGTGCTCGTGACGTCCCGGAACCTGCAGACCGGCACGCTGCCGGCCCCGGCCGGTCTCGTCCGCCTCGCCCGGGACCTGGCCTGGCCCGTGATCGTGCTCCTCTACGTCCTGGTGTTCGCCTCGATCCTGCTGGAACTGGGCCTCGGGGTCATCGGGATCGACTGAGCCCGCGCTCCCTCACCGGACACGACGACAGCGGCCGGCCACCCCACCAGGGTGACCGGCCGCCGTCGTCGTGCCCGGAACGGGCTCAGCCGAACCAGATCGCGAGCTCGCGCTCGGCCGAGAGGGTCGAGTCCGACCCGTGGACGAGGTTCTTCTGGACGGCCTCGCCCCAGTCCCGGCCCAGGTCGCCGCGGATGGTGCCCGGGGCGGCCACGGTGGGGTCGGTCTTGCCGGCCAGCGAGCGGAAGCCCTCGATCACCGAGTCGCCCGTGACGCGTGCGGCCACGACGGGGCCGGAGGCCATGAACGCGACCAGCGGCTCGAAGAACGGCTTGCCCTGGTGCTCCTCGTAGTGGCGCTCCAGCATGGCGCGGGTGGGCGTGAGCATCTTCAGATCGGCGATCACGTAGCCCTTCCGCTCGATGCGCGCGAGGATCTCGCCGAGCAGGTTGCGGGCCACCCCGTCCGGCTTGATGAGGACGAGGGTCTCTTCGGTGTGGTGCGTCATGGGGTGTGCTCCTAGCGTCGTCGGGCGGCCGCGAGCGCGGTCCGGTTCCCGCCCCACCCTAGTGGGGCCCGGGTCTCAGCGTCCGTGCTCGGCCTCCCAGGCGGCCTCGAGGCGGTCGCGCTGGGCGTTCTCGACGTCCATGGCACCGCCCTTGATCACGGCGTACGCCCACGTCAGCGCGAAGAGGGCCCCCACCACGAACATCGAGTACTCCCAGAAGCCGGAGGCCAGCAGGACGGCCTGGATCGCCCAGCCGATCGCGATGCCGACGGGCTTGCGCACCAGGGCGCAGGTCAGCACCGCGACGACGGCCAGCGCGGAGTAGCCCGCCACGAACCACCAGGCGCCCGGCTCGTCCCGGTGCATGCCGAACAGCATGAGCCCGAGGAAGAAGATGAGCACCGCCTCGAGCATGAGGATCGTGGAGGTGAACAGGGCGCGCACGGAGCGGCGACGCCGACGAGTGCCGGGGCGCCACTGCCGCTGGGACCGCGTCTCACGCGCGGGGCGCCAGGACTCGTCGCCGAAGCGCCCCTGCTCCGTGGCGTCTCCGGTCTGCGGCTGGTCGGGGGTCATCGGTCCTCCTCCGGCCGGCGGCGGGCGCCGGCGTCGTCGCGGTCCTCGAGCAGCTCGAGGATCTCCGGGTCCAGGTCGTCCTCGTCGGCGTCCGCCAGCCCGACGGCGTCGAGCAGGTCGGCGGGGTCGAGGCCGCGGGCGGCCACGGTGACGGGGCCGGCATGGCGGGGCTCGCCCACGAGGGTGCGGACCTCGGCGGCCAGGGTGATCGAGCCGAGCACGAGCACGCCGCCGCCGGTGCCGGAGGCCAGTTCGTCCGCGCTCGTCTCGAGGGCCTCCGCGCGGCCGACCGCCCACTCGAGGGCGTCGGGCACGGACTCGGTGGCGTACACGTCGTCCTCGGGCCAGCCGGCGTCGACGGCCATGCGGGCCAGCTCCCCGGCCGGGATGGCGCGGGCCGAGGAGGACTGCGTCATCGCGAGGTCCTCCACGTCGTCGCCGAACGCCCGGTAGAGCGCCGCGAGCATGCCCGGCGCGTCCTTCTCCTGGAGGATCCCGACGACCAGCGAGAGGCGGGTGAAGCCGAACGCCTCCTGCACCGCGCGGGCCGTGGCCCGCACGCCGTCCGGGTTGTGGGCGGCGTCCACGATGAGCGTGGGGGCGGTGCGCAGCACCTCGAGCCGGCCGGGCGAGGTGACCTGGGACAGCCCCTCGCGCAGCAGCTCCTCGTCCAGCGGTCGCTCGCCGCCGCCCAGGAACATCTCCAGGGCCGCCACGGCCACCGCGAGGTTCTGCGCCTGGTGCTCCCCGAGCAGCGGCAGGAACAGGTCCCGGTACTCGGCCGCGAGGCCACGCACGGACACCTGCTGGCCGCCCACGGCCAGGGAGCGCTCGAGCACACCGAACTCGACGCCCTCGAAGCGGAACGGCACGTCGGCCGCCCGGGCCGCCTCGAGCAGCACCTGGGCGGCGTCGCGCTCCTGGGCGGCGGAGACGAGGGCGCCGCCGGGCTTGATGATGCCGGCCTTCTCCTGGGCGATCTCGGCCTCGGTCTCCCCCAGCAGGTCCGTGTGGTCCAGGGAGATGGGGGTGACCACGGAGACGACGGCATCCGCGACGTTGGTCGCGTCCGTCACGCCACCGAGGCCCACCTCGAGGACGACGACCTCCACGGGCTCGTCCGCGAACACCGCGAAGCCCAGCGTGGTGACCGCCTCGAAGTACGTCAGCGGGACCTCGCCCGCGGCCTCGAGCTCCGCGTCCACGGTCTGCACGATCGGGAGGATCTCCCCCCACACGCGCACGAAGGTCTCGTCGGCCACCGGGGCGCCGTCGATGCTGATCCGCTCCGTGACGCGCTGCAGATGCGGCGAGGTGTAGCGCCCGGTGCGCAGCCCGTAGGCGCGCAGGACGGCCTCGACCATCCGCGCCGTGGACGTCTTGCCGTTGGTGCCGGTCAGGTGGATCACCGGGGCCGCGTGCTGCGGGTCGCCGAGCAGCGCGAGCACGCGCCGCATCGGCTCGAGCCGCGGCTGCATCGCGTTCTCCGGGGCGCGGGCGAGCAGGTCCCGGTAGACCTCCTCGACCGTGCCCGGGACGTCCCCGCGCATCACGCGTCCGCCTTCGCGACGGTGACGGCCACGGTCTTCATGGCGTCGTCGGCCGGGTCCTTGCGCGGGTCGGCCGCGCCGGAGTCCACGAGCTCCAGGTCCACCGTGAGGGTCTCCTCCGCGACGAGACCGCGGCGGGCCTCGAGCGCCGCCACGACGGCGGTGGGACCCTCGATCCGCGTGCGCACGCGGTCGGAGACGTCCAGGCCGGCGTCCTTGCGGGCCGCCTGGACGGCGCGGACCACGTCCCGGGCGGTGCCCTCGGCGGCCAGCTCCGCGGAGACCTCGGTGTCCAGCACGAGGAAGCCGGCGGTGCCGGGCAGCACGCCCACCGCGGTCCCCTCGGGGGCACCGGTGGAGACGGTGCGCAGCTCGTAGAGCGCGGGGGCCAGGGTCACGGTCTCGCCGTCGGCGAGCGTGACCGCCAGGCCCTCGGCCGTCTCCTCGTACGCGCCGGCGTCGACCGCCCGCTTCACGAGCGGCACCTGCCTGCCGAACGCCTTGCCGAGCTCGCGGAAGTTCAGCTTCAGCTCCGTGCCGATGCCGTAGCGGGCGATCGCCTCCTCCGAGAGCTCGGTGAGCTCGACGTCCTTGAGGTTCAGCTCGTCCGCCACGATGCGGGCGTAGGTGCCCTCGAGGCCCGCCGCGTCCGGGACGACGACGGACAGGCGGGGCAGCGGCAGGCGCACCCGGCGCCCGGCCCCCTTGCGCAGGGCCGAGCCGGCCGAGCTGATGCGGCGCACCGCGTCCATGCGGGCCACGAGGGAGTCCGCCTCGGGCCCGTGGGGGAACAGGTCGGCGTCCGGGTAGTCGGTCAGGTGGACCGAGCGGCCGCCCGTGAGACCGCGCCAGATCTCCTCGGCGATCAGCGGCATCAGCGGCGCGGCGGCCCGGGTGAAGGCCTCCAGGACGGTGTAGAGGACGTCGAAGGCGACGGTGTCCTCGTCGAAGAACCGCTCACGGGACCGGCGGATGTACCAGTTGGTCAGCGTGTCCATGAAGCCGCGCAGTGCGTCCGTGGCGTCCGAGACCTCGTAGGCGTCCAGGCCGGCCTTGACCTCCCGCAGCATGCGGCCCGTGGCGGCCAGGATGTACTGGTCCAGGGGATCCTCGGCGGTGTGCCGCTCCTGCGCGCGGTACCCCTCGGGGCGGGCGCCGCCGTCGTGCGCGGTGTTCGCGTACAGGGTGAAGAAGTGGTACGCGTTCCACGCCGGCAGCAGCACCTGGCGCACGCCCTCGCGGATGCCCTCCTCCGTGACGATCAGGTTGCCGCCGCGCAGGATGGGGCTGGCCATGAGGAACCAGCGCATGGCGTCCGCGCCGTCGCGGTCCAGGACCTCCGTGACGTCCGGGTAGTTGCGCAGCGACTTGGACATCTTCTGCCCGTCCGAGCCGAGCACGATGCCATGCGAGATCACGTTGGAGAACGCCGGCCGGTCGAACAGCGCGGTCGCCAGGATGTGCATGGTGTAGAACCAGCCGCGCGTCTGGCCGATGTACTCCACGATGAAGTCCGCCGGGTTGTGCGTGGGGAACCAGTCCGCGCGCTCGAACGGGTAGTGCACCTGGGCGTACGGCATGGAGCCGGAGTCGAACCAGACGTCCAGCACGTCCTCGACCCGGCGCATGACCGCGCCGGCCGCGGCGGCCTCGGGGTCCGGGTGGGGGCGGGTGAGGTCGTCCACCCACGGGCGGTGCAGGTCCACCTCGCCCTCGGCGTTGCGCGGCAGGCGGCCGAAGGCCTCCTCGATCTCCGCGAGCGAGCCGTAGACCTCCTGGCGGGGGAAGTCGGGGTGGTCGGACTCCCACACCGGGATGGGCGAGCCCCAGTACCGGTTGCGGGAGATGGACCAGTCGCGTGCGTTGGCGACCCACGTGCCGAACTGCCCGTGCTTCACGTTGCCGGGGATCCAGGTGATCTCCTCGTTCAGCTCGAGCATGCGCTCCTTGATCTGGGTGACCTTGACGTACCAGGACGTCACCGCGCGGTAGATCAGGGGCGTGCGGCACCGCCAGCAGTGCGGGTAGGAGTGCTCGTAGGAGGCTTCGCGGGCCACGCGGCCCAGGGCGCGCAGGGCGCGGATGATCGTGCGGTTGGCCTCGAAGACCTGCACGCCGGCGATCTCGCGCAGGTCGCCGCGCCCGACGTCCTCGCGGGCGAACAGCGGCAGGAACCGGGCTCCGGAGTCCACGGAGAGCAGCACGGGGATGCCGTTGGCCTCGCACACGCGCTGATCGTCCTCACCGTAGGCCGGCGCCTGGTGGACCACGCCGGTGCCGTCCTCGGTGGAGACGTAGTCGTCCACGAGGATGCGGTGGGCGCCCTCGACGCCGAGGTCACGGCCGTTGACGGTGAAGGTCTCCCCGCGGTGGGCGTCGAACACGTCCGTGAACAGCGGCGCGTAGGCCAGGCCGCCGAGGCGGGCGCCGGGGATCGTCTCGGTGACCGCGGCGCGGGCGGCGTCGGCGTCGGCGTAGCCGAGCTCCTTGGCGTGGGCGCCCACGAGGTCCACGGCCAGGAGGAAGCGGTCCCCGTCCGCGGTC
The DNA here is from genome assembly GCF_001595485.1 of Micrococcus sp. CH7. NCBI lineage: Bacteria > Bacillati > Actinomycetota > Actinomycetes > Micrococcales > Micrococcaceae > Micrococcus > Micrococcus sp. CH7. The sequence continues at coordinate 67,516 of NZ_LOSQ01000007.1, forward strand.
GCGCCTTCGGGGCCGGCCGGCACCACGGCGTACTGGATCTGGGGGCCGACGGCGAGGGCCGCGTTGGTCGGCAGCGTCCAGGGCGTGGTGGTCCAGGCCAGGACGTGGACGCCGGCCAGGTGCGCGGCGAGCGCCGCGTCGGCGCCGCCGTCGGGCACGAGGGCGGGGTCCGCCGGGAGGCCGGTGATCGGGAACGTGACGGTGACCGAGGGGTCCTGACGCATCTTGTAGACGTCGTCGTCCATGCGCAGCTCGTGGTTGGACAGCGGGGTCTCGTCGTTCCAGCAGTAGGGCAGGACGCGGAAGCCGCGGTAGGTCAGGCCCTTGCGGTGCAGCTCGGAGAAGGCCCAGATCACGGACTCCATGAAGTCCGGGGTGAGGGTCTTGTAGTCGTTCTCGAAGTCGACCCAGCGGGCCTGGCGGGTCACGTAGTCCTGCCACTGGTCCGTGTACTTCAGGACCGAGGAGCGGCAGGCGTCGTTGAACGTGTCGATGCCCATGGCCTCGATCTCGGACTTGTCCGTCATGCCCAGCTGCTTCATCGCCTCGAGCTCGGCGGGCAGGCCGTGGGTGTCCCAGCCGAAGCGGCGCTCCACGCGGCGGCCCTGCTGCGTCTGGTAGCGGGCCACGAGGTCCTTGACGTACCCGGTGAGCAGGTGGCCGTAGTGCGGCAGGCCGTTGGCGAAGGGCGGTCCGTCGTAGAAGACGAACTCGTTCTGCGAGCCGTCCGCGTTCCGGGCGGGACGCTGGTCGATCGAGGCCTGGAAGGTGCCGTCCTCGTCCCAGTACGCCAGGATGCGGCGCTCGATCTCCGGGAAGCGCGGGGAGGCGGGGGTGCGGCCGTCAGGGGCGGAGGAGGCGAGGGGGTACACGGGGGTCCTTTGCGTCCGGGGCGTCGGTTCCGTGCAAGGACGCCCGAGGGCCCGACCCTCCGGCCGGCCGCGGACGCGGTACCACCTTGCTTGCCGGCCTCGGGAGGTCCCCGGGGTGCCGGCCGCTTGATGACTGCTGTGACGGGCTTACCCGTCCGGTTCTACTGGGGCCGTGCGGCCCGTTCTTCCGGAGGCTCACCGGTGATGGCCGGGTCGACGCCTGTGCCCGCCAGTGTAGTGGACGCTGCGCCGGCCCGTGGCCGCGGGCCGGAGCGCGTCAGAGGGCGGTGCGCACGGCCGCCGACGCGTCGCCGTCGAGCTCCACGTGCACGGCGTCCCGGCCCGAGGCCCAGAGGAGGAGCTCCCCGACCTCGCCGGTCACCGTGACGGGCGCCCGCAGCGCCACGGCCCCCCGGGTGACGGTGACCGGGGCGCGGCCCGGGCCCTGGAGGACCACCGGCGCCGTGGACGTGCGCAGGAACAGCGGGGCCATGCGGCGCAGCGAGCGGTAGAGGGCGTCCTCCTCGTCCGGGGAGAACGGGCGCGGGGCGGGCAGCGAGCCGCCGGTCGCGGACTCGCCGCGCCGGACGTCCTCGAGGTGGATGAAGTGCTCGGCCGCGTTCACGTGCCTGTCCGCCGCCCGCATGGGGTTCAGCGCCGACGGGCCCGCGGCCCACTCCCGCACGACCTCGGCGTAGTCGCGGCGCTTGGTGTCCGCGGTCAGGCGGTCGAGGTGGCGGGACAGCGGCGGGAGGAACAGGGCGGCGAAGGCGTCGGGTCGGCTCTCCCGCAGCCAGAGGTGGGCGGCGAGGTCGCGGGTGCTCCAGCCGCCGCACAGGGTGGGCGCGTGGGGGCCCTTCTCGAGCAGGAGGTCAGCGAGGCGGGCGCGTTCGGCTGCGGCGAAGGTGGTCATGGGCACCACGGTAGGGAGCGGGCCGCGGCGCGGGCGAGGGGTGGGCCGCGCCGCGGCCGCGAATCCGCCCGACGGGAGGACTCAGCCTTCGGCGCCGAGGAGGACGCTCTCCCGGGAGATGCGGGTCATCTCCTCCCGGTCCACGACCTTCACCCGCTCCCGCGCCACCGGACCGGCCTGCGTGGCCTGCGCACCCAGGGACTTCTCATGGTCATCCAGAGCATGCCAGCCGGCCCACGTGGTGTACGGGACCTCACGGGACTCGAGCAGCTCGATCACCGACTCCTCCGACGGCTCCTGGGCCGTCCACAGCCCCGGCTCGTCCTCGATCAGATGCTTGATCGTCTCCAGGGAGTCACCCTTGGTGTGCCCGATCAACCCCACCGGGCCCCGCTTGATCCACCCCGAGGCGTACAGGCCCGGCACCGGGGCGCCGTCCGCGTCGAGCACCCGGCCCTGCGCGTTCGGGATCACCCCGCGCACCTCATCGAACTCCACCCCCTCCACGGGCGAGCCGAAGTAGCCCACCGCCCGGTAGATCGCCTGCACCGGGTAGTCCACGGTCTCGTCCGTCGGGCGGACCCCACCGGAACCGTCCAGCTCCATCCGGCGCATCCGCAGGCCGTCCACCCGGCCGTCGCCGTCCTCGTCCAGGAACTCCTCGGGGGCCTGCAGGAAGTGCAGGTGCAGCCGACGCGAGGCGCTCTGCTGACGGTCCTCCTGCTCCATGAGCCAGTTCGTCAGCGTCCCCACCATGGTGCGGACCTGGTTGTTCTCCTCGATCGCCTTCTCCGAGGCCGCATCGAAGTCGAAGTCCTCCTCGTACAACACGATGTCCACATCCCGGGAATGCGCCAGCTCCCGCAGCTCCAACGGGGTGAACTTCACCTGCGCCGGCCCACGCCGGCCGAACACGTGCACATCCGTGACCGGGGAGGCGGCCAGGTCCCGGTACACGTTGTCCGGGATCTCGGTGGGCAACAGGTCCTCGGCATGCTTGGACAGGATCCGGGCCACATCCAGGGCCACGTTCCCGTTGCCGATCACCGCCACCTGCGTGGCCTCCAGCGGCCAGTGCCGCGGCACATCCGGGTGCCCGTCATACCAGGACGCGAAGTCCGCGCCACCGAACGAGCCGGCCAGCTCCACCCCGGGCACGTCCAGGACCGCGTCCCGCACGGCACCGGTGGAGAACACGATCGCGTCGTAGTGCCGACGCAGATCGGCCAGGCTCAGGTCCGTGCCGTAGTCCACATTCCCCAGGAAACGGATGTCCCCGCGGTCCATGACCTTGTGCAGCGCGGTGACGATGCCCTTGATGCGCGGATGGTCCGGGGCCACCCCGTAGCGGATGAGGCCGAACGGGGCCGGGTACCGGTCGAACAGGTCGATGCTGACCCGGAAGTCCCGCTCCTCCTTGGTCAGGATGTCCGCCGTGTACACCCCGGCGGGTCCGGCACCGATGATGGCGATGCGCAACGGGCGGTCAGGCCTCGAGGACGAGGGGGTCGGGGTCATGCTCGTGCTCCTTCGGAGGTCGGGTTCAGGGTCAAGATCGGGGCAGGGATGCCGGCCGCAGGCGCGCCGGTGGCGTAGGGGCTCAGGCGCACGACGTCGCCCACGACGATCACGGCGGGGTTCTCCACACCGACGGCGGCCGCCTGCGCGGCGATGGTCTCCACCGTGCCCACGGTGACCCGCTGGTCCGGCATCCAGCCGCGCTCGATGATCGCCACGGGCGTCGCACCGTCGAGGCCGCGCTCCGTCAGTCGGCGCGCGGTGTCCGCGAGCCGGCGCACGCCCATCAGCAGGACGAGCGTGTGGTCGGCCCGGGTGGGCACTTCGGACAGCTCTTCGTGGCCGGTCACCAGCGTGAAACCGGTGGCGACGCCGCGATGCGTGACCGGGATCCCCGCGGCGGCGGGCACCGAGACGGCGCTCGTGACACCGGGCACCACCTCGACGTCGACGCCGTGGGCGCGGCAGTGCGCTGCCTCCTCGCCGCCGCGGCCGAGCACGTACGGGTCGCCGCCCTTGAGCCGGACGACGAGGCGGCCGGCCCGGGCCTCCCGGACCAGGACGGCGTTGATCTCGTCCTGCGTGGCCAGGTGGTTCCCGGGGGCCTTGCCGACCTCGATCACGGGCACCGCCGGGTCCAGCTCGGCCAGGAGGGCGCGCGGGCCCAGCCGGTCGGCGACCACCACGTCGGCCTCCGCGAGCAGCTGCCGGCCGCGCACGGTGATGAGCCCGGAGTCGCCGGGGCCGCCGCCGACGAGGGCCACGCGACCGGGCTCGGCGGACGCGCGCCGCCGCCGCAGCGGCAGCCGCCCCGTGGACAGGGCGAGGGTGATCGCGTCCTTCAGGGCGCGGGCACGGCGAGGGTCTCCCCCGGCGTTGACGGCCACGGTCACGTCCCCGGCCCGGACGACGGCGGGCGTCCAGGCGGCGGAGGACTCGGCGTCGGAGGCGTCGACACACCAGACGCGGCGGGCCTCGGCGTCGGAGGCCACGGCCCCGTCCACGGCCCGGTCACCGGTGGCGGTCTGGGCGAACCAGACCCCGTCGAGGTCGGACGGGCGGTAGGGGCGGCGGTGCAGGGTGAGCAGGCCGGCCGCCGCGAGCCGCTCCACCTCCTCCCCCGGCTCCGGGGCCACCACGGTGACGAGCGCGCCGGCGTCGAGGAGGGCGCCCATGCGGCGGCCGGCCACGCGCCCGCCGCCCACCATCAGGACGGGCCGGCCGAGCAGACGCAGGGAGGTGGGGTACAGATCGGACGCGGTCATCGCGTGCTCCCTTCCAGCAGCCCGCGGCGGCGCAGCATGCGCCGCTCGACGGGGCCGAATGCGGCCAGTTCGAAGAGGACGCCGACGGCCAGGATGGTCAGGACGGCGCAGAGGACGACGGCGAGGTCGGACGCGGCACGTCCCTCGTGGAGCAGGGTCCCGAGTCCCACGCCCATGGGCCCGCCGACGGCGATGATCTCGGCGGCCATGAGGCCTCGCCACGCGAAGGCCCAGCCCTGGCGCAGGCCGGAGACGAAGGCGGGCAGGGCGGCCGGGAGGACCACCAGCAGGGCGGTCTCGAGACGCGAGGCGCCCAGCACCCGGGCCGCGCGACGCAGCTGCGGCGGCACCTGGTCCGTGCCGGTGGTGAGGCCGGCGACCACGGCGGGGACGGCGCCGGTGAGCATCACGAAGTACGCGGTGGCGTCGCTGAGGCCGAACCACAGCACCGCGAGCGGCACCCAGGCCACGTTGGGCAGCACCATCAGGGCCGTGAGCAGCGGGCCGAACGCCCGCCGCAGGACGCCGACCTGTCCGAGCACGAGGCCCAGCCCGACGCCGACGACCACGGCGAGTGCGAAGCCCACGACGGCGCGGCCCACCGACGTCGCCACTGCCTGCTGGACGAGGCCCTGCGCCCACAGCGTCCCGAAGGCCCCGACGACGTCACCGGGACCGGTGATCGGCTCACCGCGCGCACCGGCCAGCCACGCGAAGGCCTGCCAGATCGCCACGAGCAGGACGACGGCGGCCACCGGGAGCAGGACCCGGCTCCAGTCCCACCCGGCCAGACCCGTCCGACGGGTCGAGTCGACGGCCTGGAGCGCGTCGAGGCCGCTGTCGAGCTCGCGCAGCTCGTCGTCGGTGGCGGCCCCCGGCGCGCGGCCGGGGGCGTCGAGGGTGGGGGTGTCAGTGCGCATGGCGACGGATCTCCTGACCGAGTCGGGCGGTGATGGCGGCCGTGAGGGCGGCCGCGGCGGGCGCGTCGTGGCGGGCGGCCGCGGGCACGTCCCATTCGGCGACGACGCGACCCGGACGTGAGGACAGCAGCAGCACCCGCTGGCCGAGGCGGACGGCCTCGGCCACGTTGTGGGTGACGAACACGACCGTCCGACCGGTCTGCCGCCACACGCGCTCGAGCTCCCCATGCAGCAGGTCGCGGGTGATCGCGTCCAAGGCCGCGAACGGCTCGTCCATGAGCAGCAGGGGGCGGTCCTGGGCGAGGGCCCGGGCCAGGGCGACGCGCTGGCGCATGCCGCCGGAGAGCTGGTGGGGTCGCAGGTCGGCGGCGTCGTCCAGGTGGACGAGGCGCAGCAGCTCCCCGGCACGCTCCCGACGCTCCCCCGCGGCCACACCGGCGAAGCGGAGGGCGAGCTCGATGTTGCCGCGGGCGGTGAGCCACGGGAAGAGGGCGGCGTCCTGGAACATGAACGCGGCCCCCTCCCGGGGGGTCTTGACGACGCCCGCGGTGGGCGCCTCTAGCCGGGCGATGATGTTCAGCAGGGTGGACTTGCCGCATCCGGACGCGCCGAGCAGGCAGACGAACTCGCCCGGCTCGATCCGCACGGAGACGTCCTCCAGCACGGGCGTGGGCCCGCCGAAGCTCTTGCCCACGTCCTCCATCACCACTGTCATGACCGCTCCCGTCCCGCCGTCGTCATCCGTCTCAGGCCTCGTCGCCGCCGCGCACCATGCCGGCGGCGAGCGTGGCCCCGTCGTGGGGGTCGATCACGAGGAACGCCCCGGTGCGCCGATGCACGGCGTAGGGCTCCACGGGCAGCGGCGCGGCCAGGTGCAGGCGCACCTGTCCGATGTCGTTGAGCCCGAGGGTCTCGGCCGGGTCGAGCCGCAGGGTGTCGAGGTCGAGCCGGCCGGCCACCTCCTGGACGAGCGCCCGGACGACGGCGGTGCCGTGCTTGACGAGGACCTGCTGCCCGACGCGCAGCGGCGCGGCGGAGAGCCAGCACAGCGCGGCGGCCACCTCCGCGGTGGGGCGCGGGGCGGTGTCCGCGGCGGCGATCGTGTCCCCGCGGGCCACGTCCACCTCGTCGGCCAGGCGCAGGACCACCGACTGCGGGGAGGAGGCCTCCTCGAGGGACTCGCCGGCGGCGTCCACGCCCACCACGGTGGTGGTGCGCACCGGCTGCCCCGGGGTGAGGACGGCGACGGCGTCCCCGGGCCGGACGGTGCCCGCCACCACCTGCCCGGCGTAGCCGCGGTAGTCGCGGAAGACCTCGGGGTCGAGGCCGGGGGCCAGGGCGCCCTGGGGGCGCACCACGAGCTGCACCGGGAAGCGGAAGGAGGCGGCGGCGTCGTCCTCGGCGTCCGCCCCGGGCAGGGACTCGAGCAGCTCCATGAGCGTGGGGCCGGTGTACCAGTCCGTCCGCTCGGAGCGGGTGACCACGTTGTCACCCTGGAGGGCGGACACCGGGACGCTCACCGCGTCGGAGAGGCCGAGCTCCCGGGCCACGCGCCGGACGTCCTCGGCGATCGCGGTGAAGACCTCCTCGGAGTAGTCCACGAGATCGATCTTGTTGACGGCGACGATCACGTGCGGCACCCGCAGCAGGGCCACCACGCTGAGGTGGCGTCGGGTCTGCTCCACCACGCCCTTGCGGGCGTCCACGAGCAGCACGACGGCGTCGGCCGTCGAGGCGCCCGTGACGGTGTTGCGGGTGTACTGCACGTGCCCGGGGCAGTCGGCCAGCACGAAGGTGCGCCGGTCCGTGGCGAAGTACCGGTACGCGACGTCGATCGTGATCCCCTGCTCCCGCTCGGCGCGCAGGCCGTCGGTCAGCAGCGCCAGGTCCAGCCCGCCCTCGGCGCCGCCGAAGCCCCGCTCGGCGGAAGTGCGGGCCACGGCCTCGAGCTGGTCGGCCAGGACGGCCTTGGAGTCGTGCAGGAGGCGGCCCACGAGGGTGGACTTGCCGTCGTCGACCGAGCCGGCCGTGGCCAGGCGGAACAGGGTCCCGGCGGGGGCGCGCCGGTCCAGCAGTGCGGTGCTCATCAGAAGTACCCGTCCTTCTTGCGATCTTCCATGGCCGCCTCGGAGATGCGGTCGTCGGCGCGGGTGGCCCCGCGTTCGGTCAGGGTGGAGGCGGCGACCTCGAGCACGACGTCCTCGACGGTGGCGGCCTCCGAGAGGACGGCGCCGGTGCAGGACATGTCGCCCACCGTGCGGTAGCGCACCGTCCGCGTGGTGACCTCCTCGTTCTCGGCCGGGCGGGAGTGCTCCCCCACGGCGCGCCACATGCCGTCGCGGCGGAAGACCTCCCGCTCGTGCGCGTAGTAGATGGAGGGCAGCTCGATGCCCTCGCGGGCGATGTACCGCCACACGTCCAGCTCGGTCCAGTTGCTGATGGGGAACGCGCGGACGTGCTGGCCGGGGGTGTGACGGCCGTTGTAGAGGTTCCACAGCTCGGGGCGCTGGTTGCGCGGGTCCCACTGGCCGAACGCGTCCCGCAGGCTGATGATCCGCTCCTTGGCCCGCGCCTTGTCCTCGTCACGGCGGCCTCCCCCGAAGACGGCGTCGAACCGGTTGGTCCGGATCGTGTCCAGCAGGGGGGTGGTCTGCAGGGTGTTGCGGGTGCCGTCGGCGCGCTCACGCAGCTCGCCGCGGTCGATGTACTCCTGCACGGAGCCCACCACGAGCCGCAGGCCGAGCCGCTCCACCGTGCGGTCGCGGAACTCGAGGACCTCGGGGAAGTTGTGGCCGGTGTCCACGTGGACCACCGGGAAGGGGATCCTGCCCGGCCAGAAGGCCTTCGCGGCCAGGTGGAGCATCACCACCGAGTCCTTGCCGCCCGAGAAGAGCATGGCGGGGCGCTCGAACTCGGCCACCACCTCGCGGACGATGTGGATCGCCTCGGCCTCCAGGGCGTCCTGGACGTCGGGCCCGGCGGGGCTCACGGTCCCCGGGTCGGGGGCATGGGTGAGGGTCATCGTGTCTCCTTGGTCTGTCTCGGGTGCGGCGCTCAGACGTGGATGCCGCACTCGGTCTTCGCGGTCCCGGCCCAGCGCCCGGCTCGGGGGTCCTCCCCGGGGGCGACGGGGCGGGTGCAGGGACGGCAGCCGATCGAGGGGTAGCCGTTCTGCAGGAGCAGGTTCACGGGCACGTCGTGGTCCGTGGCGTAGCCGACCAGGTCGTCGAAGCTCCACGGGGCGACGGGGTTGACCTTGACCATGCCGTGGGCCTCGTCCCAGCCCACCAGCGGGGTGTCCGTGCGCGTCGGCGCCTCGTCCCGGCGGACTCCGGTGAACCACAGGTCGTATCCGGCCAGCGCCCGGTTGAGGGGCTCGACCTTGCGCATCGCGCAGCACAGCGCCGGGTCACGGGCGAACAGGTCCTTGCCGTGGCGCTCGTCCTGCTCGGCCACGGTCAGCTCCGGCAGCACGTCCACCACGGTGACGTCGAGGCGGCGGGCCACCTCGTCGCGCGTCGCGAGGGTCTCGGTGAAGTGATAGCCGGTCTCCAGGAAGAGGACGTCCACGCCGGGCATCCGCTGCGCCACCAGGTGCGGCAGGACGGCGTCGGCCATGGAGCAGGCGACGGCGGCCCGGCGGAGGTCCACATGGCGGGCGGCCCAGTCGACCACCGCCTCGGCGGGGGCGTCCCAGCCGAGCTCGGCGGCGCCGGACTCCGCGAGCGCCTGCAGGCGCTCGAGGTCCTCGGTCGGACGGGTGGGGGGAATGGTGCTCATCGGAGGGCCTCCTCGTCGACTCGGTGCGCCCACCGGGCGAAGGTCTCGCCCGGCTCGCGCTGCTCGTCGTACCGGCGGACGAGGCGCTCGACGTAGTCGACCAGCCCGTCCGCGCGGACCTTCAGGCCGCGGACGCTGCGTCCGAGGCCGGCCTCGGCGCGGTCCACGGAGGCCAGGCCGCCGCCCAGGTGGACCTGGAAGCCGGGCGTCTGGCCGCCGTCGTCGTCCGGGAGCAGCTGGCCCTTCAGGCCGATGTCCGCGGTCTGGATGCGGGCGCAGGAGTTGGGGCAGCCGTTCACATGCAGGCTCAGCCGCTCGGGGAGGCGGTCGGCGAGGTCGGCCAGGCGCTCCTCGAGCTGGGCGATCGCGGCGGTGGCGGTGTCCTTCGTGTCCACGATGGCGAGCTTGCAGAACTCCAGGCCCGTGCAGGCGATGGTGGAGCGGCGGAACACGGACGGCTCCGGGTCCAGTCCCAGCTCCTTCAAGCCGGCCACGACGGCGTCCACCCGGTCCCGCTCCACGTCCAGCACCACGATCTTCTGGTGCGGGGTGGTCCGCAGCCGGGTGGAACCGTGGGCCTCGAGCAGGTCCGCGAGGGCGGTGAGGGTGGTGCCGCTGGAGCGGCCGACGACGGGGGCGGCACCGATGTAGAAGCGGCCGTCCTTCTGCTCGTGGACCCCCACGTGGTCGCCGGGGCGGGTGGGCGGGGCCGGGGCGGGTCCGTCGGGCAGGGCGTAGCCGAGGTACTCCTCCTCCAGCACGGTGCGGAACCTCTCCGGCCCCCAGTCCTCGAGCAGGTACTTCATGCGGGCCTTGTTGCGCAGGCGCCGGTAGCCGTAGTCACGGAAGATGCTCACGACGGCGTGCCACACCTCGGGGGCGCGCTCGGCCGAGACGAAGGCGCCGATCCGGTCGGCCAGGCGGGCCTTCGTGGACAGGCCGCCGCCGACCCACAGGTCGTAGCCGGGGCCCAGCTCGGGGTGCACGACACCGATCAGGGAGACGTCGTTGATCTCGTGGACCACGTCCTGGGAGGGATGTCCGGTGATGGCGGTCTTGAACTTGCGGGGCAGGTTGGAGACCTCGAGGTCACCGATCCAGCGGTCCGCGATCTCCCGGATCACGGGCGTGGGGTCGATGATCTCGTCCGCGGCGATCCCGGCCACCGGTGAGCCGAGGATCACGCGCGGCACGTCGCCGCAGGCCTCGGTGGTGGACAGGCCCACGGACTCCAGGCGCCGCCAGATCTCGGGGACGTCCTCGACACGGATCCAGTGCAGCTGGACGTTCTGCCGGTCGGTGATGTCCGCGGTGTCACGGCCGAAGTCGGTGGAGATCCCGCCGATCACGCGCAGCTGCTCGGTGGTGAGGTCGCCGCCGTCGATGCGCACGCGCAGCATGAAGTAGCGGTCCTCGAGTTCGTTGGGCTCCAGGGTGGCGGTCTTGCCGCCGTCGATCCCCTGCCGGCGCTGGGTGTACAGGCCCCACCAGCGGAAGCGGCCGTGCAGGTCGTCCGAGGGGATCGAGTCGAAGCCCTCCCGGGCGTAGACCTGCTCGATGCGCTCGCGGACGTTCAGGCCGTCGTCCTGCTGCTTGAACTCCTCGTTGTGGTTCAGGGGGGTGGTCCCGTCCACCTTCCACTGGCCGTGCGGCTTGGCGGAGGGACGGCGCGGGGTGCGCGCCGGCCTCGACGTCTCGTTCACCTGGGTCATGGCCGCCACGCTAGGAACCCGGCATGCCGACCCCAAGATCGTCGACGCGGTTCGTCACGTTCCCGGGGCCGGCCCGCGGTTGGGGCCCGGCCCAGCCCCGGCCGTGTGACGAGCGGCTCAGCGGCCTCCGGCGGCTCCCCTCGGGGCCTCGGCGAGGGCGGACCGCAGCCGGTCCAGGGCGATCCGCGCCACCAGCGGATGCGGCAGCAGGGGGTCGGTGACCGCGTCCGCGCCGGCCTCGCCGAGCCGGTCGTGGAAGTACCCGGGGGCCAGCAGGTGGGCGGCCACCACGGCGCGACGGCCGGCGGCGTGCACCCGGGCGACGGCGTCGGGCACACGGGGGGTCGCCGCCGCCCCGAACGCAGCGGTCACGGGCAGTCCCGTGGCCCGGGCCAGGGCCCCGGCCAGGGCGTGCACCTGGGCCTGGCCGTCCGCGGCGCGGGTGCCGGCCGCCGCCAGGATGACGTCCGATGTCGCGGCCTCACCGGCCGGCACCGCCCGGGCCACCCGCTCGGCCAGAACGGTCACCAGGCGCGGCTCGACGTCGTCCCCGGCCCCGGCCAGCGGTGCGGCGGCGATCGTGCCGGGTCGGGCGGCTGCGGCGTGGTGGATGTCGTGGTGGACGTGATGGCCCAGGGACAGCAGCAGCGGCACGATCACGGCCGGCTCCCCCGGGGGCAGGGCCGCCACGACCTCGTCGAGGGAGGGGCTCTGCACGTCCACGTAGGCCTCGTGGACCTGGGCGCCCGGCCCCTCGGCGGCCAGGAGGGCCGCCAGGTCGGCACGGAGGCCGTCGATCACGTCGCGGCCGGCCGCGTCGTGCGTGCCGTGGGCGCAGGCGATCACGTGCAGCACGGGCGCGCTCATGCCGAGCCCACCGCGTCGGCCCACACGTTCTGCGGCCCGCCGCTCACCGGCGGATCACCTTGTGCTGGGCGGCCTGGGCGACCGGCCGCATCACGATCTGATCCAGGTTCACGTGGTGGGGCAGCTCGACGGCGTGGACGCACACCTCGGCGACGTCCTCGGCGGTGAGCGGCTTCTCCACGCCCGCATACACGGCGTCCGCGGCGGACTGGTCGCCGCCCAGGCGGTTGCGGGAGAACTCCTCGGTGTGGACCATGCCCGGGAGCACCTCGATCACCCGCACGTTGTGCTCGGCCTCCTCCAGGCGCAGCGCGCCGGTGAGCCCGTGCTGGCCCATCTTCGCGGCGTTGTAGCCGGCGCCGCCCTCGTAGGCGGTGACGGCGGCGGTCGAGGTCAGGTTGAGCACGGTGCCCTCGCCGTGGGCGCGGAGCATGGGCAGGAACGCCTGGCACATCGTCAGGGTGCCGAGCACGTTGACGCGGTACATCCACTCCCAGTCGGCGCGGTCGCCCACGCCCACCGCGTCCGTGCCGAGCGCCCCGCCGGCGATGTTGACGAGGGTGTCGGCGCCGCCGTCGGCCTCGACGCGCGAGGCCAGCGCGGCGACGGCGGCCTCGTCCGTGACGTCCAGGGGGGCGGGGACGACGTTGCCGCTCACGCCCTCGGCCCGGGCGTCGGCAGCGAGGGTCTCGAGGCGCTCGGCCCGGCGGCCGACGGCGTACACGCGCCAACCGCGGCGGGCGAGCTCGAGGGCCGTGGCGCGGCCGATGCCGCTCGTGGCCCCCGTCACGACGGCGGCGCGGGCGGGGTTCTTCGCAGGTTCATGGGTGTGGCTCACGCCTCCGACCGTAGCCGAGCCGTGCCGTTCGGAGCACCGCCCGGATCACCTCCTCCAGGTCGACCGACTGGAAGGGCGGGATGTCCCGGGCGTCGTCGCAGGCCCGGCCCGCCGCCCCGGTCATGGGAGGATGGCGGGCATGGCTGAGAACACGCAGGGCACAGACACGCCCATCGACGCATCGACCCCGTCCACCCCCGCCGCCGTGGCCGTGCCGGACAAGCCGGCCCTCGAGGGCCTCGAGGAGAAGCTGACCGCCCGCTGGGCCGACGAGCGCACCTACGCGTTCGACACGCAGACCACCCGCGAGCAGGTCTACTCGATCGACACTCCCCCGCCGACCGCCTCCGGCTCGCTGCACGTGGGCCACGTCTTCTCCTACACGCAGACCGACGTGCTCGCCCGCTACCAGCGCATGAACGGCAAGAACGTGTTCTACCCGATGGGCTGGGACGACAACGGCCTGCCCACCGAGCGCCGCGTGCAGAACTACTACGGCGTCCGCTGCGACCCCGCCAAGCCGTACGTGGAGGGCTACCGCCCGCCGGAGAAGCCGGCGAAGAACCAGCGCGACTGGGACGTGATCTCCCGCAAGAACTTCATCGAGCTCTGCGAGGAGCTCGCCGTCGAGGACGAGAAGGTCTTCGAGGACCTCTTCACCCGCCTCGGCCTGTCCGTCGACTGGGACATGACCTACCGGACCATCGACGGCGTCTCCCGCGCCGTCTCCCAGCGCGCCTTCCTGGCCGGCATCGCCTCGGGCGACGCCTACCTGGCCGAGGCCCCCACCATGTGGGACGTGACCTTCCGCACCGCCGTGGCCCAGGCCGAGCTCGAGGACCGCGAGGTCCCCGGCGCCTACCACCGCTACGCCTTCACCGCTGCGGACGGCGAGCAGGTCTTCATCGAGACCACCCGCCCCGAGCTGCTGGCCTCCTGCTCCGGCCTGGTCGCCCACCCGGACGACGAGCGCTACCAGCACCTGTTCGGCACGACCGTCACCTCCCCGCTGTACGGCGTGGAGGTCGAGGTCTTCCCGCACCCGCTGGCCAAGCCGGACAAGGGCTCCGGCATCGCCATGGTCTGCACCTTCGGCGACCTCAACGACGTCACCTGGTGGCGCGAGCTGCAGCTGCCGACCCGCACCCTGATCGGCCGTGACGGCCGCTTCGCCGCCGACACCCCCGAGTGGATCACCACGGACGCCGGCCGACAGGCCTATGCGGACACCGTGGCCGGCAAGACCGTGTTCTCCGCCAAGCAGGGTGTGGTGGACGCCCTCACTGCGGCCGGCCTGCTGGACGGAGAGCCGAAGAAGATCATGCACGCCGTGAACTTCTACGAGAAGGGCGACAAGCCGCTCGAGGTCGTCACCTCCCGCCAGTGGTACATCCGCAACGGCGGCCGCGACGCCGACCGCCGCGCGGAGCTGATCGAGCGCGGCCGCGAGCTCTCCTGGCACCCGGAGCACATGCGCCACCGCTACGAGAACTGGGTCGAGGGCCTCAACGGTGACTGGCTCGTCTCCCGCCAGCGCTTCTTCGGGGTGCCGATCCCGGTCTGGTACCCGCTGGACGCGGAGGGTGAGCCCGACTATGAGAACCCGATCCTCCCGGCCGACGAGCAGCTCCCCGTGGACCCGGCCGCCGAGGCCGCCCCGGGCTACTCCGAGGACCAGCGCGACGTCCCCGGCGGCTTCACCGGCGACCCGGACGTCCTGGACACCTGGGCCACCTCCTCGCTGACCCCGCAGATCGTGGGCCGCTGGTCCCGTGACGAGGCGTTCTTCAACAACGTCTTCCCGTTCGATCTGCGCCCGCAGGGCCACGACATCATCCGCACCTGGCTGTTCTCCACCGTGGTGCGCGCCCACGCCCTCAACGGCTCCGTGCCGTGGACGGACACCGCGCTCTCCGGCTGGATCCTCGACCCGGACCGCAAGAAGATGTCCAAGTCCAAGGGCAACGTGGTGGTCCCGACCGACATCCTGGACCAGTTCGGCTCGGACGCCGTCCGCTACTGGGCCGCCTCGGCCCGCCTCGGCGCGGACACCGCCTACGAGGTGGCGCAGATGAAGATCGGCCGCCGCCTGGCCATCAAGCTGCTCAACGCCGCCAAGTTCGTGCTGAACCTGGGCGCCACGCAGGACGCCGTCATCCGTACGGCCGACGACGCCGCGGCCGTCACCAACCCGCTGGACGCCTCCCTGCTGACGCGCCTCGCGGCCACCGTGGAGCAGGCGACCCGCGCGTTCGAGGCCTACGACTACGCACGTGCCCTCAACGTGACCGAGCAGTTCTTCTGGGCCTTCACGGACGACTACGTGGAGCTCGTGAAGGACCGTGCCTACGGTGGCCACGGCGAGGCCGAGCAGGCCTCGGTGGTGACCACGCTGGCCACCACCCTGGACGCCCTGCTGCGTCTGCTGGCCCCGTTCCAGCCGTTCGCCACCGAGGAGGTGTGGAGCTGGTGGCGCGCCGGCTCCGTGCACACCGCCGCGTGGCCGGGCGCCGCGGACGAGGTGGCGTCCCTGTCCTTCGCCGCCTCCGCCGGCGACGCCGAGGTCCTGCCCACCGTGGCGCAGGTCCTGGGCGGCATCCGCAAGGCGAAGTCCGAGGCCAAGGTGAAGCAGCGGACCGAGGTGCGCTCCGCCGTGGTGACCGGACCGGCCGACTGGCTCGAGAAGCTGCGCGGCGGCCTGGCGGACCTCAAGGCGGCCGGCAACATCGCGGACCTGTCCCTCACGCAGGGCGAGGCCGGCGAGTCCGCGCCCCTGACCGTCTCCGACGTGCAGCTCGCACCGGTCGACGACGACTGACCCGCGCCGCGCGTTCCCGGACGGTGTCTCGGGAGCGCACGCGGCACGACGACGGCCCCGTCGCCCATCACGGGCGGCGGGGCCGTCGTCGCGCCCGTGCTGCAAACCCGAGTCTGCCGTCAGCGTGGGATGTTCGTGGCCCGGATCCGGTAGGGCACAGCACGCGTCGGACAGTCCGCCGCCGGATCGGAGTTCGTCGGGAGGCGGCCCTCCCGGGGGTGTCGTGGTGCACCTCCCGGTCGTGCTCCTGCCGCATGTCGCAGTGCGGTCACCGCGGCAGGGGTGGACACTGAGAGGATGAGACCGACACCCGATCCCGCCCCGGCCGGCCGCCGCGCCTGCGACTCCTCCGCCCGGCGGATGTCCGCCGCCCTCGCCGCCATGGGCGTGCTCCACTTCGTCCGACCTGAGCCCTTCGACGGGCTGATCCCGCCGTTCCTGCCCGGCTCGGCCCGCGCGTGGACCCACGGCTCCGGCGTGGCCGAGCTGGCCGTGGCGGGTCTGCTGGCCGTCCCGCGCACCCGGCGCGCGGGCGGACGCGCCGCGCAGGCGCTCTTCCTCGGCGTGTGGCCCGGCAATGCGTGGATGGCCTGGCGGTGGCGACGCCGGCCCTGGCCGGCGCAACTGGTCTCCCTCGGGCGGCTGCCCCTGCAGGTCCCCCTGATCCGCGCGGCCGGCAGAGTGGCGCGCAGCTGACCCCCGCCGCCCCGCACCCCGACGACGCCGGCCCCACACCTTCGCGCTGAAGGTGTGGGGCCGGTCTCGTGCGAGCCGGGGGCTCAGTCGAACTGCGGATCCGTGGTGCGGGCCCGCTTGATCTCGTAGAAGTACGGGAAGTCGGCCAGGGCGACGGCGCCGTCGAAGATGCGGCCCGCCTCCTCGCCGCGCGGGATGCGGGTCATCACGGGACCGAAGAAGGCCGTGCCGTTGAACGCCACGACGGGCGTGCCGACGTCGTTGCCCACGAGGTCCTCCGCCTCCTTCTGGCTGGCGCGCAGCTGCTCGTCGGCCACGTCGGTGCGGGCGGCGTCCAGGATGTCCGCGTCGTGGCCGAGCTCCTCGAGGGCCTCGGCCACCACGGCCTCGAAGTCCGTGCGGCCCTGCTCGTGGATGCGGGTGCCGACCGCGGTGTACCACGGGCCGAGCGCCTCGGCACCGTACCGCTCGCGCACCTGCACGGCGGCGCGGGCCGGCAGCCAGGCCTTCTCGAGGCGGGCCAGGTACTCGGGGTCCAGGTCGCGGCCCTCGTTCAGGATCGCGAGCGACATGATCTTGAAGACCACCCGCACGTCGCGCACCTTCTGGACCTCCAGGATCCACCGAGAGGTGATCCAGGCGAACGGGCACGTGGCGTCGAAGTAGAAGTCGACGGTGGGCTGCTGCGTGGTGTCGGTCATGCTGTGCTCCTTGCGATCAGGGAGCCGTCTCGGCTCCGGTCGGTCCTGCTGGGCGACGGCGGTCAGGCGCTCCGGCCGCGTCGACGTCGTTCCACCTCGGCCGGGATGAGCGTGGGCTCGGCCTCGCCGCGCACCACGTCCCCGGAGATGACGACCGTGCCCACGTCCGAGCGGGAGGGCAGCTCGAACATCACGGGCTTGAGGACGTTCTCCATGATGGAACGCAGGCCGCGGGCGCCGGTGCCGCGGGCCTCGGCCTGGGCGACGACGGCGTCCAGGGCGTCCTGCTCGAACTCGAGCTCCACGCCGTCCATGAGGAACATCTTCTGGTACTGCTTGAGCAGGGCGTTCTTCGGTTCGGTCAGCACCCGCACGAGCTGTTCGTGCGTGAGGTCCTCGACGGTGGTGATCACGGGCAGGCGGCCGATGAACTCGGGGATGAGGCCGAACTTCAGCAGGTCCTCCGGCCGCACGTCCGCGTAGGTGACGTCCCCCGCGCCCAGGTGGTTCAGGGGCGCGCCGAACCCGATGCCCTTGCGGCCGGCGCGGGAACCGATGATCTCGTCCAGGCCCGCGAACGCGCCCGCCACGATGAACAGCACGTTGGACGTGTCGATCTGCAGGAACTCCTGGTGGGGGTGCTTGCGTCCGCCCTGCGGCGGCACCGACGCCACCGTTCCCTCGAGGATCTTCAGCAGGGCCTGCTGCACGCCCTCGCCGGAGACGTCCCGGGTGATGGAGGGGTTCTCGGACTTCCGCGAGATCTTGTCGATCTCGTCGATGTAGATGATGCCCTGCTCGGCCTTCTTCACGTCGTAGTCCGCGGCCTGGATGAGCTTGAGGAGGATGTTCTCCACGTCCTCGCCCACATAGCCGGCCTCGGTGAGGCTGGTGGCGTCCGCGACCGCGAACGGGACGTTGAGCCGCCGGGCGAGGGTCTGCGCGAGATACGTCTTGCCGGAGCCGGTGGGGCCGACCATGAGGATGTTCGACTTGCCGACCTCGACGTCCGCCAGGTCGTCCCGCTCGGTGAGGCGGTCGGCCAGGTCACCGCTCCGCGCCTGCGGCCCACGCACGCGCTTGTAGTGGTTGTACACGGCGACGGCGAGGGAACGCTTGGCCGCCTCCTGGCCGATCACGAAGCTCTCGAGGTGGTCGAAGATCTCCTGCGGGGTGGGCAGGACGGTCTCGTCCGCCTCCGCCGCCTCGCCGAGCTCCTCCTCGATGATCTCGTTGCACAGCTCGATGCACTCGTCGCAGATGTAGACACCCGGGCCGGCGATGAGCTTGCGCACCTGCTTCTGGCTCTTCCCGCAGAACGAGCATTTCAGCAGGTCAGCGCTCTCTCCGATACGCGCCATGGTGGTACTCCTCGGGGGCCGGGCGGAGACGTCCGCCCCGCGCGGGCGGCGTCGCTGTCAGATTCCGTCCAGCATACGGCCGTGGACGGACACGTTAAGGGACCGGGTCCCCGGTCGGCGTCGAGGGGCCCGGCCGCGCGGCCGGGCCCCTCGACGGGCGCCGTCGGTCAGGCGGACGGGCGGGTGATCTTGCGGGAGGCGAGGACCTCGTCCACGAGGCCGTACTCGAGGGCCTGCTCGGCCGAGAGGAACTTGTCCCGGTCGATGTCCTGCGAGACCTCCTCGGGCGTGCGGTTGGTGAGGGAGGCCAGCGTCTCCTCCATCCACACGCGCATCCGGTTGATCTCCTGGGCGTGGATCTCCAGGTCGGTGGCGGTGCCGCGGTCGCCCTGCATCGCCGGCTGGTGGATCAGCACGCGCGCGTTGGGCAGCGCCAGGCGCTTGCCGGGGGCGCCCGCGGCCAGCAGCACTGCCGCGGCGGAGGCGGCCTGGCCCAGGCACACGGTCTGCACCTCGGGGCGGATGAACTGCATGGTGTCGTAGATCGCCGTCATGGCCGTGAACGAGCCGCCCGGCGAGTTGATGTACAGGGTGATGTCACGCTCGGAGTCCATCGCCTCGAGCACGAGCAGCTGGGCCATCACGTCGTCGGCCGACGCGTCGTCCACCTGCGCGCCGAGGAAGACGATGCGGTCCTCGAAGAGCTTGGCGTAGGGGTCCTGGCGCTTGAAGCCGTAGGGCGTGCGCTCCTCGAACTGCGGGAGGATGTAGCGCGCGTCCGGCGTGGGCAGGGAGGGCATCCCGGTGGGGAGCCCGGCGGGGAACTGGGTCATTCTTGGTCTCCTGGAGAGGGTCGGGACGGTCCGGGCCGGGCTCAGCCCCGGACGCCGCCGCCGCCGGTCACGGACGCGGCACGGTCGGCGATGTGGTCGATGAAGCCGTACTCGAGGGCCTCCTGCGCGGTGAACCACTTGTCCCGCGCGTTGTCCTCGAGGATGGTCTCCACGGACTGGCCGGTCTGCTCGGCGGTCAGCTCCGCCATCACCTGCTTCATGTGCAGGATCAGCTGGGCCTGGATGCGGATGTCCGACTCGGTGCCGCCGATGCCGCCGGAGGGCTGGTGCATCAGCACGCGCGCGTGGGGGGTGGCGTAGCGCTTGCCCTTGGTGCCGGAGGCGAGCAGGAACTGGCCCATGGACGCGGCGAGGCCGGTGGCCACCGTCACGACGTCGTTGGGGATGTACTGCATGGTGTCGTAGATCGCCATGCCCGCGGTGACGGAGCCGCCCGGGGAGTTGATGTACAGGTAGATGTCCTTCTCCGTGTCCTCGGCCGAGAGCAGGAGCAACTGGGAGCAGATCGCGTTGGCGTTGTCGTCACGGACGTCCTCGCCCAGCCAGACGATGCGCGACTTCAGCAGCTGGGTGTAGAGGAAATCCTCGCGCTGCGCCGGGTCCACCGAACGCATGCTGGGGGTGATGTCGGTCATCACTTCCGCCTTCCTGTCGAGATGTCCACGGGCCTCCCGAACGGCGGCCGCTCGCGCGGACGGACGGGTCCCTGATCGAGTCCGACACTAGCCGGGCGTCCGGGCCAGCGCGCGGGACGCCGTCGGCGTTTCGCTGTTGGCGCAGGTTGTCGCGGACCCCGCCCGGGGCCGCCCACCGGGGCCCCGGGACGACGACGGCGCCCCCACCGGCGTGGGCGGGGGCGCCGTCGTCGTGGCTCGGCGGGGGTGCGTCCCCACCGGCCGGGATCAGGCCTGCTCGGCCGCCTCGGCGTCGTCGGCCTCGGCCTCGGCGTCGAGGGCCTCCTGGCCGCCCGGGGTCACGAACGCCGTGAGGTCGACGGCCTTGCCGTCGGTGTCGGTGACCTCGGCGTACTCGAGGACCTTGGCCAGGGCCTTGCGACGGCGGACCTCGCCCATGATCATCGGGATCTGCCCGCCCTGGTCGAGCATCATGGCGAACTGGTTCGGGTCCATGCCGTACTCGGAGGAGGTGGCGATGATGTACTCGATCAGCTCACCCTGGTCGACCGTGACCTCCTCGGCCTCGGCGACCTCGTCCAGGATGACCTCGTTGGCGAACGCCTCGCGGGTGTTCTGCTCGAGCTCGGCACGGTGCTCGGCGGTGTCGTGGTCGTCGCCCGCGGTGTGGCCGCCGGCGGAGAAGTGCTGCTCGACCTGCTCGGCGATGACGCCGTCCGGCACCGGGACCTCGACGAGCTTGGCCAGCTCCTCGAGGACCTTGTCGCGGGCCTCGACGCCCTGGCGGTTCACGGCCTCCTCGGCGGCCTGCTTCTTCAGGTCCTCCTTGAGCTCGGCGATGGTGTCGAACTCGGAGGCCAGCTGGGCGAACTCGTCGTCGGCCTCGGGCAGCTCGCGCTCCTTGACGGCCGTCAGCTCCAGCTTGACCACGGCGGTCTCGCCGTCGTGCTCGCCGCCGTTGAGCGTGGTCTCGAAGGTGGCGTCCTCGCCGGCGGACAGGCCGTCGAGGGCCTCGTCGATGCCCTCGAGCATGGTGCCGGCGCCCACCTGGTAGGACAGGCCCTCGGCCTGGTCGACCTGCTCGCCGTCGACCGTGGCGGTCAGGTTCATCGTGACGAAGTCGTCCTGGGCGGCCGGGCGGTCCACGTCCTTGAGGGAGCCGAAGCGCGAGCGCAGGGCGTCGAGGGCCTTCTGCTCGTCCTCCTCGGTGGCCTGGGCGGGCTCCACCGTCACCTTGAGGCCCTTGTAGTCGGGCAGCTCGATGGTCGGGCGCACGTCGAACTCGGCGGTGAAGGCCACCGGGCCCTCGGCGTTCTCCGCGTCCGGGGTGGCGGTCACGTCGACCTCGGGGCGGGAGATCGGCGTGACCTCGGCCTCGGCGATGGCGGCGGAGAACCAGGTGTTCAGGCCCTCGTTGACGGCCTGGTCCACGACGATCTCGCGGCCGAAGCGCTGCTCGATCAGGCGCGCCGGGATCTTGCCCTTGCGGAAGCCCGGGATCTGGACCTGGTTGGCGATGTCCTTGAACGCCTTGTCCAGGGCGGGCTTCACCTCCTCGAACGGCACCTCGACGGTCAGCTTGACGCGGGTCGGGCTGAGGTTCTCTGCGGTGGACTTGACCACGGATGACTCCTGTTGGTGGTGGTGGATGGTCTTGACGTCGAGTCGGGGTGACAGGATTTGAACCTGCGGCCTCACGCTCCCAAAGCGCGCGCTCTACCAAGCTGAGCTACACCCCGCCGTCGTCCCCGACGCCGGCGGGCTCACGCGGTGGAGGCTCGCCGGACACCCGAGGGACTGCCCGAGGGCAGACTGTGGAATCCTAGCGCGCCGTCTCGCGCCCCGCGAAAAGCCGCGACCGCCGGCCCGTGAAGCCGTCCATCGTGGCGTTGACCCCGAGGACGTCCATCGCGCGGTCGAAGACGGGCGCCGGCAGGGCGCGCAGGGGCGCGATCAGACCGACGGCGCGCGGCAGCAGCAGGCGGGTGCGGCCGGCCTCGACGGCGTCCAGCACCTCCTGCGCCACGTGGCGCGGATCCAGCACGGGCAGCAGCCAGGGCACCCGGCTGCGCACGCCCGCGAACATCCCGGTGTCGATGTAGAAGGGGCAGACGGCGAGGGAGGTGACGCGGCTGCCGTCCTTGCGCAGCTCCGCGGCGAGGGACTCGGCGAAGCCGACCGCGGCGTGCTTGGTGGCGGAATAGTCCGTCTGGCGCGCGACGCCGACCAACCCCGCGGCCGAGGCCACCGTGACCACGGCCCCGCGGTCCCGGGCCCGCATTCCGGGCAGGACCGCCCGGGTCAGCCAGTACGGCGCGAGTGCGTTCACCTCGAAGGTGCGGCGGATGCCCTCCTCCGTGGCGTCCTCGAGGCGCACGCCCGTCACGACGCCCGCGTTGTTCACGGCGACGTCCACCTCTCCGGCGCGGGCGGCGGCGGCCTCGACGGCGGCCGCGTCCGTCACGTCCACGCGCTCGGCCTGGGCGTCCGCGCCCTGAGACCGGATCTCGGCGGCGACGGCCTCAGCCCCCTGCAGGTCGAGGTCCCAGACGACGACGCGGCCCGCGCCGCGGCGGGCGGCCCCCAGGGCGATCAGTCGACCGATGCCGGACGCGCCGCCCGTCACGAGGACGGTGGCGCCGCGCAGGGACAGGGGACGACGGCCGGCGAGGGCGGACGCGGCCCTGCGGAGGGCGGGACGGGAGCCGTGCATCATGCCTCTTCCCCCACGGCCGACGCGGGCCCGCCGTGATACGGTGTCAGCCGCTGGTCCGCGCCGAGCGCGGCCCCGCGGGGATGTAGCTCAATGGTAGAGCCCCAGTCTTCCAAACTGGCTACGCGGGTTCGATTCCCGTCATCCCCTCCGGACCTCATGAGCCGGGTCATCGTGTGCACACGATGGCCCGGCTCATGGCTTTCTCGGGTGCGTCGTCGTCCGCGCCGGTGCCTTGACCGCTGTGCCCGGTCGGGCCTGCTACAGGCCCCTCAGCTCTGACAGGTGAGGCACCGGTAGAGCTTCCGGGCCGCCATCTCCTCCACCACGATCGTCTCGCGCCCGCACACGAGGCAGGCCAGGCCCTGCCGCTGGTACACGTAGTTCGCGTGCTCGGGCCAGGCCGATTCGGCAAGGATCCCCGGCCGGTGCTCGGGCCGCGTGGTGACGATCCGCCCGAGCCGCACGCCCTCCCGCATGAGCGCGGCGTTGTCCGCCCAGAGGAATGCCAGGTCCGACGCGGAGACCTCCCGGGCCGGCCGCCACGGGTCGATGCCGGCGCGGAACAGCGCCTCGGCCCGGAAGATGTTGCCGATCCCGCTGACGGCCGCCTGGTCCATCAGCACGACGCCGATCGGCCGCCGTGTCCGCCGGGCGAGGTCGTAGAACGGCGCGGGATCGTCGTCGCTCAGCGGATCCGGGCCCAGGCCGGCGACGACGTCGGCAGCCTCGGCCGGAGTGAGCGCGCGGCACCGGCTCGCGCCGATCAGGTCGGCCCAGCCGTGCTCGGCGCGCAGTCGCAGCCGGACCGTGGCGGCCGGCGGCGGGGGCTGGACCCAGCCGTCGGCGTCGCGAGCGGGCTCGGCGGCCGGGGCGCCGTCGTCGTGGACCTCCCGCTCGCCGATCCGGCGGGGTGCGCCGATCGAGGACGCGGCCGCGAAGTCCTGATCCCCGCCGAAGGTCCACGCCCCGTACATGCCCAGGTGGACGTGGAGCACGTGGCCGCCGGAGACGTCGGCGAAGAAGTGCTTGCCGTGGGCCCGGGCGCGCTTCAGGACCTGGCCGTCGAGCAGGGCGGCCCCCTCGGCGAAGCGGCCCTGCGGACTCGTGGCGCGGATCCGGCGGCCGCCGAAGACGTCGGTGAACTGGCGCGCGAGACGGTGGACGGAGTGGCCCTCAGGCACTCACATCAGCACCTCTCCGGTGGTCTCGTAGTGCGCGATCTTCCCGATGCGGCGCACGTGGCGCTCGTCCTGGGAGAACGGTTCGGCCAGGAACGCCTCGATGAGCTCGGTGGCCTCCTCGAGCGAGTGCTGTCGACCGCCGACGGCCACGACGTTCGCGTCGTTGTGCGCGCGGGCCAGCCGCGCCGTGTCCAGGTTCCAGGCCAGGGCGGCTCGGACGCCGGCCACCTTGTTGGCGGCGATCTGCTCGCCGTTGCCGGAGCCGCCCAGCACGATGCCGAGCGAGTCCAGTCCCTGCTCGCGGTCGGCGACGACGGCGCGGGCGGCGTTGATGCAGAAGCCCGGGTAGTCGTCCTGCGCGTCGTACTCGGTGGGTCCGTGGTCCACCATCTCGTAGCCAGCGGCGGTGAGGTGCTCCACCAGGTGGGCGGACAGCTCCATGCCGGCGTGGTCGGTGGCGATGTGGACGCGCATGCGCAGACTCCTTAGGGGCGGTGGCTCGGGGTCCCCGCCAGTCTAGTGAGGGGCGGGGCATCCAGAGGCCGTCCACGACGCCCGGGCCAGGTGGCACACTGGGGAGCACCGTGCCATGGCCCCCATCACAGGCGCCCGGCCGTGCCGCATCCACCCGACCCCAGGAGGAGTCCGACCGTGACCACCGCCGCCGCCATGAACATCACCCGCGAAGAGGCCGCCGCGCGCGCGGCCGCCCTCACCGTGGACGCGTACGAGGTGAGCCTGGACCTCACCCGCGGAGCGGAGCACTTCCGCACGGCCACCACCGTGACGTTCGCGGCCACGCAGGACGCGGTGGGCACCCACACGTGGATCGACTTCGTGGCGGAGCAGGCTCCCACGGTGACCCTCAACGGCGAGGCGCTGGACGTGGCGGACTTCGACGGCGCCCGACTGCGGATCGGCCCGCTGGCGGCGCAGAACACCCTCGTGGTCGACGGGCTCGGGGACTACAGCAACACCGGCGAGGGCCTGCACCGGTTCGTGGACCCCGTGGACCAGGAGGTCTACCTCTACACCCAGTTCGAGGTGCCGGACTCCCGCCGCATGTTCGCGGTGTTCGAGCAGCCCGACCTCAAGGCCGCCTTCCGCTTCACGGTGACCGCGTTGGCACACTGGGCCGTGGTGTCCAACCAGCCAGAGGCCTCCCGCCGCACCCTCGGCGTCGTGGCGACCGAGGAGAACCCGCAGGGCGTGGACGCCGCGGTCTGGGAGTTCACCCCCACCCCGCGCATCTCCTCCTACATCACCGCGCTCGTCGCCGGCCCGTACGCCTCCGTGCACTCGGAGCTGACCAGCGCCGACGGCCGCACGATCCCCCTCGGCGTCTACTGCCGCGCGTCGCTGGTGGAGCACCTGGACGCGGAGAACGTCTTCGAGCTCACCCGCCAGGGCTTCGAGTTCTTCGAGGCCCAGTACGGCCACGCCTACCCGTTCGAGAAGTACGACCAGCTGTTCGTGCCCGAGTTCAACGCCGGCGCCATGGAGAACGCCGGCTGCGTGACCTTCCTCGAGTCGTACGTCTTCCGCGGGACCGTGCCGGAGGCGCTGATCGAGCGCCGCGCCATCACGATCCTCCACGAGCTCGCCCACATGTGGTTCGGCGACCTGGTCACCATGCGCTGGTGGAACGACCTGTGGCTCAACGAGTCCTTCGCCGAGTTCATGTCCACGCTCGCCGCCGCCGAGAACACGCAGTACACCGGCGCCTGGACCACCTTCTCCTCCATGGAGAAGAACTGGGCCTACCGTCAGGACCAGCTCTCCTCCACGCACCCCATCAAGGCCCGGATCCGCGACCTCGACGACGTGCTCGTCAACTTCGACGGCATCACCTACGCCAAGGGCGCCTCCGTGCTCCGCCAGCTCGTGGCCTGGGTGGGCCAGGAGAACTTCATGGCCGGCGTCCGCGCGTACATCGCCCAGCACGCGTGGGGCAACACCGAGCTGCCGGACCTCATGTCCGAGCTCGAGGCCGCGTCCGGCCGCGACCTGTCCGAGTGGACCCGCGTGTGGCTCGAGACCTCGGGCGTGAACACGCTGCGCACCGAGGTGGAGACGGATGAGGCCGGCACCATCACCGCGCTGCGCCTGCGCCAGAGCGCCCCGGACGGCTCGCCGTCGGCGCCCGGCGACGACGTGCTCCGCCCCCACCGCCTCGCCGTGGGCTTCTACGACGTGGACGAGGCCACCGGCCGCCTGACCCGCACCGAGCGCTTCGAACTCGACGTGGCCGGTGAGGTGACTGAGGTCGCCGAGGCCGCCGGCCGCCGTCGTCCCGCCGTGATCCTGCCCAACGACGACGACCTGGCCTACGCCAAGCTGCGCCTCGACGACGCCTCGTGGGAGGCCGCGTCCACCCGTCTGAAGGATGTGGACGGCTCCCTGGCGCGCACGCTGCTGTGGGGGGCGGCCTGGGACACCGTGCGCGACGGCGAGGCCTCCGCCGCCTGGTTCGTCGACCTCGTCCTCGCCAACGTCGGCCACGAGCGGGACTCGTCCGTGGTGCAGACGCTGCTGCGCCAGCTCGCGACGGCGATCGGCCTGTACCTGCCCGAGGACCAGGCCGAGGCCGTGCGGGTCGCGGCGGCCGACCGTCTGTGGGGCCTCGTCGCGGAGGCCGAGGACGGCTCGGACAACCAGCTGCAGTTCGTCAAGGCGTTCGCCCTGCACGCGCGCACCACGGCGCAGCTGGACCGCCTGGCCGCCCTCGTGGACGGCACCCGCACCGTGCCCGGGCTGGACCTCACCACGGACCTGCGCTGGGAGCTGCTCACCGCGCTGGTGGCGGCCGGCCGTGCCGGGGAGGCCGAGATCGCCGAGGCCGAGCGCGCCGACGCGACCGCCACGGGCGCGCTCGCCGCGATCCAGGCCCGGGCCGCCGTGCCGACGGCCGAGGCCAAGCGCGCGGCCTGGGACCGGGTGATGGCCGGCGAGCTGTCCAACACGGAGCAGCGCCAGGCCCTGATCGGGTTCGCCCGGGTCCACGACGCCGCGCTGATCGCGCCCTTCGCGGACGCCTACTTCGAGGGCGTCGAGGCGATGTGGGACTCCCGTTCCCACGAGATGGCCGAGACCGCCGCGACGCTGGGCTACCCGACCGCCCAGGTCACCCCGGAGATCGCCGACCGCGCCACCGCCCTGTCCGAGCGGCTGGCCGACACCCGCGCGGGGCTGTCCCGCGTCCTCGCCGAGGGTCGGGACGAGACGGTCCGCGCCCTGGCCGCGCGCGAGCACGCGACGGCGCACGTGCATCAGGTCCACGCCGGGGCCTGAACCGGGCGGGGGCTGGTGGGCATTCCACGGAAGATGCCCTCCAGCACCGCCCCCGCCGCTGTCGAGGCGCGGGCTGGCTAGGCTGGAACCCATGAAGCACACCTTCTCCCTGCGCACCGAGTGGACGGGCGACCGCGGCTCGGGCACCTCCGGCGTCCGCGACTACGACCGCTCCGTGGTGATCCAGGACGCCGCCGTCGGCGAGATCCAGGCCTCGGCCGCCCGCCCCTTCCGCGGCGACGACTCGAAGTGGAACCCGGAGACCCTCCTGCTCGGCGCGCTCGCCGAGTGTCACGTGCTCTCGTACCTCCATGTCGCGGCGACCTCCGGGGTCGTGGTCACGGGGATGACGTGCGGGGTCGAGGGCGAGCTCGAGGTGGACGGCGACGGCGCCGGTCGGTTCACCGCGATCACGCTGCGGCCCGAGGTCACGCTGCAGGACGAGGCCGACCGGGAGCGGGCCGAGGCCCTCCACGCCGAGGCGCACCGGCTGTGCTTCATCGCGAACTCGCTCTCGGCCCCGGTCGCCGTCGAGCCGGCCCGCCCCGAGGCCCCGCCCACCGGCACGCCGACGCTGCCGGACCACTCCGCGCGCCTGGGCGCCCCCCTGGCGGTGCTGCGGCCGCGCGTCGCCAAGGGCCCGTCCCGTGTGACGGGCCTGGCGGAGCGGCCCACCGAGGTCGAGCCGGTGATGCACGAGGGCACCCCCGCCCCGGTGGACCAGGTGCGCGCCCGCGACGCCACGGCGGGCCCCGCCGGCGCGACCCCGGCAGCCCCGGCCGCGCCCGGTCAGGCCACCAGCTTCTACGACGCCGTCGGCGGCCGCCCGACGTTCGACCGGTTGACCGCCGAGTTCTACGCCCGCGTGCGTGAGGACGAGATCCTCGCCCCGATGTATCCGCAGGACGACTTCGAGGGCGCCCAGCGTCGGCTGCTCATGTTCCTGGAGCAGTACTGGGGCGGACCGCGGACGTACTCCGAGGAGCGCGGCCACCCCCGCCTGCGCATGCGCCACGCCCCGTACCGGATCGACCCGGCCGCGCGCGACGCATGGCTGCGGCACATGCGCGCCGCCGTCGACACGCTGGGCCTGTCCCCGCTGCACGAGGCCGAACTCTGGGACTATCTGGAGCGGGCCGCCCACTCCCTGCAGAACTCGGCCTGACCGGCCGCCCGGCTGCGATTTCGACGCGCCGGGCGCGGGCTCACACCGCCATGGCGGGGCGGCCCAGCACGAAGCCGCCGGGGGTGTCCAGGCGCGTCCACGGCCCCGCCGTGCTGAGCCGGGCGCGGCCGCCGGGCCGCAGGAAGCCCAGCGCGTGCGCGCCGAAGGCCATGCCGGCCGGGAACTGCAGCGCCTCGCCCCCGAGCAGGGGTCCCCACATCTGCGCCCGGACCCTGCGGACCAGCGCCTCCCCCGGGTTCTCGGGCAGGGCGTCCCGCACGGCGTCGGCGCCGCGCGTGGCCACCTCGGCCAGCTCCTCATCGGCGACCTCGGCCACGGGCGTCCAGCCGCCGCGGGGCGGGGTCAGCGCGGTCCAGGTGAAGTGCTCGCGGCCCGGCGGCACGGCGAATGCCAGGTCGACGGGGTCCTGGCCGCGCATCCGCGCGGTGCGCTCGGTGACGGAGCCCAGGGCGACGACGGCGTCCAGGTCCGCCACGCCGTGGGCGGTCGCCAGGGGCACGGTGCGCAGCCCCAGGACGACGGGCACCCCGTCTCCGAGCCCGGCCGGCTGCAGCACGGAGACCCACTGGGCGAGCATCGGGGTGCGGGAGCGCCCCGCCTCAGGCACGACGTGCAAACGCATGCCCGTGTCGGCGACGCGCCGGGCGCGGCTGGCCAGCTGCTCGAGGTCCCGCACAGCGCGGTCGTCGACGAAGCGGAGGACGGGGGCGGCGGCGGGGTGCTCGGTCATGCAAGCATTGTCCCAGGTCCGTCGCGTCCCGGGCCGCCCCGCCGTCGCGGGTCCATCCATGTCGAAGGAGAGCCGTTCGTGCCGCAGCGCCATCCCCGTCCCCGCCCCGGTCACGCACCGGTCCGCCCGGCCTCGGCCCCGAAGGACCCCACCGAAACGCTGCGGGGGATCCTGGAGCTGACGCCGGCCGCGCCGGACCCGGTGACGGGTCAGGTCCGCTTCACGGGCACGACCCCCCGGCAGACGCACGGCCGGGTGTTCGGCGGCCAGGTGCTCGCCCAGGCGCTGGCGGCCGCCTCCCGCACGGTGCCGGCCGCCCGTTCCGCCCACTCGCTCCACGGCTACTTCATCCGCCCCGGGGACGCGCTGCAGCCCATCACGTTCACCGTCGAGACGCTGCGGGACGGCCGCTCCTTCTCCGTCCGCCGGGTGCTGGCCTCCCAGAACGAGAAGGCCATCCTCGCCCTGACCTGCTCCTTCCAGGAGCCCGCCGGCAGCGCGCTGGACCACCAGGTGGCCATGCCGGAGGGAGTGCCCCGGCCCGAGGACCTGCCCACGACGGCGGACGTGCTGGGCGCCATCAACCACCCCGTGGCCCAGGAGTGGGCCTGGTCCCGGCCGTTCGACATCCGCCATGTCACCCCGGCCATCTATGTGGAGCCGGCCGCGGAGACCGAGAACTGCAACATGGTGTGGATGAAGACCTTCACGCCCCTGGCGGACGACCCCGCGCTGCACCTGGCGGCGCTCACCTACGCCTCGGACTACACGCTCCTCGAGCCGATCCTGCGGCAGCACGGCGTCGCCTGGATCCAGCCCGGCATGTCCGTGGCCTCCCTCGACCACGCGATGTGGTTCCACCGGCCCGCCCGCGTCGACCAGTGGCTGCTCTACGTCCAGGACTCCCCCAGCGCCCAGGGCGCGCGCGGCCTCGGCACGGGCGCCGTGTTCACCGAGGACGGGACGCTCGTGGCCACGGTCGCCCAGGAGGGCATGATCCGCCTGCCCGAGGGGGCCGCCGCCCGGCGGGCACGGGCCCGGGGCGCGGCCCAGCGCATGGCCCTGCGGACGGTGCTGCGCCGCAGCTGGCGGCGCTGACCCGGCGGGTTCGCAGGGGGTGAGACTGCCGATCGGGCCCTGCCATGGGTGAGGCGGCTCGCCGTCCGCGCCGCGCGCACCGTTCGTCGTGGTCGACGTGGACCCCGCCCCGACACGACGACGGCCCGTCGCGATCACGTGATCGCGGCGGGCCGTCGTCGGCGCGGCGCCCGGGGGCGCGTCGGCTCAGTCGCGCGTGAGCTTGCGGTGCGTCATCCGGTGCGGGCGGGCGGCCTCGGGGCCGAGCCGATCGACCTTGTTGGCCTCGTAGGACTCGAAGTTGCCCTCGTACCAGTACCAGTTGGCCGGGTCCTCCGCGGTGCCCTCGTAGGCCAGCATGTGGGTGGCCACGCGGTCCAGGAACCAGCGGTCGTGCGAGACGACGACGGCGCAGCCCGGGAACTCGAGCAGCGCGTTCTCGAGGGAGGTCAGGGTCTCCACGTCGAGGTCGTTGGTGGGCTCGTCGAGGAGCAGCAGGTTGCCGCCCTCCTTGAGGGTCAGGGCCAGGTTCAGGCGGTTGCGCTCACCGCCGGAGAGCACGCCGGCCTTCTTCTGCTGGTCCGGGCCCTTGAAGCCGAACGCGGACACGTAGGCGCGCGAGGGCATCTCGACGTTGCCGACCTTGATGTAGTCCAGGCCGTCCGAGACGACCTCCCACAGCGACTTCTCGGGGTCGATGTTGGAGCGAGACTGGTCCACGTACGAGATCTTCACGGTCTCGCCGATCTTCAGCTCACCGCCGTCCAGGGGCTCGAGGCCGACGATGGTCTTGAACAGGGTGGTCTTGCCGACGCCGTTCGGGCCGATCACGCCGACGATGCCGTTGCGGGGCAGGGAGAAGGACAGGCCGTCGATGAGGACGCGGTCCCCGAAGCCCTTCTTCAGGTCCTTGGCCTCGATCACGACGGTGCCCAGCCGCGGGCCCGGCGGGATCTGGATCTCCTCGAAGTCCAGCTTGCGGGTCTTCTCGGCCTCGGCCGCCATCTCCTCGTAGCGGGCCAGGCGGGCCTTGGACTTCGCCTGACGGCCCTTCGTGTTGGAGCGGACCCAGTCGAGCTCCTCGGCCAGGCGCTTGGCGAGCTTGGCGTCCTTCTTGCCCTGCACCTCGAGGCGGGCACGCTTGGTCTCCAGGTAGGTGGAGTAGTTGCCCTCGTACGGGTAGAGGCGGCCGCGGTCGACCTCCGCGATCCACTCCGCGACGTGGTCGAGGAAGTACCGGTCGTGGGTGACGGCGATGACGGCGCCCGGGTAGGAGGCCAGGTGCTGCTCGAGCCACAGCACGGACTCGGCGTCCAGGTGGTTGGTGGGCTCGTCGAGCAGGAGCAGGTCGGGCTTCTCCAGCAGCAGCTTGCACAGTGCGACGCGCCGCTTCTCGCCGCCGGAGAGGTTCGTGACCGGCTCGTCCCCCGGGGGCGTGCGCAGGGCGTCCATCGCCTGCTCGAGCTGGGAGTCGATGTCCCACGCGTCCGCGGCGTCGATGGCGGACTGCAGCTCGCCCATCTCCTCCATGAGGGCGTCGAAGTCCGCGTCCGGGTTCGCCATCTCCTCGGAGATCTGGTTGTAGCGCTGGATCTTGCCGTAGATCTCGCCGACGCCCTCCTGGACGTTCTCGAGCACCGTCTTGGACTCGTCCAGCTTGGGCTCCTGCATCAGGATGCCCACCGAGTAGCCGGGAGAGAGCCGCGCCTCGCCGTTCGAGGGCTCGTCCAGCCCGGCCATGATCTTCAGGATCGTCGACTTGCCGGCGCCGTTGGGGCCGACCATGCCGATCTTCGCCCCGGGGTAGAACGACATGGTGACGTCGTCCAGGATCAGTTTGTCGCCCACCTTCTTGCGGGCCTTGACCATCGTGTAGATGAATTCCGCCATGCGGCCCAGGCTAGTCGGTGGCCGCGGGATTCCACTCATCGTGCCGATCCCGCGACCACCGAGCCCGCTCCCCCTCCGTGCTCCGTGCCGCCCCGTGGTCAGGCGACGCCGGCCGCCGCCGGCTCGCGCCCGGGGGCGCCCGCGTCCGACTCGTCCGGGCCGGGCGAGGCCGGGGCGTCGCCACCCTGGAACCCGTCCGGCAGGCCCGCGCTGAACCCGTCGCCGACCGCGCCGGCCCGCCCGCCCGACGCGTCGTCGTCGCGCGGGGCCGACTCGGGGCGCGGCACGGCCGCGCGCTGGCTGCGCTGGAACGCCGCCGAGCCGAAGCCCAGGTCCAGCCCGACGGCGTCCGCCACCACGTCCACGGACGTGCCGGAGCGCTCGCCCGAGGACCAGTCGCGGACCCGGAGTCGACCGGTGACGATCACGGGGTTGCCCTTCTTCACGGACTGGGCGGTGTTCGAGCCGAGCTGGCCGAACGCCGAGATGCTGTACCAGTTGGTGTGGGCGTCCACCCACTCAGCGGTCTCGCGGTCGAAGCGCCGCTCGGTGGTGGCCAGGCGGAAGCCGGTCACGGCGGCCCCCGATGCGGTGTGGCGGGTGGCGGGGTCCGTGGCCACGAAGCCGCGCACGGTGATGAGGTCCTGCATGGTGTGCCTCCTGGGCTGGGCCCCGGTGGGCGCCGGGGCGGGTCGTCGGCGCATCGGCTGATCCGCCATGGCCAGACAACCCCACCGCGGGGCACCCCGGCAGGATCGGGGCCGGTCTGGGGACGCGCGGAGGTCCCCGGGCGACTGTGCAGGAGCCGACGGCGCCGCGGCCGGCGGCCGTTAGACTGACACGGCCCAGCCCCAGTAGCTCAGCTGGACAGAGCAGCGGCCTTCTAATCCGCCGGTCGGGGGTTCGAATCCCTCCTGGGGCACCCAGACCAGGGGCGGAGCCGTCCGAGCACGCCCGACGACCGCCCGAAGGAGACCGTCCTGGACCGTCTGCGCTCCTGGCTCCGCGCCCCGCGACCCGCCGTCCCCGAGGTCCGTGTGACCCGTCGCGAGGGCGTCCAGCTGGCCGCCCTGCTCGTCGCGGCCGCGGCCCTGTACGTGACGCACTCCTTCCTCCGGTACGCCACCTACGAGGCCAAGGGCTACGACCTGGGCATCTTCGACCAGGTGGTGCGGCAGTACGCGCTGTTCAACGCCCCCCTCAGCTCCGTCAAGGGCGTGGACTTCCACATCCTCGGCGACCACTTCCACCCGATCCTCGCGCTGCTGGCGCCCTTCTACTGGGTATGGCCGGACCCCCGCATGCTCGGCGTGGTCATGGCGCTGGCCCTCGCCGCGTCCGCCGTGCCGGTGTACCTGTTCGCCCGTCGTCGCGCGGGACACGGGGTGGCCCTGGCCGCCGTCGCCGCCCTGCTGCTCTCCTGGCCCTTCCAGGCGATGGTGAACTGGGACTTCCACGAGGTCACCCTCGGCGTGCCGATCCTCGCCTGGCTCGTGTGGGCCCTGGACGGGCAGCGGGCGTGGCTCGCCACCGGCCTGGCGGCGCTGCTGCTCACGGTCCGAGAGGACATGGGCGTGACCCTGCTGGCCGTGGCCCTGGTGATGGCGATCCGTCGCTTCTGGCCGCAGGCCGCGGTCACCGCCGTGCTGGGCGTGCTCGGCTACTGGTTCGCCACGTCCGTGGTGATCCCCCACTACTCCCCCACCGGCGCGTTCGGCTACTGGCAGTTCACCGCCCTGGGCCCGGACATGCGCAGTTCGGTCCTGTTCCTGCTGACCCAGCCGTGGAACGCCGTCGCGGTGCTGTTCGACCACCCGCTGAAGGTGGCCCTCTGGCTCCTGCACTTCGTCCCGCTGCTGTTCCTGCCGGTCCTGAGCCCGCTCACGCTGATGGCCCTGCCGATCCTGCTCTCGCGGCTGTTCAACGACCGCCTCAACGTGTGGGCCCCCGTGTACCAGTACGACGCGATCCTCGCCCCGCTGCTGCTCATGGCCGCGCTCGAGGCGGCCCACCGGCTGGCCGGACGCCGGGACACGCTGCGCCGGCTGCCCGCCGTCCTCGTCTCCGCGGCACTGGCCGCCGGTCTGATCGGCACCGCGTTCTTCCCGCAGGTGTACCCGCTGCACCGCACGATCGCCGGCGACATGACGATGACGCAGCACGCCCGCGACCTCGACCACGCGGTCGGGCTGATCCCGGACGGGGTGTGCGTCGAGGCCGCCGACAACGCCGTGCCGCACCTGACGGCCCGCACCCACGTCGGGCTGCACGGGGACATCGGCGACGAGCTGGCCACGTGGATGATCGTGGACACCTCGGTGCCCGAGCTCGGCGGCTGGGACCCCCTCACCCCGGAGCAGGCGCTGGCCCGCGCCGAGCGGCTCGGCTTCGAGCGGGTCTGGTCCGCGGGCGACGTCGTCGTCCTGCACCACCCGGACCGCGCGGTCTCGCCCACCTGCACGACGTACCTCGAGCACCGCTGAGCGGAACCCCACGGCGCCGGCGGACCCGCTCCGCCGTCAGCGGCCCGCGGACTCGCCGAGTGGCTGCAGGCCGAGTCCGGCCGGGGGCAGGAGCAGTCGGTCACGGGCACCGGTGAAGACGCCGGCGTGCGGGTCCTCGGCCACCCCCGGGGCGATCTCGGGGGCCCCCTGGTCGAGTGCGGTGCGGCGCACCGGGTCGCGGACGGGGTCCAGGATGTCCTTGACCACCGTGGTCATGAGCCACACGAGGGCGACGATGTGCGCCACGATCCCCGAGGCATACCAGGCGGTGATCCACCAGGCGCCGCCGGCGAACGCCCCGTCGGAGGTGATGCGCGCCGACTCCATCCACACCCCGCCCCAGTGGTAGACCTCCACGGCCTGCCAGATCCAGAACGCGCGCCACCGCGGCGTCGCGAGGACCACGAGCGGGATCAGCCACATCACGAACTGCGGCGAGTACACCTTCCCCCACAGGATGAAGGACGCCACGATCAGGAAGCACAGCTGGGCCATGCGCGGACGGTGCCGCGCCGCGAGGGCGAGGTAGGCGATCCCCACGCAGCACACCAGGAACAGGCCGTTCTGAAGCGTCGTGAACGTCTCCCCGGACCATCCTGTCCAGGCCAGCGCCAGCCAGGTCGAGGAGAAGGAGACCGCGCGGTCCCCCGAGAACGTGTAGAAGCGCGACCACTGGTCGAACGCCGTCAGCATGAACGGGAGGTTCACCGCGAGCCAGGCCGCGGCCCCGGCCAGGGCCGCCTTCACGAACCCGGCCCAGCGGCCCGTGCGCAGCGCCAGCACGAAGATCGCGCCGAAGAAGAACAGCGGGTAGAGCTTCGTGGCGGTGCCGAGCCCGATGAGCAGGCCGGCGAGGGTCGGACGGCCCGCCGTCCACGCCCACAGGGCCAGGGCGGCCAGCATCACGGCCCACAGGTCCCAGTTGAGCATCGAGGTCAGGATGATCCCCGGGGCCAGGGCCACGAGCAGGGCGTCCCGGGAGCGACCGCGCGCGGTGTACGCGGTCGCGACGACCAGCACGATCCAGCACAGCACCACGCCGATCGCGTTCACGTCGAAGTAGGTCACGGTGCGCTCGTGCAGGTCGCCGGAGGCGGGCACGAGCCACATGGTCACACCCGCGACCACGGCCAGCAACGCCGGGTACTCCATCCACTGCTCGGGCGGCAGCGGCGTGTAGAAGGGGAAGTGGCCGTCCGAGAGGCCCCGCGTGGGGAACAGCTGGGCGAAGTCCGAATAGCACATGTGCGCGTGCACGCCGGGGGCCGCCCAGCCGTTCACGCGGCACCACTGCTTGGTCAGCACGCCGACGGCGGCGGCCACCACGGTCAGGCCGACGAGCAGGCCGACCCAGCGGCCGCTCGGACGGGACGGGGCGGGACTGCGGGGGTGGGAGGTCACGGTCTCTCCTGGGGGATGCGGGTGGACGAGGAGGCGGGGTGCGCGGCGGTCGACGGCGGCCCGTCGGGCGGCGCGTCCGGCGGCACGCCCGCCTCCGGAGGCGTCGGCGACGCCGCCGCGGCCCGCGGCTCGACCACCTCCAGGGGAGGACGCCGCCGCCCGGGGAACAGGGGCGCGGTGACGGGATCGCGGTGGATGATCCATCCGATCCCCGCGAGCATCAGGACCAGGGTGAACACGCGGACGGCCAGGACCGGCAGCCACTGCGCCACGGAGAGCTGGTCCACCACGCCGACGCCGGTGAGCAACAGGACCGCGAGCGCGGTGACCCACCCGAGCCAGCGGGGATGGTCGGCGCCCCACGGCAGCGGGCGGAGGGCGCACGCCAGCAGCGGCAGGACCCAGAGCAGGTACCACGGCTGGACGATCGGGGCGGTGGCGACGGCCACCACGAGCACGGCCGCCGCGCTGAACACCGGGTCCAGGGGCCGGCGGCGCAGGGCCAGCCAGGCCGTGAAGCCGAGGGCCGACACCGTCATCGCGGTGTAGAAGGCCGCGGCCACGTCGCGCGCCCCCAGGGGCGTCACGGCTTCGACGACCGCGCCGAGCAGCAGGCCGAGCAGGCCCACGGGGGCATACGGGAACGCCGCGTCCCCGCTCGTGAGCATGGCCGGGACCCAGCCGAACCAGAGGCCGGAGCCGGCGCCGAGGATCGTGAGGACGGCCAGGGAGATCACCGCCGTCGTGAACCACGGGCCGAGCCGGTCCCGCCGGCGCAGGCGCGGATCGGCCGCGCGGAACCGGGCCCAGCCGGTGGGCAGGAGCAGGGCCACGAAGGGCAGCACCAAAGCTGTCAGGGGCTTGATCGCAACGGACAGGGCGATCAGCACGATCCCCCACAGCGCATGCACGCGGCGGCGGGGCGGGCGGACCATGAGCAGGATGCCCGCGAGCATCAGCCCCGACATCAGCGCGTCGTTGTGGGCGCCGGCGATCATGTAGAGCAGGAACAGTGGGTTCGCCACGGCCACCCACGTGGCCCACACCCCGCATCGGCCCGCGACGGCGGCCAGCCGCGGCACCGCCCACAGGCACAGCGCCAGGCCCGCGAGCGCCAGGAGCCGGAACGCCGTGACGGAGAGCTCGATGTTGCCGCCCGTGGCCCGCCACGTCGTCTCGGCGAACAGCAGGAACAGCGGCCCGTAGGGGGACGGGGACTCGGCCCAGATGGAGTCCGCTCCCTGCATGAACCAGCCGGGCAGGGCGGACACGCCCTGGGAATACGGGTCGAGACCCGACGCGAGGAGCCGGCCCTGCTGGAGGTAGGAGAACACATCGCGGGAGAAGATCGGCAGCGCGAGCATCAGCGGGGCGGACCACCACCAGGCGGCCCGGGCCACCAGGCGGCCGTGCTCCTCCCAGCGGCCCCGCAGCGCGCGCCCCAGCTCGAGCCAGGATCGGACGAGGAGCAGCGAGCCGGCGGCCAGCAGCACGGTGCTGAGCAGCACGCCGGGAAGGTAGACCCGCAGCGGGTTGAGCAGGGTGGTGCCGGAGAACACCGAGTCGGGCGTCATCGGCAGCCACCCCACGCCCCAGGAGCCCACCGTGATGAGCACGGACGCCCACGTGCCCCGGCGGACGGCCGCCTCCGGCTCGGGCTGCGCCGTCACGCGGCTCGGACGGGGCCCTCGGGCGCCGGTCGTCGCGGAGGCGGCGGGCCTCACTCCGCCGGCTCCGCGGGTCGAGGGGCGCCACGGAGCCGGGCCAGGCCGGCGCGTACGGCGGGGCGCACGTGCCAGTGGTCCTTCACGAACCGGCTGGTGCGGCGGTCCACGACGAGGATCCACAGCAGACACACGGCGGAGACGATCAGGGACACGGCCTTGACCTGGTCCGCGATGTCCAGGAACTGCCAGGTGAAGAGCTGGTCCGCGGCGCCGAACGCCAGGAAGTAGCCGACCGTGAACACGACCCACTTGATCTGCCAGTTGTCCCGGATGCCGAGCACGGCGAAGAACGGCAGCAGCCACAGCAGGTACCAGGGCTGGATGATGGGCGAGAGGATCACCAGCGCGGTGAACGCCCAGGTCATGCGCGTCATCACGCGGTCCTGGCGGCCGAGGAACATCAGGGCCAGCACGATGAGCACCGAGAGCGCGCGTCCGGCGGTCTTGTACACGCCCTCGACGGCCTGCACGTCCGCCCCCTGTCCGAAGAGCTCGCTCGCCCCCACCGTGATGAGGGACAGCATGCCGATCGGCCCCCACGGCACGGTGCCCGTGCCCGTGCCGACCATGACGGCCACCCAGCCGAAGCCGAAGCCGTTGAGCACCCCCACCAGGGCCATGAGGCCGAAGGAGATCCCGGCGGTGAGGGCCCAGAAGGCGAACCGGCGCGGCCATCGGGCCGTCGGGCCGGCCCACAGCAGGCCGATGAACGGGAGCAGCACGAGCGTGATGGGCTTGATGCCCAGGGACAGGGTGACCAGCACGACGCCGGCCACCCCCCACGCGACGGACTGCCCGGGCCGCTGGGGGCGGAGCGGATGCCCGGCGCGCAGCGCGCACCACGTGCCGGCCAGGGCGAGGCCGACCATGAGGGCGTCGTTGTGCCCGGACGCGACGAAGCTGATGGTGAAGAGCGGGTTGGCGACGCTGATCCACTGCGCCCACGCACCGTTGACGCCCAGCCGGCGGGCCAGCAACGGCACGAAGACCATGATCAGCGCGACGCCGGCCACCGCCACCAGGCGGAACAGGAAGATCGCCAGGTCCGGGTTCATGTCCCCCGAGATCGCGACGACGGCCTGCTCGATCCAGAGGAAGATCGGACCGTACGGGGTCTCGGAGTCCGCCCAGGTGGCGTCCGCTCCGAGCTGGAACCAGTTGGACAGCGAGGAGATCGTGTCCACGTAGGGGTCCTGCCCCGCCTCCATGAGACGGCCCTGTCCCACGTAGGCGAAGATGTCCCGGCTGAAGATCGGCAGGGCCACGACCTGGGGCAGGCACCACAGGACGGTGGCGAGGTTGACCGTGCGCAGGGCGCCGCGACCGAAGGGGCGGATCGTCTGGCCCAGGCGCAGCCAGGCCCAGAACATCACCCAGCAGCCGAGGGTGAGGAGCGCTGTGCCGGCGAGCACGCCGGTCTCCTGGGTGCGCCACGGGATCAGCCACTGCCAGCGGTTGATCGGGGAGGCCGAGGCCAGCCAGCCGACGGAGTACGAGCCCACCACCAGGAGGAGGGAGCCGAGGGTCCCCACCAGGATGGGCCACCAGTCCGCGCCGGCGACCTGGGGGTCCGCGCGGAGGCCGCCGACGCCGACGTACTCCGGCCGGTGGGCCGTGGACCCGGACGGACGCGGGGTCGACACGCTCATGCGACGGGTCCTTCCGTGCGGTCCTGCGAGGGCGCGCGAGGGCGCGGCTCGCTCGAATCTACCATCGTGACACGCGAGTAGCCTGGGGGCATGAGCGAGACGAGCACCCCCGCGCCGGAGAGCGCCCCCCTGGTCTGGATCGACTGCGAGATGACCGGCCTGCACCCCCAGGTCGACGAGCTCGTCGAGGTGGCGGTGCTCATCA
This sequence comes from Micrococcus sp. CH7, assembly GCF_001595485.1. NCBI lineage: Bacteria > Bacillati > Actinomycetota > Actinomycetes > Micrococcales > Micrococcaceae > Micrococcus > Micrococcus sp. CH7. The sequence continues at coordinate 106,823 of NZ_LOSQ01000007.1, forward strand.
CGGACGCCGAGCTGAACATCCTGGACGAGGGCATCGACCTGGTGATCCGTCCCTCCGCGGCGGCCCTCGAGCAGATGGACCCGTTCGTCCGGGACATGCACACCACCTCCGGCCTGCTGCCGGAGCTGGCGGAGGGCCTCGAGCTCGACGACGCCGCAGCGCGCGTCCTCGAGTACATCGCGGCCCGCGTGCCGGCCGGCAAGGGCCTGCTGGCCGGCAACACGGTGGGCCAGGACAAGCTGTTCCTCGCCCGCTACATGCCCGCCGTCGTCGACCATCTGCACTACCGGATCGTGGACGTGTCCACCGTGAAGGAGCTGGCCCGGCGCTGGTACCCGCGCGCCTACTACCAGGCCCCCGCCAAGACCGGGGGCCACCGCGCTCTCGGGGACATCAAGGACTCCATCACCGAGCTGCGCTACTACCGGGCCGCCGTCATGGCCCCCGCCCCCGGCCCCACCACGGAGGAGGCCCGCGCCATTGCGGAGGTGGTGTCCGGGGCGCAGGCCTGAGCCGTCACCCCCGGCCTCGCCGCCCCGATTCGGCGCTGCGCGGGATCTCGTGTACTGTGGACCCCGCTGCGCCGCGCGGATCCGTCCGTGTGAGGCAGGCATGGTGGGCGTAGCTCAGTCGGCAGAGCGTCTGGTTGTGGTCCAGAAGGTCGCGGGTTCAATCCCCGTCGCTCACCCCACTCGAAGCCCCCGGAATCCTTACTGGTTCCGGGGGCTTCTTCGTGTGCTCCCCGAGCGGGCCGCGCTCCCCCTGCGCCCGCAGCTGCGGGATCGTGGTGCCAGCCGAGTCCCGCGTGGCCGCGGCGAGCGAGTCGGCCGCCGGACCGGTGAGGCCGGCGTCGTCCAGGGCCGCGGGCAGCGTGGCGGCGAGGGCGATGGACAGGGTGGCCCCGGCGAACGCGGTGCCCAGCGCTGAGCCGATCTGCCGGACCGTGCTCTGCGTCGCGGCGCCCTGACCCGAGATCTGCACGGGGATGTCCTGGAGCACCATGTCCGTCAGCTGCGCCGAGGCCAGGCCGAGCCCGAGGCCGTACACGACGAGGGGCACGGCGACGAGCCAACCCGAGGTGTCCGGGCCCAGGAGCAGGGCGAGCGCCACGACCCCGGCCACCTCCAGGCCCAGCCCGATCAGCACGGTGCCCGGGGCGCCGAACCGGGCCGCCAGGTGACGGGCCGCGGCGTCCGAGAGGAACGCGCCTGCGGCCATCGCGGCCAGGACCAGGCCCGCCCCCATCACGTCCAGGCCGAGCGGCGCACCTTCTCGCGGTGTCGCTCCAACCCTTCGAACAGCGCGAGGGCGAGCGCCGCGACCGCGAGCGCGACGGGGACGACGCCGCCGGGCATCAACCGCTCGACGGATCCCCGGTCCGCTGCCGGGCGTAGAGTCGGCCGGTGAGGGCGTCGACCCGACGCCGCACCCCCGCCGACGAGGAGGCCAGCCCATGTCCGTCGTGAAGATCAACGCCATCAGCGTCCCCGAGGGCGCCGGCCCGGAACTCGAGAAGAGGTTCGCCGCCCGCAAGCACGCGGTGGACCAGGAGCCGGGCTTCGAGGGCTTCCAGCTGCTCCGGCCCACCGCGGGCGAGGACCGCTACTTCGTGGTCACGACGTGGGCGTCGGAGGAGGACTTCCAGCGCTGGCGGGACGGGCGCATGCCCGCCGCTCACGCCGCCGAGCAGGGCGGCCGCCCGGCGCCGGTCGCCACGGGCGCCGACCTGCTCGAGTTCGAGGTCGTGGACCTGGGCTGACCCGGGCGCCGCAGCAGGCGCATCGCGTTCACGATGACCAGCAGCACGGACGCCTCGTGCACGAGCATGCCGACGGCCATCGTGACGCCGCCGGCGAAGACGCCGGCCAGCAGGGCCACGACGGTCACGAGGGAGATCGCGATGTTCTGCCGCATCACCCGCACCGTGCGCCGGGCCAGATCGAGCGCCTGCGGCAGCCGCTCGAGCCGGTCGCCCATCAGGGCGATGTCCGCGGTCTCGATGGCCACGCCGGAGCCGGCCGCGCCCATGGCCACGCCGATGTCCGCCGTCGCCAAGGCCGGGGCGTCGTTGACACCGTCACCGACCATCGCGACGACGCGGCCCTCGGCCTGCAGGGCCTCGATCGCCTCGAGCTTGTCCTGGGGCAGCAGGCCCGCCCGCACGTGGTCGACGCCCACCTGCCGGGCCACGGCCTGCGCGACGCCGGGCTGGTCGCCGGTCAGCATCACGACCTCGCGGACGCCGATCCCGTGCAGCGCCCGGATCATGCCCGCGGCCTCGGGCCGGAGGGTGTCTGCGATGGCGAGGACGCCGAGCGGGATGCCGTCGACGACGACCGCCGCCGGGGTCCGGCCCGCCTCCGCGAGCTCGGCCGCGACGGTCTCGACCCGGTCGGTCGCGGCCGGATCCACGCCGCGCTCGCGCAGCATCGCCACGTTGCCCACGGCGACGACGCGGCCGTCCACCTCTCCGGTGAGCCCGCGGCCGAGGACGACGTCCACATCCGTGGCCAGCGGGCCGTCCAGCAGGCCGCGGTCCCGGCCCGCCGCGACGACCGGCGCGGCCAGCGGGTGGTCCGAGGCCGCCTCGAGCCGTGCGGCCCAGCGCAGCACCTCGTCCTCGGCCCCGGGCTCGAACGCGACGACGTCTGTCAGCTCGGGGGTGCCCGACGTGAGGGTGCCGGTCTTGTCGACGGCGACGGCGTCGACCTTCGCGGAGCGCTCAAGGAACTCCCCTCCCTTGATGAGCACGCCGTCCTTGGCGCCGCGGCCGATCCCTGCCACGATCGCGACCGGGATGGAGATCACGAGGGCGCCCGGGCAGCCGATGACCAGCAGGGTCAGGGCCAGGGGGACGTCCCGCGTGATCAGGCCTGTCGCGAAGGCCAGCACCATGATCGCCGGGGTGTACCAGCGGGAGAAGCGGTCCATGAACTGCTGGGTCCGCGCACGGGCCTCCTGCGCCGCCTCGACGCGGTGGATGATGCGCGCCAGCGTGGTGTCGGCGCCGACGCCCCGGGCCTGCACCTGCAGCAGGCCGGCCGTGGCGACGGTGCCCGCGTACATGGCGTCACCGTCGGTCTTCTCCGCCGGGATGGACTCGCCCGTGATGGATGCCTCGTCCACGGCGCCGACCCCGGTGAGCACCACGCCGTCCACCGGCACCCGAGCGCCGGCCTTGACGAGGACGGTCGCGCCGGGGGCCACCTCGTGGGCAGGCACGGTGCGCTGGGTCCCGTCTGCGTCCACGACGACGGCGGTCTCGGGCGCCGTGGAGACGAGGTCCGCGAGCGCCGAGCGAGTCTGAGACAGGGTCGCGTCCTCGAGGGCGTGGCCGAGGGCGAAGAGGAAGGTCACGGCGGCGGCCTCCCAGAAATTGCCGAGCAGTGACGCGCCGATCGCGGCGGTGGCGACGAGCAGGTCGATGCCGACGGTCTTCACCCGCAGGGCGGCGATCGCGTCGCGCGCGATCGGCAGGCCGGCCACGACGGCGGCGGCGAGCATCAGGCCCGCCGCCACGAGGTGTCCGGTCCCGTGGGCCAGCTGCTCGGGCGCCAGCACGAGCGAGACGGCGATCAGCAGGCCGGCCACCACGGGGCGCCGCCAGCGGCGGGACAACGTGAACCGGGCACGAGGGCGGCCCGGACGTGTGACGGCGGGGGTGGACATGGCGGACTCCGTTCGTCGGGGGAGGGCGGGGTCAGAAGGCCGACGGCCGGGCGGTGTAGCCGACCTTGGCGACGGCCTCGACGAGGTCCTGGGCAGTGGTGGTCTGCGGGTCGTGGTCGACCTCGATGCGCTGGGTCTCGAAGTGGACCTGCGCGCCGGTCACGCCGGGCAGGGCGTCGAGGGCCTTCTCGATCTTCCGGACGCACGAGGGGCAGCTGAAGCCCTCGGCGCGGAGCAGGGTGTGCGTGGTGGCGGTCATGGTCACTCCTGTGGGTCGTCACCGGCGCGGCCGCCGATGAGGCTGAGCGGACGGGCGGGTGCCCGGTCCGATCCCCGGCCTCCGGGGATGTCACTGACGCTACGAAGGGGACGGCGGGCCCGCCTTGACCGCGGTCAAGCCGCCGTGTGGGAGGCTGATGGCGTGCGTATGGACCTGCCCCTCGCCCCCATGGACGAACCAGAGCCGTGCGCGGCCCGGGTCCCGCTGTTCACCGGGCTGGATCTGGAGCAGCTGCGCCGGGTCTCCGCCCTGGCGCGGCCGCTCGTGCTCGAGGCCGGCGATGCCCTGCACCTGGCCGGTGACCGCACGGACCGCCTGTGCGTCGTGCACAGCGGCCGCCTGGCGCTGACGCTCGGCTCAGCGACCGGCCGGGAACGCGTGGTGCGGATGGTCGAGCCCGGGGACTCCGTGGGCGAGCACGAGTTCCTCACGGGCGAGCCGGCCCGGCACGGGGCGCGCGCCGTGGCCGCGACCCGCCTGTGCACCTTCTCCCACGCCGAGGTCGCCCGACTCCTGGCCCAGCATCCGGGCATCGGGGGACGCGTGATGCGGACGCTGGCCGTCCGCCTGGCCGAGGCGGAACAACGGCTGGCCCGGGAGCATCAGCCTGTCACCGCACGGATCGCCGGACATCTGCTCGGCCTGCCGGCCCTCCGGGACGAGGCCGACCTCGTCGTGGTGCTGGCCGCGCCGAAGAAGGACGTCGCCTCGCTGCTGGGCACCACCCCCGAGGCGTTCAGCCGCGGGCTGCGCCGCCTCGCCGACGACGGCCTGATCGCCATGGCGGGCCCGCGGGTGACGCTGCTGGACCCGGATGCGCTGGAGGCCCTCGCCGCGGAATGACGGCCGTCGTCGTGGTGTCCCCGGCGGTAGGCTGGGGACTCCCCCGTCCCCCCACCCACGCAGGCCCGCAGCCCGGGCCGGGAAGCGCAGTGCCATGGCCTCCATCCGTCCCATCACCGTCTACGGCGAGCCCGTGCTGCACCGGCGCGCGGCCGAGGTGGAGGTGATCGACGACGAGATCCGCGAGCTGATCGAGGACATGTACGTCACGCAGGACGCCGCGCACGGCGTGGGCCTGGCCGCCCCGCAGGTCGGGGTCGGGCTGCGGATCTTCACGTGGACGTTCCCGGACTCCGGCGACGCGCCGAACGTGGGCCACGTGATCAACCCGGTGCTGACGCACCTGGACAAGGCGCCGCGGGAGGAGCCTCACCCGGACGAGCACACCGAGGGCTGCCTCTCGGTGCCCGGGCTCGGCTTCCCCCTGCAGCGCCCGACCCGCGTGCGCCTGTCCGGCCAGCGCGTGGACGGCGAGATGTTCGAGTTCGAGGCCGAGGGCTGGTTCGCGCGCATCATGCAGCACGAGTACGACCACCTCAACGGCACCCTCTACGTGAACCGGCTCGAGGGCAAATGGCAGCGGCGCTGGAAGCGCGCGCAGCGGGCCGAGCGTCTGAACGTGCCCGGTGTGACGTGGCTGCCCGGCACGGACGAGGACCCCTTCGGCCACGACGCCGACGACCACGAAGACCACGAGCACGGCCCCGACGGCGACCACGGGGACGACGAGGCCTGAGCCTCGGCTCCACGTCCGACCCGGTCGGCACACGACGACGGCCCGTCCCCTCCGCGGGGACGGGCCATCGGTCATCGGCGGGTCAGGCCTGCGGGAAGGCGGGGACCTGCTGGCCCGCCATCTTCTCCACCACGCGGATCACCTGGTGCGAGTAGCCGTACTCGTTGTCGTACCAGACGTAGAGGATCGCGTTCTTGCCGTCGTTGTTCACGAGGGTCGCCAGGCCGTCCACGACGCCGGCGCGGTCCGAGCCGACGAAGTCGGTGGACACGACCTCCGGGGAGTCCACGTAGCCGACCTGGCCGCGCAGGGGGCCGGTGAGGGACTCCTGCTTCAGGCGGGCGTTCAGCTCCTCCACCGAGGTGGGCTTGGTCAGCTCGAGATTCAGGATGGCCATGGACACGTCCGGGGTGGGGACGCGGATGGCGTTGCCGGAGAGCTTGCCCTTGAGCTCGGGCAGGGCCTTGGCCACGGCCTTGGCGGCACCGGTCTCGGTGAGCACCATGTTCATGCCGGCGGCACGGCCACGACGGGCGCCCTTGTGGAAGTTGTCCACGAGGTTCTGGTCATTGGTGTAGGCGTGCACGGTCTCCACGTGGCCGTGGTCGATGCCGTAGTCGTCCTGGATGACCTTGAGCACCGGGGTGATCCCGTTGGTGGTGCAGGAGGCCGCCGAGATGATGGTGTCCTGGGGCGTGATGTCGTCCGAGTTCACGCCGTACACGATGTTCTTCATCTCGCCCTTGCCCGGGGCGGTCAGCAGGACCTTCGCGGCGCCCTTGGCCTGCAGGTGCTGGGACAGACCCTCGTCGTCGCGCCAGCGTCCGGTGTTGTCGACGACCAGCGCGTCCTTGATGCCGTAGGAGGTGTAGTCCACCGTGGTCGGGTCGTTCGAGTAGATGACCTGGATCTCAGTGCCGTTGGCGGTGATCACGTCGCGGTCCTCGTCCACCACGATCGTCCCGTCGAACGGGCCGTGGATCGAGTCGCGGCGCAGCAGGGAGGCGCGCTTGATCAGGTCGTCCTCCGAGTTCTTGCGCACGACGACGGCACGCAGGCGCAGCTTGGAGCCACCGCCGGCGTGGTCGAGGAGGATGCGGGCCAGCAGGCGGCCGATGCGACCGAAGCCGTAGAGCACGACGTCCTGGGTCTCGCCCAGGCCCTCACCGGCCTTGCCCTTGACCTCGGCGAGCTCGGCGTCCAGGAAGGCCTGGACGTCCTGGCCCGAGGCCTTCTGCTTGGCGGCCAGCTCGGCCAGGTCGATGGTGGCGGCGCCCAGGTCCATCGCAGCCATGGCCTCGACCAGCGGGTAGGTGGACTCGACGCTCAGCGGAGCCTGCTGCACGCGGCGGGCGTAGCGGTGGGCCTTGATGATGTCGATCACGCCGCGGTTCACGAGGGAGCGCCCGTAGATCGAGGTGACCACGTTGTGCTCGCGGTACAGGGTGCCCAGCAGGGGGACCATCTTCTCCGCGAGCTTCTGCTGCGTGTTCCACTCGGGGGTCTGGGTCGAGGCGGTGTCTGCCACGGGAGTCCTTCCTTGAAACCTGGCGGGGCCGTCCTGGGCAGGCCCCATCCCCCGACCTCGTTGTCGGCGGGCGCCTCCATTCTAGGCGAGGACGCGTCCGCAGCGGCCCCGCGGCCTCGGCGGGGCGTAGACTGGTCGGTCGGGACGGATCGGCGGACGGCCGCGTGCCCCTGCGGGGGTGCGAGGAAAGTCCGGGCACCGCAGAGCAGGATGGTGGACAACATCCACCCGGGGCGACCCGCGGGCCAGTGCCACAGAGAGAAGACCGCCTCCGCGCCGTGTGCGCGGCGGTAAGGGTGAAAGGGTGGTGTAAGAGACCACCAGCGGCCCCGGTGACGGGGCCGGCTCGGTAAACCCCATCCGGTGCAAGGCCGAACAGGACGCGTCACGAGGGCTGCTCGCCCCAGCGTCCGGGTTGGCCGCTCGAGCCCGTCAGCGATGGCGGGCCCAGATGGATGGCCGTCACCTCGCGCGGGGCAACGCGCGCGAGGCACAGAACCCGGCTTACAGCCGGTCCGTCCCCTCGCCCACCTCGTGGGCCCCGCATGATCCCGCCGTTTCTGGCGGGATCATGCGCGTTTCGGGGCC
>NZ_LOSQ01000008.1:0-246588 GCF_001595485.1 Micrococcus sp. CH7
GGCGGCCACGACCGTGAGCTTCTACTGCCGGGCGCGGGCGTTCTTCGCCGCCCACGGCATCACCGTGGACCGGGTGATCACGGACAACGGAAACAACTACCGGGCCGTGGACTTCACCGCGAAGGTGGTCTCGCTCGGAGGCCGGCACCACCGGATCCGCCCCTACACCCCGCGCCACAACGGGAAGGTCGAGCGGTACAACCGGCTGATGGTCGATGAGGTCCTCTACGCCCGCCCGTACTCCTCAGAGCAAGCTCGGCGTGAGGCCCTGCAGGTGTGGGTGAACCACTACAACTACCATCGGCCTCATACCTCCTGCGGAGACGCCCCTCCGGCCTCACTGGCACCGACCCGAGTCAACAACGTCATGCCCTCCTACACCTAGCGGCCAAGCTTTCGCATTCCCCTGGCCGCTGCTCTAAAAATGGCTGTTGAGGCAGTAACTGCCTCATTGGCCAACGTCGTCGCCTAGTCACCGGGACCGGGGATCGCGAGGCACCATGGGGACGGCGCAAGGTAGGTCTCCGCGCCGTGGTCACAATGCGGCAACCCCGCTCTGATCGTCGTTCTTAAGCCGCCGCGATTCCTCCTCCAATGCGCAATGACGGGTGCTGCCACACTTGTCGAGTATTTAGCACAGAAATCTCACACTTCACTACACCTCCTCGGGCGCGACCCTCGCGTAATGGATCAATAGAGTCCGCGCCGGACGCGTTCCGCGCTCTCCTCATGGCGTCTTGCCTCGCGCTCGTACGAGCCAGCTACGCGTCTAAAAAGTCTGGCCACTCGAGGCGCTTCGTCAGCGAGCGCTTCCGCCTGCACACGATATCTCTCAGCAATTTCGAGCTCTTGCTGACCACCGTCCTCTAGGCCTCGACTGGAGACGCCGCGGCTATTGACGATGTGGAGGTAGAGGCCATTCTCGATGTGATCGAGTTGCACCTCTTCGATGAGATCCCGCACGACGCAGCCCGGCCAGGTACCGTCAGCATCTGGAGGGGTGTGCCCGAGAACCTGCCCAATATGCTGCAGGCCCGCTTCGACCCGGCCACCCTCCACAAGGCCCTCCGTTGCGCTGTCAATCCAGGTTCGAAGTACTTGGGCATTCATAACGCCATTGACTAGCCCAGGCGGTGAGTCCCACGCATTGAGCAGTCGGTACGCATTGGCTGCCATGGAAGCGTCCCGCTGCCCTTCGTGAGCTTTGTCATCGGCCACTTCCTCGTCCTCATGCTTCGGCCGAGCACGGTAGACGGCGCACACAACTCCGACAAATTTCGCCGGATCCGCAGCCAAACTTTCAGAGAGCGCAGGCACTTTAGCATCGTATCCAAGCGCTGGAAGATACGCCCACTCGAGCCGGACGAGGTCGCCGGGCTCGAGATGCTCCTGCATGGCCTCGAGATAGGCAAATAACTGTTGAAAATCGTAGGTCGATAGGCCCCGAGCGTCAGCAGATTGATCTTGGTTTGACAAGAGTCCATCTAAGGCGTCCACCATGAGCTGCGCTGCCTGCGGGCGCGGTCCGTCCTTTTCGATGTGCGCGTAAGTGCACATCAGATGTAGGGCGTCGGCGTGTCGGCCAGCTTGGATCAATCGATCGGCCACCTCGTCAATCTTGTCGAAGTCTTGGCCCAAGCCGAACGGTTGGAAGGCCGCCCAGTACCCGGTCTCAACCTCCGGATCCTCAGCCGCCAAAGCCCATGCCTCCGGTAGGTTGCCACGGGCAACAAGCAGGAGTCGAACACGCTGATTAACGGTGAGGGCGTCCCGTTCAAGCAAGCCTGTGATGAGTTCGAAACCTTCGAGGACATAGCGACCTGAGAAGTACGACATCGCCGTGCTGACGAGATCGTCGTCCTCAGACGCAAGCCAAAGCAGAATTTCAGCGTCGCGGAACAAGCCCGCATTCGCGAGCGCGCTGCCAACGGCCCCGGCTACAGATGCGTCGCGTGCCAGTCTCTCGATGGCGTCGAATCCCCCCTCGGCTTCGATCTCCTTAACAGCTGCGCTGCGTCGATGTCCAAGCTCTCGCTCAAAGCCTTGGTAGTCATCACTTCTGCGAGCGCCTACATACGGGGTCCACGACTGGAAAAGTCCAACCAATCGGAGGTATGCGGATTTAGGCTCATAACGCGCGGCCAGCGCATCAAGCTTGACCAGCTCCTCGTCGGGGAGCGCCCACGCAGCGTCCGGAAACTCGCGATGGCGGCCGATAAGGCTCACGAGTGCTCGCCACACAGCGTCCTGGAAGTCAGTCGCACACTCCGGCTGGTCGGCCATCGAACTAAGCGCAGCCACCACACGTTCTCGATCTGCGGATGACAAATCTGAAGTGTGAGCAAGGATCGTTGACCAGCGCTGTGCATCTTCACCAGCATCCTCGATGCAGCGCTCAACCGCGGCGGTCGTCATCCTCCAAATCTCGCCGTATGTCACCGACTGCTTGTCCGGCTTCCAGGGTCGGAACGCTGGTGAGCTGATCGGAACGTGCATCCCATGACGCTCCGGAAGCATGCTGGTCTCCAGCTTCCAAGCGGCGCCGGGATGCCTATGGCGCAGCGCATCAAGGGCTGCAATTCGCCGGCCGGGATCAACGGAGTTATTAGGATGCCACGGGCGGAATAGCGCAGCCAGCGAGGCGGCGGGACGGTTTATTATCCGGCCACCTGGATCTATCTCGTCCAAACGGGCCAGGAGATCGACGGCACGGCCGAAGTGACCAGGGGACCAGGATACACACTCAAGCGCCCATAGCAAATGGCAGTGGGGAGTGCCGCCCGATAACAACCCTAATTCTTCCGCGGCGTCCTGGAACATGGTCGATAACAAAGGATCGTCGCCGGCTGCTGCTGCGCCGACCGCATCAAGGAAGGCGTCGGGCGCGGCCTCAGCGAGCAGTGGCAAAAGGTCCGCGATCGACTGCCACGCTTGCCCGGTGTCGTCTCCTGAGGCCCATTCGAGCAACTTAGCGACTAAGTGATTTGCGAAGTCTGAACCCGTTGCCCCGGCCGACAAAGTGACGGTTCCGCCGTAAATTGCCAAAAGGGCCAGAGACTGAGCAATACCACGGCGAAGGTCGCCCGAATAGCGGCGAGTCCTGCCTTCGATCGTTGCTCGCCACCGTTCTTCACGTGGAAGCTCGAGGGCCGGATCGCCCTCTGCGAGAACCATCTCGACGATGGCCTCGAATCGCTTCATGTCGTCGTGGGTCAGCTTCGACACCAACAGCATCCACGCGTCTACTGGCGAGACAAGATGCCAGGCTCCGTCAGTATGGATCGCCAGAGGGTCGATGGGACCGTCGGCAATCCCGGCGATATCTTCTCTAAAGGATTCGTAGTCGGTTCCCGCGAGCGCCTCGAGGATCGAGCGATCCCCTTCTACGTTGTCCCCCCAAGAGCCAGCCAACAGGATTGAGCGGAAGCTTCGGGATGGACTCGCGTCGGCCCAGGCAGGTCGATGCAGGACGGCCTTGACGGCCAGGTTTCGACGCAACCCGGTCAAGCTTCGACGTGCGAGTCTACCGAGTGCGTCGGCCTTGTCTCTGTCCGTGACCCCGGCACTTGTCAGTGCGGCTGCCACCTCGGCGGCGCCTAGCGCCGGAAGCGTGATATCGGAGCCTTCAGTGAATATAACCGGCACGCAAAAATTGTGTACAGTATCAGCGGGTATCGCCCTTGCCAGCTCGGGTGTGCACGGGACCAGGATCAGCGGTTGGGACGAGCCCGTCAACTGCCTCCATGTGGATACATCGTCAACGAATGCCAGCCGCGCTAGCATCTGCCCCTTGCCTTGTTCTTCGTGGTGGACGGCGATCGCAGCGATAAAGGCGCATGCCTCCTCCATGGATGCGCCAGCAACCGTCGTGACGGAACCGGATGAAGCTAGCCGTCCTTCGAGGGCCTTTGCAGCGTCAGACCGACCAGCAAGTACGATTTCCGGCGTCAATGCCGGATTGGTTTGTGCTGCCCAGTCGCGCCACCATGACAGGCCGGTACGAAGACCATATGGCGAGAGCCCGAGTTCCTCCGAGAACCACGCCCACGTGATTGGCGCCGCCTCAAGCCAGGACTCCACGTCGTCTAGTCCAAGGGCCTTGACGTCTCTCCAGACGTTGTCGCTCCGCTTGCTTGCAGCCCATCTGGACCGTGTCGTCCAAGGACGCAGGATCGCTTCCACATAAGTGCAGTCTGATGTCGAAGTCCCATATGGAGCGTCTATTCGCTTGGTGTAGTCCTTGTCGGCCTTGGAGTTGGGGCTGGAATCGACTGACAGTTCCCACACGGACAAGCCGTCCGGAACCCAAGCCGTCGCTTTCGCCGTCCGGACTGAACCGTCCCAATCGCCAGCCGCCACCCCGTCACCCGCGGGCATCCCAAGTTCGACCAGGCCTGGCGTGGTTTCCAGGATGAGGCGTCGCACTAGACGTGGGAACTCGGACTGCGAGGAGCGTGTGTCAGCCCAGCTCCGCAGCTGGTTTCGGTCGACGTATCCCACTTTGTTCTTCATGGCTACGATCTCCGATCGAGTACAACCTGGTCCTCACACTCAGTGGGCAGCCCAGGTCCGACCTAGGCGAATATTGCGCCAGGAAGACTCCCACTAATCAATCGAGTGCTCCGGCTTAAATAAATCGGCAAATACTCTCCTATAGGAGAATTTTACACGTTGAACCGGAACTCCACCACGTCCCCGTCCTTCATCACGTACTCCTTGCCCTCCATGCGCACCTTGCCCGCGGCCTTCGCCTCGGCCATGGAGCCGGCGGCCACGAGGTCGTCGAAGGAGACGATCTCGGCCTTGATGAAGCCGCGCTGGAAGTCGGTGTGGATCACGCCGGCGGCCTCGGGCGCCGTCGCGCCGACGGGGATGGTCCACGCGCGCGTCTCCTTCGGCCCCGCCGTCAGATACGTCTGCAGGCCGAGCGTTGAGAAGCCGACGCGAGCCAGCTGGTCCAGCCCGGACTCGTCCTGGCCGTTCATCTCCAGCATCTCGCGGGCCTCGTCCTCGGAGAGCTCCACGAGGTCGGACTCCAGCTTGGCGTCCAGGAACACGGCCTGAGCGGGAGCCACCAGGTCGCGCAGCTCCTGCTGCCTGGCCTCGTCCCCCAGCACGCCGTCGTCCGAGTTGAACACGTAGATGAACGGCTTGGCGGTGAGCAGGCTCAGCTCCCGCAGCCGGTCCATGTCCAGCTTGTCCTTGTCCTTCGCCGCGAAGATCGTCTCGCCCCGCTCCAGCACCGCGAGCGCGGCCTGGAGCGCCTCGAGGTCGGCGGGCTCCTTCTTCTTGCCCTTGACCTCCTTCTCGACGCGCGGGATCGCCTTCTCCACGGTCTGCATGTCCGCGATGATCAGCTCTGTGTTGATGGTCTCCATGTCCGAGGCCGGGTCCACCTTGCCGTCCACGTGGACGACGTCGCCGTCGTCGAACGCGCGCACCACCTGGGCGATCGCGTGGGCCTCACGGATGTTCGCCAGGAACTGGTTGCCCAGCCCCTCCCCCTCGGAGGCGCCCTTCACGATGCCGGCGATGTCCACGAAGGACACCGTGGCCGGCAGGATGCGCTCGGAGCCGAAGATCTCGGCCAACTGGGGCAGCCGCTCGTCCGGCAGGTTCACCACGCCCACGTTCGGCTCGATCGTCGCGAACGGGTAGTTCGCCGCGAGCACGGTCTGGCGCGTCAGCGCGTTGAACAGGGTCGACTTGCCCACGTTGGGCAGTCCCACGAATCCGATAGTCAAAGCCACAGTCCGGCAGTCTACCGGCGGACCCACCGCGGCGGAGGCGTCCCGCACCGGCCCCGTTCCGTGGGCAGAACCGGCAGCCCCGCCCGCTCCGTGGGCAGAAAGCGCGCTCTCCCCTGTTCCGGGGGCAGAACCGGCAGGGTTTTCGCTTCCGGGGGCAGAAACCTTCGCTCTCCTGCCCACGGAACCCAGAGGCCCAGCGGCCACGGGGCCCGGCAGCCCCAGCCCCCGCCCCCACGGACCCAGAGACCCGCACCACCCAGCACGCATCCCCGCCCAGATGACCGATCCGTAGTGTGGACGGGCCGCCCAGACCCCGACGAGAGGAAGCACACCTGTGTCTGCCGACCAGAGGACGACAGCCGAGACCGCAGGGCCACCGGGTCCACCCCACGCCAAGGTCCGCGGCACCGTGCGCCTGCGCTCCAACGACTACTGGGACAAGCCGGCCGTGGACCCGCGCTACTTCACCGACCCGGAGGGCCATGACGTGGCCGTCGCGGTGGCCGGCATCTGACTGGCCCGGGAGATCGTCTCCCAGCCGGCGATGGCAGAGTGGGCCGGCCGGGAGCTCGCCCCGGGCGTGGAGGCGCAGACCGATGAGGAGATCGCCGACTACGTGCGCCGCACCCACAACACCGTGTACCACCCGGTGGGCTCGGTGCGCATGGGCGCCGACGACGACGCCATGAGCCCCCTGGACGCCCGCCTGCGCGTCAAGGGCGTGACGGGTCTGCGCGTGGCCGACGCCTCCGTGATGCCCGAGCACGTGACCGTGAACCCCCAACATCACGTGCTTCATGATCGGCGAGAAGGCGGCACAGCTGATCCTGGCCGACCGCGCCTGACCACCACGCGGAAGCGGCGGGCCCCCGGTGGGGGCCCGCCGCATCTGCGTTCGGGGGAACGGGCCGCGCGCCGGTCACGCCGGCCACGGCTCCGTCAGAGGGCGATCACTCGCCGGAGGCCTCGGCGGCGGAGCCCTCCACGGCCTCACCCTCTACGGCCTCGCCCTCCACCTGGGCGGCGGAGCCGGTGTGCTTGACCTGGATCTTGCGCGGCTTGGCCTGCTCGGCCACCGGGATGGTCAGCAGCAGCACGCCGTCGCTGTAGTCGGCCTCGATCTTGTCCAGGGCCAGGCCCTGGCCGAGGTTGAGCTGGCGGGCGAAGGTGCCGGCCGGACGCTCCTTGGTGAGCCAGCGACGGTCCTCCCCGGCGGGGGCCTCCTTGCGCTCGGCGCGGACGGTGAGCGTGCGCTCCTCGACGTCCACGTCGATCGAGCTCGGGTCCACGCCCGGCAGCTCCACCTCGGCGACGAACACGTCGCCCTCGCGGTAGAGGTTCATGGGCATGGAGGCGGCGCCGGAGGTGCGGGCGAAGCCGGTCATCAGGCGCTCCATCTCGCGGAACGGATCAATGGGACGAGCCATGGTCGATCACTCCTCATGCAGGGCGGGCCGCTCCGGTTGAGCGGCGACTGTCCTGTGCAACGCCGTCCCCCCACGGGGTATTCCACGGAGTTGAGTCAGCCCCGCTCAACCCTGTCCAGGACGGTCCGGAACGCGGCCTCCGCCGTGTCGCCGTAGGGCACGAACAGCACCTCGTCCACGGTGTCGCCCACCTCGTCCGCCATCGCGTGGCAGGTCTCGACGGCGATCCGCGCCGCGTCCTCCATGGGCCAGCCGTAGATCCCCGCGGAGATCGCCGGGAACGCGACCGTCCGGGCGCCGAGCCCGGCCGCCACCTTCAGGGACTCGCGGTAGCATGAGGCGAGGGTGTCGGACTTGTCGATCGTCTTGGCCCACACCGGGCCCACCGTGTGGATGACCCAGCGCGCGGGCAGGCGCCCCGCCGTCGTCGCCACGGCCTGCCCGGCGGGCAGCCCCTCCGGCAGGTCGGTCTCGCGCAGGCGGCGGCACTCGGCCAGGATCTCGGGGCCGCCACGCCGGTGGATGGCGCCGTCCACGCCTCCGCCGCCGAGCAGGGTGGAGTTGGCGGCGTTGACGACGGCGTCCGCGTGCGTGGCCGTGATGTCCCCGGGGGCGATGGTGAGCTGCATGGGTTCACGCTAGGCGCGGGTGGGCGCCGTCGGACAGGGCCGGTAGCCTCGGCCCCATGAGCACCCCGACGCCCACCGGACCGACCCCCACGCCTCCCGGCGGCGAGCTGCTGCCGCTGATCAGCCTCGCGGTGGAGCACGTGTTCGACACGCTCGGCCGGCAGTCCGTGTTCGCCCCGACGATCCTCGCCGTCGCCGCCGACGGCCAGCGCGGCATGTGGGAGCACCCGGACCTCGAGCCCGAGCAGGCGGCCGCCACGGTCGCGAAGATCAGCCCGCGCCCCATGCGGGCGGTGGCCGTGTTCGACGGCGAGATCGAGACGGCGGACGGGCCCCGCCCGGCCGTCGCGGTGGAGGCCTTCGACGCCGCCGCCCTGGCCTCGACCCGCATGGTCTTCCCGTATCTGCCCGGTGTGGCCGCGGCGGGCATCGCCGCCCGCGTCGACGGCGACCCGCAGGTCGTGGCCAACGGCCCCAACCCGCTCTTCGGCTGAGCCGCCCACCACGACGACGGCGCGCCGCGGCCTACCGTGTCCGTGCGGCCTGCGAGGGTGGGGGCATGGAGATCCTCAACCTGCTGCTCGCCCTCATCCTCGGACTCGTGCTGGGCGCCCTGGTGGGCGCGTGGCTCATGTGGCGCCGGGCGGCCGGTGGCGGTGAGGAAGCCCGCCGGGCCCAGGCCGAGCTGGCCGCGCTGCGCACCGAGCACCAGGGGGCGCGAGAGGAGCTCGCGGCCGCCCGGGCGGAGCAGCGCGCGCTCACGGCCGCGCGCGCCGAGGACGCCGAACGCCGACGCGCGGAGTCCCAGGTGATGTCCACGCTCGCGCCGCTGGGCCAGCGGCTGGCGGCGCTCCAGGAGCAGGTGAGCGTGCTGGAACGGGATCGGGCCTCCCAGTTCGGCCGACTCGGGGAGCAGCTCCGCGCCGCCGCGGCCACCGACCGGGACCTGCTGAACCAGACCACCTCGCTCATGGCCACCCTCAAGTCCACCTCCGCCCGGGGCCACTGGGGCGAGGCGCAGCTGCGGCGGGTCGTGGAGGCGGCGGGCATGCTCCACCACGTGGACTTCACGGAGCAGGCCACGCTGTCCGGCAGGGACGGCGAGCGCCTCCGCCCGGACCTCGTGGTGTCCCTGCCCGGCGGCAAGGCCATGGCCGTGGACGCCAAGGCCCCCATCGGGGACGCGCTGGCCGCCGAGGCCCTCGCGGATGAGCCCGGCGAGGAGGCGTACGAGCGGCGCCAGGCGCTGGCCGCCCAGCACGCCGCGGCCGTGCGCCGCCACGTGGACCAGCTCTCCGCGAAGTCCTACTGGGACGGCCTCGAGCACTCCCCCGAGCTGGTCCTGTGCTTCCTGCCCGCCGAGTCGCTCCTGGCCGCGGCGCTGGACGCGGACCCCGGGCTGCTGGACCACGCGTTCTCCCGGAACGTCGCGCTCGTCGCCCCCGTCTCCCTCCTGACCGCCCTGAAGTCCGTGGCCTACGCGTGGCGGCAGGACACCCTGGCCGAGAACGCCCACACCGTGGTGGCCAGCGCGAAGGACCTCTACGAGCGTCTCGGCACGCTCGGCACCCACCTGGACCGCATGGGCGGCTCCCTCAAGACCGCCGTGGACCGCTACAACCAGCTCGTCGGCAACGTCGAATCGCGCGTGCTCCCCGCCGCCCGGCGCCTCCGCGACGCCGACCCGGGCCTGGCCCCCACGCCGGACATCCGCACGCTCGAGTCCGCGCCCCGGCCCCTGGCCGCCCCGGAGCTGGTCGCGGGCGTGGAGGAGAGGACGAGCTGCGCCGTCGTCGGGCGGAGTCGGCGCGGGAGGCGTGAGCGGGGTCCGGGCGGGTGGGCCGTCGCGGGCCCGACGTCGTCTTTCCGTGCCCCGGGCCACTTGCTACCGTGAAACTCACAGAGAATTGCCAGGCCATGCCGAGGGCCTGACCTGATGAGGAGGCCCCATGCAGTCCCGTCCGCTCCCCCCGCCGAGCAACGTCAACGAGCACGTCTCCCGCTTCAACCCCCGAGCGGCCGCCCAGGAGTTCGAGCACGACCTCTCCCCGGGCATGCGTGACGAGCCGCTGCCCGGCGGCGAGAACGTCAAGCGCATCATCGGCCTCGTGGTCGGCCCCCTGCTCGCCGTCGCCCTGTTCCTGCTGATGCCGGGCGACCTCGGCGTCTGGCCCCGCCTCGTCGCCGCCACCGCCGTGCTCATGGCCGTGTGGTGGATGACCGAGGCCCTGCCCATCCCCGCCACCGCCCTGCTGCCGCTCGTCATCTTCCCGCTCGGCGTGCCCGCCGAGGAGCCCGACGGCGGCATCACCTTCGACACCGTCGGCGCGAGCTACGGCAACAACATCATCTTCCTGTTCATGGGCGGCTTCATGCTCGCCCTGGCCATGCAGCGGTGGAACCTGCACCGGCGCATCGCGCTCGGCGTCCTGAAGTTCATGGGCGCCAGGACCGTGAACCTCGTCCTGGGCTTCATGATCGCCACCGGGTTCATCTCCATGTGGGTGTCCAACACCGCCACCGTCGTGATGATGCTCCCCATCGGCGTGTCCATCCTCGTGCTCGTCCAGCGCTACGGCACGGACGGCGCCCTGACCGCGGACGAGGCAGTAGACCAGGCCGACCGCCCCGCAGCGCCCACCTCCGCGCCCGGCGAGGCCCCCACGCAGGCCGAGATCCGCTCCCTCACGAAGACGAACTTCGGCACCGCGCTCATGCTCGGCATCGCCTACGCCGCGTCCATCGGCTCGCTCGGCACCATCATCGGCACCCCGCCCAACACCCTGCTCGCGGGCCACATGGCCGCCGAGCACGGCGTGGAGATCGGCTTCGGCCAGTGGATACTGGTCGGCGTGCCGATCGCCGTCGTGCTGCTCTTCGCGTGCTGGTTCCTGCTCACCCGCGTGCTGTTCCGCCCGGAGATCGACGAGGTCCCCGGCGGCCGCGACCTGATCGCCACCGAGCTGGCCCGCCTCGGCCGCATGAGGGCCCCCGAGGCCAAGGTCCTCGCCGTCTTCGTCCTCGCCGCGCTGGCCTGGATCACCGTGCCGCTGATCTCCGAGTACGTCCTGGACCTGACGTCCCCGCTGCTCTCGGACGCGGCCATCGCCATGGTCGTCGGACTCATCCTGTTCCTCCTGCCGGCCGGCGGCGGGGCCGGGCGCGGCGTGCGCCTGCTCGACTGGGAGGCCGCGAAGGAGCTGCCGTGGGGCGTGCTCCTGCTGTTCGGCGGCGGCCTGGCCCTGTCCGGTCAGTTCTCCAAGTCGGGCCTGTCCACGTGGCTCGGTGAGCAGGTCAAGGGCCTCGGCGACATCCCCGTGTGGGTGCTCGTGGTGATCGCCGCCGTCGGCATCCTGCTGCTGACCGAGATGACCTCGAACACGGCCACCGCGGCCACGTTCCTGCCCGTCGCCTCCGGCGTGGCCCTGGGCACCGGCGTCGCCCCGCTCATGCTGGCCGCGCCCGTCGCCCTCGCCGCGACCTGCGCGTTCATGCTGCCCGTGGCCACCCCGCCGAACGCCATCGCGTACGGCTCCGGCTACGTGACCATCGGCCAGATGGTGAAGGGCGGCGTGTGGCTGAACATCATCGCCGCCGTGCTGATCTCCATCGCGTCGATGACCCTGCTCGTCTGGGTCTTCGGACTCTGAGTCCCTGACCACCCGTCGGCCCGGCACGCCGAGGCCCGGGCACACCGAGGCCCGCAGACTCGCCGCTTCGCCGGCGTCGTGACGGCGAGTCTGCGGGCCTCAGCGGTGAAACGAGGGGCGCGCTCAGGCCTCGGCGTCGCGACGGCGTCCGCCGAGCGAGCGGGACTCGTCGCCCACCCGCTTGAGTTCGGCGCGCAGCTCCTTGGGCAGGGAGAAGATGATGTCCTCCTCGGCGGTCACCACCTCGTCCACCTGCCCGTAGCCGTACTCGGCCAGCAGCGCGAGCACCTCCTGCACCAGCACCTCGGGCACGGACGCGCCGGAGGACAGGCCCACGGTGGCCACGCCCTCGAACCAGGACTCGTCCACCTGGTTGGCGAAGTCCACGCGCTCGGCGCGGGTGGCCCCGTACTCCGCGGCGACCTCCTTGAGGCGCACCGAGTTCGAGGAGTTCGCCGAGCCCACGATGATCACCAGGTCGCACTCCGGCGAGATCGACTTGATGGCCGCCTGCCGGTTGGAGGTGGCGTAGCAGATGTCTTCCGAGGGCGGGTCCTGCAGGTTCGGGAACCGCTCGCGCAGCACGGAGACGATCTCGAGGGTCTCGTCCACGGAGAGCGTGGTCTGGGAGAGCCAGATCAGGTTGTCCGGGTCCTCCACCTGGACGGTGCGGGCCTCGGCGACGTCGTTGATCACCGTGGTGTGCTCGGGCGCCTCGCCGAACGTGCCCTCGACCTCCTCGTGGCCCTCGTGACCGATCAGCAGGATCTGCTTGTCCTGCTTCGCGAAGCGCACGGCCTCGCGGTGCACCTTGGTCACGAGCGGACACGTGGCGTCGATGGTGCGCAGGTTGCGCTGGGCGGCCTCCCCGACGACGGCCGGGGACACGCCGTGCGCGGAGAACACGGTCAGGGCGCCCTCGGGCACCTCGTCCAGCTCGTCGACGAACACCACGCCGCGCTCGGTCAGGGTGTCCACGACGTGCCGGTTGTGGACGATCTCCTTGCGCACGTACACGGGGGCGCCGTGGTGCTCGAGGGCCTTCTCGACGGCGACGACGGCGCGGTCCACGCCGGCGCAGTAGCCACGGGGGGCGGCCAGCAGCACGCGCTTCTCACCGGACACGGGCGCGGTCGCCTCGACCTCCTCACGGGATCGGCGAACGCGCGGGACCTGCGGCATCCCGAGGCCGACGGCGGACGGACGGGCGGAGACGGAGGGAGCGGACATGCCCCCCATGCTATCGGCCGGGACGCAGACCGGGCCCGGGCTTCGCCGCGGGCTCAGCGCGACGTGACGTCGGCGGCGGTGTGGGAGCGGCCCACCGCGCCGGGACCGTCCGCCCGGGCGGCACGGACCCGGCCACGCCGAGCGACCCACAGCTCCGCCAGGGCCAGCAGCAGGCCCCCGGCCAGCACGATCCAGCCCAGGGTGGTCAGGGTCTGGGGGTAGGGGGCGACGGCGGCCGCGAACGCCGGGCGGGCGGCCTCCTCCATCTGCTGGACGAACGCGGCCACCCCCGGGGAGGCCCCCTCGGGCGCCGTGAGGTGGACCGCGTCCGGACCCAGGCGGGCGCCACCGATCAGCCCGCCGGCCAGGGCGACCGCACCCGCCACGGCCACGGCGAGGCCCCGCCGCCCTCGGGGGGCGAGCAGCAGGGCGCCCACGAGCGCCAGCACGGACGCGGCGGCGGCCCAGCGCCAGTGCGCGGAGGCGTCCACCCAGCGGTGCACGGTGGCCCGGTCCGTGCCGGCCAAGGCGTCGATGCGCGCGTCCATGCGCAGCGCGGTGCTGTCCCGCAGGTCCGCGGCACGGTCGTACAGGGGCGCCAGCAGCGTGTCCGCGGCCCAGTCGCCGACGTCCGCGCCCACGATCCCCTCCAGCAGCGCCTGCGCGGGCAGGTCGAACCGGTCCTCGCGCAGGTCACGTTCGATGTCGCCCAGGGCGGCGGTGATCCCGGACTGCGCGACGGGACCGAACGGGATGGTCACGTCCGCGCCGGAGCCGGGCTCGTCCGCGCCCTGCGGGTCCTCGAGCTGGGCGAGCCAGGCGCGCCGGGCCTCGTCGGCGGTGTCGGACCAGCCCTGCACCACCTGCGGGTCGTCCGCCACGCGCTGGGCCAGCGGGCGCAGCAGGTCCTCGGCCGCCTGGGCCAGCGGGCCCGGTACCTGCTCGGGGATGGCGTCGTGCACGACGTCGTCGATCACCCCCGGCACGGCGGCGCGGACCTCGGGGTCCACGGCGACCTGCTCCGTCACCCCGCGCAGCAGCTCCGGGCGGTGCGTCGCCTCGTCGACGAGGGCGCCGGCCGTCGCGAGCACCGCCAGCAGGCCCGCCAGGGCCGCGACGAGGAAACTGAGAGTGGTGCGCATGGGGTCCTTCCATTCCGTTCCGTTCCGACCCCGTCGAGCGTACTGATCCCGGCCGGAGGTTCCCCGGTCTGGGCGCCCGACCGGGCCGGCGGCGGGTCCGGGGGACGCCCGGGCGCCGTCTTGCGCGTCCGGTGAGGGCGGTACGGTGGGCCCGTGCCCGGGCGGACCGGGCGCGGACAGGAGGGACCCGGATGGACCAGCCCGTGACCGAGGGCGCCCCGGCGGCGTCGGACGTGCCCGTCTCGGCGCCCGCCCGCGCGGGCGAGACCTCCGCCGAGCGGCCGTGGCCCCTGCGCCGGCTCTCCGAGAACCTCAAGGCCCACATCGAGCGCGCGCCCGCCACGTGGATCGAGGGCCAGCTCATCGAGTTCAAGAACAACCGCGGCAACGTCTACATGACCATGCGGGACCTCGAGGAGGAGGTGTCCCTGCCGCTCACCGCCTGGCGGAACGTCGCCATGACCCTGGAGGGGACCGTCCAGCAGGGCTCCCGCGTGGTGGCGCGCGTGAAGCCGAACTTCTGGCTCAAGGCCGGGCGCCTGTCCATGAACGTGCAGGAGATGCGCCCGGTCGGCCTCGGCGATCTGCTGGCCCGCGTGGAGCTGCTGCGCCGGGCCCTCGCCGAGGAGGGGCTGACCTCCCCCGCGCGCAAACGGCCCCTGCCCCTGCTCCCCCACCGGATCGGGCTCATCACCGGCCGCGACTCGGACGCGAAGAAGGACGTGCTGCGCAACTCCCTGCGGCGCTGGCCCGCCGCCGAGTTCGAGATCCGTGAGGTCGCCGTGCAGGGCGCCGAGGCCCCTCGGCAGGTGGCCGCCGCGCTCGCCGAGCTCGACGCCGACCCGGCCGTGGACGTCATCGTCATCGCCCGCGGCGGCGGCGCGCTCGAGGAGGTCATCCTGCCGTTCTCGGACGAGGCGCTGGTGCGCGCCGTGGCGGTGGCGTGCACGCCCGTCGTCTCGGCGATCGGCCACGAGGCGGACCGCCCGGTCCTCGACGACGTCGCCGACCTGCGTGCCTCCACCCCCACGGACGCGGCCAAGCGGATCGTCCCGGACGCGGCCCAGGAGGCCGCCGGACTCGCGGATGCGCGCCTGCGGCTGGCCGCGGCCGTCGAGCGCCGCGTGCGCGCCGAGGCCGAGGGGCTCGCGGCCCTGCGCTCCCGGCCCGTGCTGGCCCGTCCGCACGTGATGGTGGACACCCGGCAGGAGGAGACGGACCGGTGGCGCGAGCGCGGCCGGTCCGCCCTGGGCCACCGGCTCGTCCGCGAGGAGGACGCCCTCACGCAGCTGCGCGCCCGCGTCCGCGCCCTGTCCCCGCAGCGCACCCTGGACCGCGGCTACGCCGTGGTCCAGCACGCCGGACAGGTCGTGCGCGACGCGGACCAGGTCGCCCCGGACGACCGGCTCGACATCCTCGTGGCGGCCGGACGGATCGCCGCGGACGTCGTCGAGACGCACCGGACCACCCCGACCCCATCCCACGAGAGGACACGACAGGCATGAGTGAGCAGGGCATGGAGCAGACGCAGGACGCGGGCCGCCCGAGCGGCGTGGAGGGCTTCACCTCCGCGGACGTCTCGGACGTGGCCCAGATGAGCTACGAGCAGGCGCGCGCTGAGCTCGTGGAGACCGTGGGGCGGCTGGAGACCGGGGGCGCCGGCCTGGAGGAGTCCCTGGCCCTGTGGGAGCGCGGCCAGGCCCTGGCCGACCGCTGCCAGGCCTGGCTCGACGGCGCCCGCGTCCGCCTCGACCAGGTGCGCGGCGAAGCCGCCCCCGACGCCAGCTGACCCCGCCCCCCACTTTCGTTCGGGAAACGGCGGCCTCCGCCACGCTTTCGTTCGAGAAACGGTGGGGGCGGGGGCCATTGGCCCCCGCCCCCACACGGATCGCTCCCGACGTCGGTCAGGCGGTCTGGTCCTCGTGCTTGCCCTCGCTCAGCTCCTCCACGAGCTTGGCGTTGAAGGCGTCGAGGTCGTCCGGGGAGCGCGAGGTGGTCAGCCCGTTGTCCACGACGACCTCCTCGTCCACCCACTGGGCGCCCGCGTTCTTCAGGTCAGTCTTCAGGGACGGGTAGCTGGTCAGGCGGCGGCCCTCCACGACGCCGGCCTCGATCAGGGTCCACGGGGCGTGGCAGATGGCCGCCACCGGCTTGTGCTGCTCGAAGAAGGCACGCACGAACGCCTGGGCGTCCTTGTTGACGCGCATGGCGTCCGCGTTCAGGGTGCCGCCCGGCATCACGAGGCCGTCGAAGTCCTCGGCCTTGGCGTCCTTCACCGTCGTGTTCACGTCGAAGGACTCGCCGTGATCCCAGTCGGACTGCATCGCGGTGATGGTGCCGGACTCCGGCGAGACGAGCACGGGGGTCGCGCCGGCGGCGATCACGGCCTCCCACGGGGAGGTCAGCTCGACCTGCTCGACGCCGTTGGTCGCGAGGAACGCGACGGTCTTGCCGGTCAGCGGGGCATTCTGGTTGGCGTTCTCAGTCATGGGTCCACCTTTCGGATCGGATCCGGAGCGCCTCTGCGGCGCCCGGTGTCCGTACATCGACTCACCGCGACCCCGTGCTTGGCAAGGTCCGGCCACCACTGCCCGCCCAGCGCGACGACGGCGGCGCTCAGCCCGCCAGCAGGCGACGGCGGGCGGCCGCGACGTCGAAGTCGGCCTTCGGCCAGTCCAGCCCCATCCCCTGCAGGGTCTCGATGATCAGCTGCTGCACCGCCAGCCGCGCGAACCACTTGCGGTCCGCCGGCACGATGAACCACGGCGCGTCCTCGGTGTCCGTCCGCTCGATCGCGATCCGGTACGCGTCCATGTACTGGTCCCAGTACGCGCGGTCATCGAGATCGCTCTCGCTGAACTTCCAGTGCTTCGTGGGGTCGTCCAGGCGGGCCAGCAGGCGCTTGGCCTGCTCCTCCGGCGAGATCCGCAGCATCACCTTGACGATCCGTGTCCCCGCGGCGCGCACGGCCGCCTCGAACTCGCGGATGGCCCCGTAGCGCTCCTCCACCTCGGCCAGAGGGGAGAGCCCGCGCACGCGGTGCACGAGCACATCCTCGTAGTGCGACCGGTCGAACACGGAGACCAGGCCGGGCCGCGGGAGGTGCGGTCGGATGCGCCACAGGAAGTCGTGGGCGCGCTCCTCCGGGGTCGGCGCCTTGAACGCGTGCACGTGGACGCCCAGCGGATCCATCGCCCCGATCACGTGGCGCATGATCCCGCCCTTGCCGGCGGTGTCCATGCCCTGCAGGACCACCAGCAGGGACGGCACCTCCCCCACGGGCGCGTCGCGCACCGACTGGGCGAACAGCAGCTCCTGCAGGTCGGCGAGCACCGCGCCGCGCGCGGCCAGGTCCTTCTTGCCCTTCGCCTTGTCCCCGCCGTAGCCGGGCGTCGCGGCGGCGTCGACGTCGGCCGGGCCCCGGACCTCGTCCCCGCGGCGGGCGGCGAACAGCTCCCGGGCGGGGGCGCCGAAGACGCCGTCGTCGGTGGGGCGGGCGGGTCGGCCCGCCTCGGCGGCCGGGGTGTCAGCCATGGCGCTCCCTCCAGTCCTCGAGGAAGTCCTCGAGGCGGTCCAGGGCCACGCTCAGGTCCTTCACGCTGGGCAGCGTGACGAGCCGGAAGTGGTCGCTGTGCGGGTAGTTGAACGCCCCGCCGTGCGAGACGAGGATCTTCTTCGCCCGCAGCAGCTCGATGACGAACGCCTCGTCGTCGTCGATCGCGTAGACCTCCGGGTCCAGCCGCGGGAACAGGTAGAGGGCGCCGTGGGCCGGCTGCACGGACACGCCGGGGATGGCGTTCAGGCGGTCCTGGGCGAGGTTGCGCTGCTCGAGCAGCCGACCGCCGGGCAGGACGAGGTCGTTGATGGACTGGTAGCCGCCCAGTGCCACCTGGATGGCGTGCTGCGCGGGCACGTTGGCGCACATCCGCATGTTGGACAGCAGGGTCAGGCCCTCGAGGAAGTCGGCGGCCCGGTGCTTCGGCCCGGACACGGCCACCCAGCCGGAGCGGTAGCCCGCCACCCGGTACGCCTTGGACAGGCCGGAGAACGTCAGGGTGAGCACGTCGTCGGACAGGCCGGCGGCGTTGATGTGGCGGGCGCCGTCGTAGGTGATCTTCTCGTAGATCTCATCCGCCATGAGGACGAGGTTGTGGCGGCGGGCCACGTCCACGATGCCCTGCAGCACGGCGCGGGAGTAGACCGCGCCGGTGGGGTTGTTCGGGTTGATCAGGACGATGCCCTTGGTGCGCTCCGTGATGAGGGACTCGATGTGCTCGAGATCGGGCTCCCAGCCCTCCTCCTCGACGCAGCGGTAGTGCACCGCCCGGCCCCCGGCCAGGGTGGTGGCGCCGGTCCACAGCGGGTAGTCGGGCGAGGGGACGAGGATCTCGTCGCCGTCGTCGACCAGGGCCTGCAGGACCATCGTGATCATCTCGGACACGCCGTTGCCGATGAACACGTCGTCCACGCCGATGTCCCGGATGCCCCGGGACTCGTAGTACTGCGAGACGGCGGTGCGCGCCGAGTAGATGCCCTTGGAGTCCGAGTAGCCCTGCGCGTGCGGCAGGTGCTGGTGCATCGCCGCCAGGACGGCGTCCGGCGCCTCGAAGCCGAACGGGGCCGGATTGCCGATGTTCAGCCTCATGATCCGGTGGCCCGCGGCCTCCATCCGCTGTGCCTCCTCCAGGATGGGGCCGCGCACGTCGTAGCGGACGTTCAGCAGCTTGGCGGACTGGCGGATCTGGCGGGGATGCGGGGTCGGCATGCCCCCATCATGGCACCCCCCGGGCGGTGTGCATCACAGTGGCGGTCATGCGACGAGGGCCGGCGCCCCTCCCTCGCGCGAGCTCAGAACCAGGAGCCGCGGGGCACGAACCAGTCCTCGGGCGCGTCCTCCAGGCCATGGTCCACCAGCCAGTACTGCGCGGCCTCGGCGGGCGGGAGCGGGTCGTCGCCCGTGGTGAGCCGTTCGAGTTCCCGCAGGCCGTCGCCGTCGAGGGCGGACATCACCTCGGCGATGCGCCGTTCGGCGTCGTCGTCCAGCATCGCGGCGGAGCCGACGGCGGTCAGTCGCCCCTCGGGGAGCACGCGGCCGTCGTCCTCGAGCGGGACGAGCGTGCTCGCGTCGATCTCCGGATCCGTGCCGGTCAGAAGCGCGACCTGGGCCTCGTCCGCGACGACGGCGGCGGCCGGGTCCTCGGTGTCGGCCAGCCAGGTCTCGGGGCGACAGCCGGCGAGCCGGTCCAGGCGGACGCGCAGGGCCGCGGCCGCGTCCGCCGCGGAGGTCAGGGCCGGGGGTGCGACGGCGGTGAGTGACTCGCACCGGCCGTTGAGGTCCGTGATCGACTCGAGCTCGAGCCGGGCCGCGGTCGTCTGGGTGACGACCGCGGTCAGGCGCAGCACGCCCGCCGACGAGGACAGCGCCGCCGGGGCCTCGTCCTGCGGTGTCCCCGCCGCGGCCGTCTCCTCGGCGAGCAGCGTCTCGAGGACGCGCCCGGCCGCCGGGGCGTCCGCCGCGGGGTCGCCGACGGGCAGCGCGGTGGGGCTCGGGGCGGCGGTGGAGGCGGTGGCCGAGGGGGTGGGCACGGTGCCCGTGGACGGGCCGGCCTCCGTCCCGGTCGGCGTCGGCGTGGGCGTCGGCGTGGGCGGGGACGGCAGCGCCGCTGCGGGGTCGGCGGCGGCGGCCAGGGCCAGGGTGTCCACGACGGCGACCGTGTCCCCGCCGGCGGCGGACCACGCGGGCTGTTCCACGGCGACGCCGTCCTCGTCCGCCACGGCGTGGCCGTGCAGGCGCAGGTGACGGGCCAGGACCGCCGCGACGGCGGCCTCCAGGCCCTCGCCGCCGTGCACGACCGTGATCGGCGCGCCTGACGCCGAGGGCGTCGGCGGGGCGTCCGCCTGCGGCGCGCACGCCCCCAGGGCCAGCGACAGCACGAGGGCGGAGGCGGCGAGGGCCGCGGGGCGGCTCACGCGGCCACCCCGGCACGGGCGAGCGCCTCGGTGACCCAGGAGGCGGTGCGCAGCCCGCTGAGCTCCGCGAGGTCGAACCAGCGCGCGTCCGTCGAGGATCCCCCGACCTCAGGGCGCAGGACGCCGCCCGTGATGCGGGCGGTGTAGAGGACCTGCACGGTGAGCAGCGGCAGCGGCTCGCCCCGCAGGCGCTTCTCCGCCGGGATCGTCCCGGTCGTGACGCCCAGCAGGCCCGTGAGCTCGGCGGTGTGGCCGGTCTCCTCCCACACCTCGCGCAGGCACGCCTCCTCCGGGCTCTCGCCGAGCTCGATGCCGCCGCCGGGCAGCGTCCACTGCAGGAACTCGGGCCCCTGCCACGAGCTGAGCAGGACGCGGCCGCCGTCCACGATCAGGGCGTAGGCGCCGGCGCGCGTCTGGAACGGGCCGGCGGGGTGTGCTCCGGCGGCGTCCGGGGCGGCGGGGGTGGTGCTCATGGCTGCGGGCTCCTGGCGGCGGTGGGACGGCCCGCGGCGGGCGACGCCGCGGGCCCGGCCAGTCTACGAGCACCGCCCACCGCGAACAGCGGCACGGCCCACCGACCCGCGCCCTAGGCTGGAGGACCACCCGTCCCACCCCCGGAAGGAGCGGCGCCCGTGGACACCCCGCAGGACCCGCCCCGCCGGGACGGCCCCTCCGGCGGCCCCGCGGAGCCGGCCGTCGACGCCGCTCTGGACCGGGTGCGCGCCCTGCTCCGGCAGGCCCGCGGCACCGCGGCGCCCGACGCCCCGACCGCCCTGGACGCCCGCGGCTGGTGGGAGCTCTCCCTCGAGGCCGCGCTGCGCGACGAGCCCCGGGAGTCCGCCCGCCTCGCCGACTCCGGCCTGGCCGCGCTCGTGCCCGGCCAGGACGACGTCCGCCTCGCCCTGCTGCGGGCGCTCGCCGTCGCCGCGGGCCAGGTCGGGGACGAGGCCGCCCTGACCCGCTGGGTGGAGGCCCGGGCGGCGCTGCTGCGCCACCTCGGCCGGCCCCGGCAGGCCGGGCTCGAGTCCCAGCTCGGCGCTGCCCTCGTGCGCGATCCGGACACGGTCGAGGCGGCGGTGCTGGCCGGCGTCGTGGAGGACGAGCCGGGCGCTCCCGGCGAGGACCCCGGGGACACCGTCCTGCCCGAGGCCGCCCTGGCGCTGGCCGTGCACCGCGTGCACACCGGGGACCTGGACGCCGCGCTCGAGCTGGCCCGCCGCGTCATCGCCGTCCTGGGCGGGCTGCGCGCGGCCGGTGCCCTGCTGCCCACCGGCTCGTGGTCCAGCGCGCACCTGCTGCTCGCCCGCCTGCACCTGTGGCGGGGCGAGCACGCCGAGGCGGACGCGGCGGCCGCCGTCGTCACCGCGCTGCCCGCCGCCCGCGCCGTCCTGGCCTCCGCCACCACGGTGCGGGCGATCGCCGCCCACGAGCTGGACCGTCCGACGGCGGCCCTCGACCTGGCGCTCGAGGCCGCGGAGCGGATGGCCTCGGTCGGGCTGCGGCGCGGCGCCGCCTCCGCGGCGGCCCTGGCCGGGCGCGTGGCCGGCGACCTCGACGGGTACGAGGAGGTGGCCGTGGCCGCGTGGGAGCTGGCCTCCGTGCACGCGGAGAAGGCCGAGGCGCCGGAGGCCTCGAGCCTGAGCTACTGGTGGGCGCACCAGCTCGTGCTCGCCGGCCGCGCCGACGAGGCCGAGCCCCTGCTCGCCCGGCTGGTGCGCCGCGAGGCCACCCACGGCCGGGACGTCGAGCAGGCCCGTGCCCTCGTGGACCTCGGCCACGCCCACCACGACCAGGACCGCGCCGAGAACGCGCTGCCCCTGTGGCGGGAGGCGGCCGGCCTGTTCGAGGCCCACGGCCAGTGGGAGGACGCCGCACGCACGCTCCTGGCCGCCGGCGCCCTCGTGAACCGCGAGCGCGACGAACGCACCCGGCCCTCCGCCCTCGACCTGTTCGAGCGGGCGGTCGCGGCCGCGCGCCAGGCGGTGGACGAGGACCCGGCGGTGCTGCCGGCCGCGCTGCACGCGCACGGGTACCTGCTGTGCGAGTCCGGCCAGGCGGAGGGCCTCGACCTCCTCGAGGAGGCGCTCGTCCTCGTGCGGGACGCCGGCGCCGACTGGCAGGTGGCCGACTACACGGACACCCGCGCCCGGGCCCTGTGGTCGCTCGAGCGGGGGCCGGAGGCGATCGCCACCGCGCTGCAGGCCGCCGACCTGTTCACCGCCGCCGGGGACCGCGAGGGCGCCGCGCAGGCCGAGCTCTTCGCCGCCTACGTGGTGGCCGAGGACGGCAGCCCCGAGCAGGCCGCGACGCTCTTCCGCCTGGTGTGCGACTCCACCGACTCCACGCTCGTGCGCCTCGGCGCGCTCACGGGCCTGCACCAGTGCCTGTCCGCCCTCGGGGACCACGACGGCGCCGCGCGCGTCCGGGACGAGCTCGACGCGCTCCGCGAGGGGCTCGGCGCGGACTGACCGCCGCTCGAGGGGGCGGCCCGGCCCGGCGGGCCGGCCCGACTGTGGCGGCCGCCGTCGCGGGTCAGAGGCCGACGCGGCCCAGGGCGGCGTCGGCGGCGGCCCGGCGGGCGGCCCGCACGGCGCGGGGCGCGGTCGGCTGCGCCGCGAGGGCGGCGAGGACGGTCGCGACGCGGGCGGCCAGCGCCACCTCGTCGACCTCGTTGCGGGCGTGGCGCCGGAACCGTGCGGCCACGGCGTGCAGCGCGGCGCCGCCGGCGCCGAGGTCCACGGCGCCCGCCTCGAGATGGGCGATCAGGACGGCCCAGTCGTCCACGCGGTGTCCCATGCCCAGGTCGTCGGCGTCCAGCACGCCGGTGATCCGCTCCCCCGCCGCGTCCACGTGCAGGTTCCCCGGGTGCAGGTCGCCGTGCACGGGCACGCGCGGGCCGGGGTCCCCGGCCGCGAGCGCCGCGCGGAGCCGGTCCGCCCGGGCGACCGCCTCGTCCTGGGCCTCGGGGTCCAGCACGACGGCGGCCCACGTGGCGTGCTCGAGCAGGACGGCGGGTCCGCCGTCGTCCGCGTCGGCGCCCCCGGCCGCCCCGGCCGCCCCGGCCGTGGGGCCCGCCGGGCCGGGGGGCTCCTCGGGCACCGGCGGCAGCCGGTCCAGCAGCGCGGCGACCCGCGCGGGGTCGAGTGCGGCGGCCTCGGGTCCGGCCAGCAGCGCCCGCCAGGGCAGGCCCGGCACGCTCGCGAGCGGGAGCACCCCGCGCTCCGGCGCCGCGCGGACGGCGGGCACCGGCACCCCGGCCGCCCCCGCCGCGGCCATGCGCCGGGCGACCCGTGCGGCCCGCGCGGGCGGGAGCACCTTCAGGAACGTGCGGGCCACGACGCCGTCGTCGCCGGTCGCCTCGACGGCCAGGACCGCGCGGTCCCGCGGCCGGTAGCCGCGCCACGTGAGGCGGGCCCGGCCCGGCGCCGTGCCGATCAGGGCCGCGAGCGCGTCCGGATCGGCGGTCAGCGTGAGGCCCGGCAGGACGGGGTCGGCGGGGGCCCACCACCACAGGGTGCCGTCCTCCAGGATCCCGCGCTCGCCCGGGACGGGCGGGCACGCCGCGCCGGGGGCGGCGGGGTGTCGGGGGTCGCGGGCGAGGACGAGGGTGCGGGAGCGGACGCGGGCGTCGCCCGCGCGTCCGGTCATCACGTCCAGGTCCAGGACGCGCGCGAGCCGACGTCCCCGCTGCAGGTGCAGGGCGTCGGCTCGGGTGCGCAGCCAGCGCTCGCCCGACGCGCGGACGGCCTGGCGCGCGGCGGCTCGGTCGATGCTCACGGGCGCGCCCGCCCGGCGGGGCTCAGCAGGCCCGGCGCCGCGCCAGGACGTTGTCCAGGTCCAGGGCGGCGATGTCCTGCTCGGCGGCGGCGCTGATCTGATCGTCCGCCGTGCGCGCGGCGTCCTGGGGCCGGGTGTCCGCGCCGGTGGGGGCGGGGGTCTCGAGCGGCGCCGGCAGGGGGCGGGCCATCTCCGGGGCGTCCAGGTAGGTGGGGCGCGGCACCGCGGGGATGGTCACCGCACGGTCCGCTGCGGGGGCGGCGGCGGAGGCGGTCACCACCACGGGCTCGGCCCGGGCCGCGGCGGGCGCGGCGGCCGGACGCGGCGCCTCGGTCTCGAAGGCCAGCACGGTCTCCAGCACGCGGCGGTCCCGCTCGGGGTCCGCGGGCGGGGCCTGCCGCTCCTCGGCCGCCGGGGCGGTGGGGCGCTCCGGGACGACGACGGCGGCGGGCCGGGCGCGACGGGTGCGGTCGCGGACCGCGAGGGCCCGCAGGCCGGCCAGCCCGGCCACGGCGAACAGGAGCGACCAGCCTGCCAGGGCGAGCGTGCCCGCGCCGAACGCCGCGGCGAGCCCGGCCACGAGGAACACGAGCAGGGCCACGAGGACGGCGAGGAACAGCGCCGTGCGCCCCCACCGGATGTGCAGGCCGGTCCGGCCGCGGGCGGCGCGCGCCGCGTCGGCGGCGGCGCTCAGGCGGCCCGAGAACCGGGCGGTCAGGGCACGGACGGCGGGCGAGCTCTGCAGGCGGTGCATGAAGGACCTCGGCATCGACGGGCGGGCGGGGGCGGACGCGAGACGATGGCGGCGCAGCACGAGCCGCCAGGCCAGGAAGGCCACGAGGGCCACGATGACCAGCGACGCGCTCACCCGGGCGTCGGCCAGCGCGTCGAGCGCGGCCTGCACGGCCCTCGTCGGCGCGGTGGTCTCGTCCATGCCGTCAGCCTAGCGCCGGAGGCGGACCGGCCCGGCCATCGCGGCGTGTCCGCACGCGGCGTGTCCCGCCGGACCGCTCAGGGGCGCGGCCGGGTGGCCAGCCACCGGGCCAGCAGGCCGTCGGGGACCTCCTCGGCGGTCACCGCGAACGTCCGGTGGTCCCGCCAGGCGCCGTCCACGTGCAGGTACGCGCGCCGCAGGCCCTCGTCGCGCAGGCCGAGCTTCGCCACGACCCGCAGGCTGGCCGCGTTCTCCGGGCGGATGTTGACCTCGACCCGGTGCAGACCGGCGCTGCGGAACGCCCAGTCCGTCGCCATGGCCACGGCCGTCGGCGTCAGCCCCCGGCCGGCCTCGCGACGGTCGATCCAGTAGCCGATCGAGCCGGAGAGCACCGAGCCGTACTGGATCCCGCCCAGGGACAGCAGCCCCACCAGACGGTCCCGGTCCGGGCGGTCGTCGTCGAGGACCATGCCCCACGTGTAGGCGCTGCCGTCCCGGCCCTGGCGGCCGTGCCAGCGGACCATCTGCCCGAACGACGCCGGGCCCGCGCCCGGCACGGGGCTCGTGGCATCCCACGGCGTCAGCCACTCCCGGTTGTGCGCCCGCTGCTCCTCCCACGCCTCCCGGTCCCGCCGCCGCAGCGGCCGCAGGGCGAGGGTGCTGTGCCGCAGGGTCACGGGCCAGGGGGAACGCTGCCAGGACATGGCGTCGATCCTATGCGCGGCCGGGCGCGGCACCGGTGCGGCGGGCATCATGGGGACATGCGCACTCCCCCTCCCGTGCCCGAGCCCGCCGCCACGGGCCCCGTCGCCGGCGTCGACGACGTCGTGGACGCCAAGGCCGCCCTGCGTGCGCGCCTGCGCACCGCCCGCCGCGACCGCTCCCCCGCGCGCCGCGCCGCCGAGTCCGCGGCCGCCGTCGAGCACCTGTGGGCGTGGCTGGGTCCGCGCGTGGCCGCGGCGACCGCGGACGGGACCGCCCCGGTGGTGGCCACCGTGCTGCCGATGGCCACCGAGCCGGACACCGGTGGGCTGCGCACCCGCCTGCTGGCCGCGGGGGCGCGGGTGCTCGTCCCCGTGATCGAGCCGGAACGCCGCCTGAGCTGGGCTCCGTGGCACCCGGACGTCGCAACGGCGCGCGCGGCGAACGCCCCCGTGGACGAGCCCGTGGGCGAACGACTCGGGACCGACGCGCTGGCGGCGGCGACCGCGGTGGTCATGCCGGCGCTCGCGGTGGCCGAGGACGGGATGCGCCTGGGCCAGGGCGGGGGCTACTACGATCGCTTCCTCGCCGAGCTGCCGCGGAGCGTGCCGACCGTGGCCCTCGTGTTCGAGGACGAGCTGCTGCCGGCGGGCGCCATCCCCGCCGAGCCCACGGACCGGCCCGTGGACGGCGTCGTCACCGCGGCCGGGCTGCGCTGGGTCTGAGCCCGGCCCGCGGCGCGGAGTAGCATCGGGGGTCGGATCCCCCCAGAACCGCGCGCCCCGGCGCGCCCCGAGCGAGCTGGAGCTGAG
This sequence comes from Micrococcus sp. CH7, assembly GCF_001595485.1. NCBI lineage: Bacteria > Bacillati > Actinomycetota > Actinomycetes > Micrococcales > Micrococcaceae > Micrococcus > Micrococcus sp. CH7. Next base: position 26,024 of record NZ_LOSQ01000008.1, read on the forward strand.
CATGCCCACCTACGCCTACCGCTGCAAGGACTGCGGCCACGCCTTCGACGTCGTCCAGGCCTTCACCGACGACGCCCTCACCGAGTGCCCCGCGTGCGGCGGCGTCCTGCGCAAGCAGTACGGCTCGGTCGGCGTGAGCTTCAAGGGCTCCGGGTTCTACCGGACCGACTCGCGCTCCGGCACCGGCTCGGCCGGCGGATCGACCTCGGACTCGGCCGCCGGGTCCTCGACGTCCTCGACGTCGTCCTCGGCTTCCGCCGCCGCGGACTGACCCGGCCGCATCGGGCCGGCTCAGCCCCAGTGGGGCGGGCGCTGCTCGCGCAGCCAGCGGTCGCGCTCGGCCTCGACCGGGCCGGTCTCGACCCCGGCCTCCTGGCCGGTCGGCGTGGTCGCCGGCGACGTCTCGGCCTGCCCGGTCAGCCGGGGCATCCCGGGCAGGCGCGGCTCGCGGCCGTCGGCGGCTGCCGGGCCGGTGCCCGGGGCGTCCGCCCGGCGCGGGCCGCGGCGGCGCGGCGCGCCGTCAGCGGACATCGTCGTCGGTCTCGTCCGTCTCGTCCGCCGGCTCCACGCCCAGCCGGTCGGCCAGCTCGCGGGCCACGGACTCCGGGTCCGCGAACACGTCGATCGCCCACAGGGTCCGGGGCTCCCAGCCGCGGGCCTCGAGCCCCTCGGGCAGGGTCCGCGAGCGCTGCCGCACCGTGAGGGCGCGGTACACCTCGCCGCCGTCGCCGGCCAGGGCCAGCGGACGGGGCGCCTCGTCCTGCTCCGCGCGCGGATCGAGCACGGCCAGGTCCATGACGCCGCCGCAGCGGGGCAGGACGCGGGCGCCGTGCTCCTCGAGCCGGTCGCGCAGATCGGCCAGCAGCGGGTCGCCCACCATGCCCACCGGATCCGCGGCGTCCTCGCCGAGGTAGGCCTCGAGCAGCCGCAGGAACCAGAGGGCGCCGCCGTCGAGCCGGTCCTCGTCCAGGTCCGCGGCGCGCAGCGCGGAGACGAGGTGCAGGCGGCGACGGGCGCGGGTGAGCGCGACCGTGACCATGCGCTCGCCGTCCGGGTCGGAGAAGGCGCCGAAGTGGTGCACCACGCGGCCGTGCGGGGTGCGGCCGTAGCCGGGGGTGAGGATCACGGCGTCGCGCACCACGGAGGCGGCGCGCACGACCGGCACGATCACGAACGGCTCGGCGTCGGCGGCGTCCTCGCCGCGGCCGCGGGCGAGGAACTCGTGGGCCCACGGCGCCTGCGCGGCCGTGGCCTGCACGGCGGCGGCCACCCGGCGGGCGTGCTGCTCGGACACCGTGACCACGGCCAGGGACTGCTCGGGCCGGTCGCGGATGTGCTCGAACACCCGCTCCACGGTGCGGGCGACCTCGGCGTTCGTCGACTCGACCACGTCGCCGCCGGTCATCGGGATGCCGGTGCCCTCGGGCAGGTACTCGGCCGTGACGGCACGATCCCGGCCGGTGGCCTCGCCCGCGGTGGGCAGCGCATCCAGGGCGCCGTCATAGGCGAGCGCGGAGAGCAGGCGCACGAGGCGCCGCTCGAGGGGGCGGTGCACGGTGCGCAGCGGCAGGGTGGGCAGCACCTCGTCCAGCGCGTCGTAGGCCGAGCGCAGCGGGCGCAGGGGCCCGGCGGTCGCCGTCGGGTCCACGGACACCTGGAACGACTGCGGCCGCCCGATCACCGGGTCGCCGAGGGCCACCACCTGGGGGGCGCGGGTGAGCGCGCCCATCGCGGTGGCCAGGGCGGTCGCGTCGGCCTCCAGCAGCACGACGACGTCGGCGCGCCACTCCGGGGGGAACTCGGACAGGGCCATGGGCGAGGTGGTGACCACCGGAACGAGCGGCTGCAGGAGCTCGGGGGTGATCGTGGCCAGGGACTCGACCGTGGGGCTGCCCTGCTTGAGCAGGGTGCGCAGCACGGCCGCGTCCGCGCGATAGGTGCGCAGCGCCTCCCGCCAGCGCGCGGCCAACGCGGCGGAGAGCCGGGCGCCGCCGCGCTCGAGATGGGCGCGGTCCAGGTCGCGGAACCCGCGCTCGACCTCGGTCAGGTCCGCCCCGCTCATCATGGCCAGGAAGTCGTCCCCGGAGATCATCGCCTCGAGCGCGGACTGCCACCACGCCAGTTCGAGCTCGGCGGTCAGGGCCTCGGTGGGCACCTCGCGGTCGCGCAGGTCCTCGAGCAGCTCCGCCAGGCCGTGGTCGCGCAGGCTGTCCAGCACGAGGGTGCGCTCGGGCAGCGTGGCCAGGGTGTCGCGGTCCGCCACGAGCCCGTCGACGGCGGCCACGAGGTCGTCCACGTCGCGCTCGTCCAGCGGCCCCTCGGCCACGGCCTCGGGGGCGAGGACGCCCTCGAGCCGGCGCAGGTGCTCGCGCACCTGGCCGACGTGACCCATCACGTGCTCGCCCTGGTCCGGCACCTGCGGGGGCGTGCCCGGCTCGGCGGCGTGGCGGTTCCAGTCCTCCAGGACGGCGGCGGCGTCCACGAGGGCGCCGTGCAGGTCCGTGGGCTGCACGCCCGGGCGGACCGCGTCCTTCGCCGCGCGGCGGAGGCGGGACCGGGCCACCGAGGACATCTCGACCAGGTGGAGGCGCCGCCACGAGCTGGTGGCGGTCGCCGCGACCAGCTGCGGCACGTCGAGGGAGAACACCTCCGGGGTGAACTCGGTGAGGGTGCGGGCCACGCGGCGGTAGAGGTCCGCCTGCTCCGCCCAGCCGGCCACCGTGCGCTCGGGGCGCAGGCCGGCCTGGGCGGCGGCGGTGTCCACGGCGCGCCGGGTGGTGTGCAGGGCCGCCGCCAGCTCGTCGGCCAGCTCCGAGGCGGCCTCGGTCTCCTGCACGTTGCGCACGCGCGCGCCGAACCAGCGGCTCTCGGTGGCGGCGGCGGAGAACGCGCCGAGCTCCCCGGCACGCACGAGCTGCTCGCCCACGGCCTGCCGGTTCACGGTGGAGTCCAGCACGGAGCGCTTGAGGCGCACGGTGGTGGCCGGCGGCGTCTCGAGCCCGGTCAGGGCGGCCAGGGCCTGCATCGCCTGGAACGGCGAGCAGCCCCAGCGGGGGCGGACGTGGTGCAGCGAGCCGACGTGCTCCTGCAGCCGACGCCGCCGTTCGGTCAGCGCGGCCTCGTCCCGGGCGGTGTCGGTGTCCACGGCCCGCTCGGAGCGCAGGACGGCCTGCACGAGCTGGCGACGGAGCAGCTCGGGGTCCGCGTTGGCGGGCACATCCAGCGCGATCGAGCGCAGGTCCGCCTCCACGAGGCGGTCGAGCACGTCGGCCAGGGCGGCGGAGCGCTCGGCCACGACCAGCACGCGCCGGCCCTCCCAGGCCAGGCGTGCGGCCAGAGCGGCGGCGGTCTGGGTCTGCCCGGTGCCGGGGGCCGCCGCCACCACGAGGGACTCCCCCGCCGCGGCGTGCTCGAGCACGCGCGCCTGGGCGGCGTCGACGTCCAGGACGAGACGCTCGTCCGCCGGGGCGACGTCGTCCTCCGCGGGCGCGCCCGTGGGCTGCAGCGCCGCCGGGCGCGGCACCATGCCGGTGCCGGCGTCGTACAGGGCCTGCACGACGGGCAGGTCCTCGAGGGAGGCGGGCAGCGAGGCGGTCTCGCCGAGGTCCGCGAACGTGGAGACGAGCAGGCAGTCCTCGACGTGCAGGTCCGCGATCGCGGCGGTCTCCTCGCGCAGGCGGGCGAACGCGGGGGCGGGCTCGAGGCGCGCCGTGGCGTAGGCGGCCTGCCGGTACGCCTCGGGGTCCAGGGCGATGCCGTGGTGCCGGCGCAGGTTCCGCACGAGCGCCGGGTTCAGCCGGGCCGGCTCGGTGATCTGGACCTCCAGCTCGTCCCGGCCCCGGGCGCCGCGGCGCACCGTCAGGGCCACGCGGGCCAGCAGCACGGGGGCGGAGCGGCGCTCCCGCCGGCCGTCCTCCTCGGCCGTCCACGTGGCCACGCCCACGGCGAGCGCGCCGACGTCGATGCCGCGTTCCTCCGCCAGCTCGCGGACCTTGGCGCGCAGGCCGAGGGAGACCTCGTGCGCCGCGTCCAGCTCCGGGCCGGCCGGCAGCAGGGTGGACAGGCGGGTGCGCCGCCCCAGCAGCAGCTGCGAGACGCCGGAGGAGTTCGCCTCCGTGAGGTCGATGCTGTTGGCCGCCGAGGGCGCGAACCGCAGCATCGTGTCGTTCTCGGCGCCCGAGCCCAGGGAGGACACCCAGGCGGCCGGGTCGGGGCGGGTCTGCCCCTCGTCGGGGCGTGCGGCGGCGCGGGCGCGGGCCAGGCGCGGGAACTCCTGCTCGGTCACGTGCGTGCGGTCCTTCCTCCGTCGCCTGGGTCCAGGCGGTCTTCGTGCGGACGGCCGCCCCGGTCAGGGGCGGCCGGATGCGGCGCCGGACGCGCCGCTCACTCCCACTCGATGGTGCCCGGCGGCTTGCTGGTCACGTCGAGCACGACGCGGTTGACGCCGTCGACCTCGTTGGTGATGCGGTTCGAGATGCGGGACAGGACGTCGTCCGGGATCCGCGCCCAGTCCGCCGTCATGGCGTCCTCGCTGGTGACGGGGCGCAGGACGACCGGGTGGCCGTAGGTGCGGCCGTCACCCTGCACGCCCACGGAGCGCACGTCCGCGAGCAGCACCACCGGGCACTGCCAGATCTGGCGGTCCAGCCCGGCCGCGGTGAGCTCCGCGCGCACGATCGCGTCCGCGCGGCGCAGCAGGTCCAGGCGCTCCTGGGTGACCTCGCCGATGATGCGGATGCCCAGACCCGGTCCCGGGAACGGCTGGCGGTGCACGATGCCCTCGGGCAGGCCGAGCTCGGCGCCCACGGCGCGGACCTCGTCCTTGAACAGCTCGCGCAGCGGCTCGCACAGCTCGAACTGGATGTCGTCCGGCAGGCCCCCCACGTTGTGGTGGGACTTGATGTTGGCCGCCCCGTCCCCGCCGCCGGACTCGACGACGTCCGGGTAGAGCGTGCCCTGCACGAGGAAGCGGACCTCGGTGGCGTCCGGGTCGTGCTCCGACTCGAGGACGATGTCCGCCTGCGCCTTCTCGAAGGTGCGGATGAACCGCTCGCCGATGATCTTGCGCTTGGCCTCGGGGTCGGTGACGCCGGCCAGCGCGGACAGGAAGTCCTCGCGCGCGTCCACCATCACGAGGCGGGCGCCGCCGTGGGCCTCGCCGAAGGCCTGCTCGATCTCGGCGGACTCGCCCTCGCGCATGAGGCCGTGGTCCACGTAGACGCAGGTGAGGCGGTCGCCGATGGCGCGCTGCACGAGGGCCGCGGCCACGGCGGAGTCCACGCCGCCGGACAGGCCGCAGATGGCCCGCTTGTCCCCGATCTGCTCGCGGATGCGCTCGACCTGCTCCTCGATCACACCGCTGGCCGTCCAGTCCGCGCCCAGGCCCGCACCCTCGTGCAGGAACTGCTCGAGCACCCGCTGGCCGTGGGAGGAGTGGCCCACCTCGGGATGCCACTGCACGCCGTAGATGCGGCGCTCGCAGTCCTCGAACGCGGCGACGGGGGCGCCCGCGGTGGAGGCCGTCACGGCGAAGCCCTCAGGCGCCTGCGTCACGGCGTCCCCGTGGGACATCCACACGACCTGCTCGAGGTCCTGGTCCGCGAACAGCACGGAGTCGGCGTCCACCGAGTCCAGGCGGGTGGAGCCGTACTCCCGGGTGCCGGTCTTGGCCACGGTGCCGCCGAGGGCGTGCGCGATCGACTGGAAGCCGTAGCACAGGCCCAGCACGGGCACCCCGGCCTCGAGCAGCGCCGGGTCCAGCTGCGGGGCGCCGGGCTCGTACACCGACGACGGCCCGCCCGAGAGGATCAGCGCCGCGGGTTCGCGCTCCAGGATCTGCGCCGCCGGGGTGGAGGCGGGCACGACCGCGGAGTAGACGTTGGCCTCGCGCACACGACGCGCGATGAGCTGTGCGTACTGGGCGCCGAAGTCCAGCACCAGCACCGTGGGCATCACGTCGCTGAGCGGGGCGGGGGTGTCGGGGTGGGGGGCATTCTGCGTCACCCGTCCAGGATAGTCGAGGCGCTCAGTAGCGCCGCGCGGCGTCCGGGAAGCGGTGCAGCTCGTCCCGGACCACGCGGGTCATGCGCTTCTCCACCACGAAGGACAGGAACGGCACGACGCCGCCGCCGGCCATCGCCAGCAGGCGCAGCGGCTCCCAGCGCATCAGGGACCACAGGCGGAACGAGGCGAGCAGGTACACCACGTACATCCAGCCGTGGGCGATGAGGATGAACAGGGACAGGTTCACTCCCCCGGTCACGCTGTCCGTGGGGTGCAGCCCCAGGCCGTTGGCCTCTCCGTCCAGGGTGGTGCCGCCCGCGTAGAGCTCCACGTGCATGCCGTACTTCAGCACCATCTCCGCCACGAGCAGCAGGAGCATGATGCCGGTGATCCACGCGCACACCACGTAGAGGCGGGTGGCGGAGCGGATCTGCTGCTGGGTGCCGGCGAAACGGCGATGCTCCCGGCCCGGCCGCGGGGGCGGCTCGGGCAGGTCGGCCTCCGTGATGTCCTCGGGATCCGGCAGGCTCGCCGGGTCCACCGGCTGGGGGCCGGGGTGCTGGGTGCTCATCGGCTCTGCTCCTCTCGGGGCCCACGGGGGCCCGGGTCGCGGGGGTCGGGGCGCGCGGCCCCGTCGTCGTCGTGGTCCTGGCGTGGGTGCGCCGCGGCCTGCGCCGCGACGGCCCGCTCCTTGGCCTCGCGCGCGGCCGCCCGGCGCCGCTCGAGCTCCTCGGCGCGCCACTGCGCGGCCCACTCCTCGTCGAGCCGGCGCTCGTGCTCGTCCCGGACGTGGTCGTCGCGGACGAACCGCCACCACAGGAACAGGGCGAAGCCGGCGAAGAGCATCCACTCCACGGCGTAGAAGACGTTGAGCCAGATGATCTGGGTCTCCTCCGGCTGCGGGGCCACCCACACCGGCTCGAGCCCGCCGGGGCCGGCCGCGCCCGTCTCGGCGCCCGCGGCGTCGACCATCTCGAACGCCGCGACGTACGCCGCGTAGGACGGCTCGTCCCACACGTTCACCAGCTGGGCCGGGGCCAGGCTGCGGTACAGGAGCCGGTCGGCGGTGTCCTCGGCCGCTGCCTCACGCGGCAGGGGCCCGTCCGGGGGCAGCAGGCGCCCGGTGACGGTGACCTGCCCGGCGGGCGCGGGGTCCACGACGTCGGCGCGGGCCGACCAACCGCGGACCACCGGGACGACCTCGCCGTCCGGGGCGCCGGCCACCCGGAGGGCCGTGACCGTCCAGTAGCCGTCGCGGCCGTTCAGCAGGCGCGGGCCGACCAGGACGTCCGTGCCGGGCACGAACTCCCCCTCGACCGTGACGACCTGGTCTGCCTGCGAGCCGAGCAGGGCCTCGTAGGGGCGCACGTGCTCCAGGAACGGCACGGCGTTCTCGGTCTGGGTGCGCGGCGGCGGCGCGTTCGTCTCCGCGGACTCGAACTGCCACTTGGACAGCGCCACGAAGACCGCGGCCGCCACGAGGGCCAGCACCAGGGTGGCCAGCCAGACGGGCTTGAGGGCGGTGCGCAGCACGCCGTATCAACTCTTTCGGTCGGGGTGCCGCCACGCGGCGGCGGGGATCAGACGGTCTGGGTGGGGGTCACAAGGACCTCCACCTTCTGGAAGTCCTTGAGCTCGGTGTAGCCGCAGGTGGCCATGGCGCGCTTCAGGCCGCCCATCAGGTTGGACGTGCCGTCGGCGTGGCGGCCGGGCCCCCACAGGACCTCCTCGAGCGGAGCCACCTGGCCCACGTGGGTGCGGTGCCCGCGCGGCAGCTCCGGATGGACGGCCTCGAGGCCCCAGTGCCAGCCGCCGCCGGGGGCGTCGGTGGCGCGGGCCAGGGCGGCGCCCAGGACGACCGCGTCCGCGCCCATGGCGATCGCCTTGACGATCTCCCCCGAGGTGGAGACGCCGCCGTCGGCGATCACGTGCACGTAGCGGCCGCCGGACTCGTCCATGTAGTCGCGGCGCGCCTCGGCGATGTCCGAGATGGCCGTGGCCATCGGCACGCGGATGCCCATGGCGCGGCGCGTGGTGGTGGACGCGCCGCCGCCGAAGCCGACGAGCACGCCGGCCGCGCCGGTGCGCATCAGGTGCAGGGCCGGCGTGTAGCCGGCCGCCCCGCCCACGATCACGGGCACGTCCAGCTCGTAGATGAACTGCTTGAGGTCCAGCGGCTCCTGGGTGGAGGAGACGTGCTCGGCCGAGACGGTGGTGCCGCGGATGACGAACAGGTCCACGCCCGCCGCCACGACGGTGCGGTAGAACTCCTGCGTGTTCTGCGGGGTCAGCGAGCCCGCGACGACGACGCCGGCCTCGCGGATCTGTGCGAGGCGCTCGGTGATCAGATCGGGGCGGATGGGGGCCGCGTAGGCCTCCTGCAGCTTGCGGGTGGCCTCGGTCCCGGCCGGGCCGGCCTCCAGGGCGGCGATCTCCTCGAGCAGCGGGCGCGGATCCTCGTGGCGGGTCCACAGGCCCTCGAGGTTGAGGACGCCGAGACCGCCCAGCCGCCCCATCGCGATGGCGGTCTCCGGACTCATCACGGAGTCCATGGGCGCACCGATCACGGGCATGTCCAACGTGTAGGCGTCGATGCGCCACGTGAGGCTGACGTCCTGGGGATCCCGGGTGCGCCGCGCGGGCACCACGGACACGTCGTCGAGGGAGAAGGCCCGGCGGCCGCGCTTGCCGCGGCCGATCTCAATCTGGTTCGTCACCGGGCCAGCCTAGCCCAGGCGCCACGGGGCGGCGCCGACCGTGTCGTCGGCGCCGCCCCGTCCGGGGGCTCCCCCCGGACCCGACGTGCGGGTCAGCGCGAACGGTAGTTCGGGGCCTCGACGGTCATCATGATGTCGTGCGGATGGGACTCCTTCAGGCCCGCCGCGGTGATGCGCACGAAGCGGCCGTTCTCCTTGAGATCGGCCACCGTGGACGCGCCCGTGTAGAACATCGTCTGGCGCAGGCCGCCCACGAGCTGGTGGACCACCGAGGCGACCGGGCCCCGGAAGGGCACCTGGCCCTCGATGCCCTCGGGGATCAGCTTGTCCTCGTCCGGCACGTCCGCCTGGAAGTAGCGGTCCTTGGAGAAGGAGCGCGTGCCGTTGCGGGTCTGCATGGCGCCCAGGGAGCCCATGCCGCGGTAGGTCTTGAACTGCTTGCCCTGGTAGAACACGAGGTCGCCCGGGGACTCGGCCGTGCCGGCCAGCAGGGAGCCGAGCATCACCGAGTCGGCGCCGGCCACGAGGGCCTTGCCGATGTCACCGGAGTGCTGCAGACCGCCGTCGGCGATCAGCGGGACGCCCGCGGGGCGCGTGGCCTTGGCCGCCTCGTAGATGGCGGTGATCTGCGGGACGCCGACGCCGGCCACCACACGGGTCGTGCAGATCGAGCCCGGGCCCACGCCCACCTTCACGGCGTCCGCGCCGGCGTCGACGATCGCCTTGGCGCCCGCGTAGGTCGCGGCCTGACCGCCGATGACGTCGACGTGCGCGGCCGCCTTGTCCTTCTTCAGGCGCGCGATCATGTCCAGCACGCCGTGCGTGTGGCCGTTCGCGGTGTCCACCACGAGGGCGTCCACACCCGCCTCGACGAGCGCCATGGCGCGCTCCCAGCCGTCGCCGAAGAAGCCGACGGCGCCGCCGACGCGCAGGCGGCCCTCGTCGTCCTTCGCGGCGTCCGGGTACTGCTCCGCCTTGTCGAAGTCCTTGATGGTGATCAGGCCGGTCAGGCGGCCCGCATCGTCCACGAGCGGCAGCTTCTCCACGCGGTTCTGGGAGAACAGGCGGATGGTCTCGGCGCGCGAGACGCCCTCCTGCGCGGTGATCAGCGGCATGCGGGTCATGGCGGTGTCCACCGTGCGGGTGGCCCACTCCTCGCGCGGGATGAAGCGGGTGTCGCGGTTGGTGATGATGCCCAGCAGCGTCATGTCCTCGGCCACCACCGGCAGGCCCGAGACGCGGTACTGGGCGCACAGCTCGTCCAGGTCGGCGAGCGTGGCGTCGGGGCCGATGGTCACGGGGTCCTTGATCATCCCCGACTCGGAGCGCTTCACGGTGTCCACGTGGCGGGCTTGGTCCTCGATGGACAGGTTGCGGTGGATGATGCCCATGCCGCCCTGGCGGGCCATGGCGATGGCCAGCGGGGCCTCCGTCACGGTGTCCATCGCCGCGGAGACGATGGGGATGTTCAAGCGGATGTTGCGGGTCAGCCGGGTGCCCGGGTCCGCGTCCGCGGGGATCACGTCCGTGGCGTTGGGCAGCAGCAGGACGTCGTCATAGGTGAGGCCGAAGAAGCCGAAGGGATCCGAGGAGGAGCGGACGGGCTCGGGGCTGGGACCGGTGCTGGTGTTGGTCACGAAGGCGCCTTTCGGGACGGGTGTTTCCGCGATTCTATGCCCGGGGGCCAAACCGGCGACCCGGGTGCGGGCCACATCACAGGACCCCCGCGCTGGGCCACGCGGGGGCGAGACGGGCGTCACCACGACGTCACATGGAGCAATCCGTTTCGGCGTCATGGTATTGGACCGCCTAACCTCCCCGGATGAGCACCGCACAGTCCTCCCCCGCACCGGCGCCCCGACGCCGGCTCCCCGCCTGGACGTCGAACTTCGGCTGGCAGATCGCCGCCGCCCTCGTCCTCGGCCTCGTCCTGGGCCTGATCGCCCGCGCGACGGGGCACACCTCCGAGCACCCGACCTGGCTCGGCGAGACGCTGGCCACCGTCGGCAGCATCTACATCAGCCTGTTGAAGGCCACGGTCGTCCCGCTGGTCTTCTTCGCCGTCGTCGCCTCCATCGCCAACCTGGCCCAGGTGACCAACGCGGCCCGCCTGGCCGCCAAGACCCTGCTGTGGTTCGCCATCACGAGCCTGATCGCGGTGCTCATCGGCCTCGCCGTCGGCGTCGTGCTGCAGCCGGGCGTGGGCACCGGCCAGACCGCGCCGGCGTCGTACCAGGCCAAGGACGTCGGCTGGCTCGACTTCCTGACCTCCCTGGTGCCGGCGAACTTCCTCGGCCTGACCGTCAAGACCACGGCGGGCGAGGACGGGGCGCTCGCCTCCTCCCCCACGTTCAACGTGCTGCAGATCCTCGTGATCGCGATCGTCGTGGGCGTGGCCGCGCTCAAGGTCGGCGAGAAGGCCGCCCCGTTCCTCACGTTCTCCCGCTCGGTGCTCGCGATCATCCAGAAGCTGCTGTGGTGGATCATCCGCCTGGCCCCGATCGGCACCATCGGCCTGCTGGGCAACGCCGTGGCCTCGTACGGCTGGTCCACGATGGGCACGCTGGCCAAGTTCGTGGTGGCGATCTACGTGGGCCTGGCCCTCGTGATGCTCGTGGTGTACCCGGTGCTGGCGCGCCTGCACGGGCTCTCCGTCAAGCAGTTCTTCACCGGCGTGTGGCCGGCGTTCCAGCTCGGCTTCGTCTCCCGCTCCTCCCTCGGCACGCTGCCCGTCACCCAGCGGGTGGCCGAGCGCAACTTCGGCGTGCCCACCGGCTACGCCTCCTTCGCCGTCCCGCTGGGCGCCACCACCAAGATGGACGGCTGCGCCGCGATCTACCCGGCCGTGGCCGCCGTGTTCATCGCCCAGTTCTACGGGATCGACATGAGCCTGAGCCAGTACGCCCTCGTGGCACTCGTGTCCGTGCTGGGCTCCGCCGCGACCGCCGGCACCACCGGCGCCACCGTGATGCTCACGCTCACGCTGTCCACCGCCGGGCTGCCCCTCGAGGGCATGGCCCTGCTCCTGGCCGTCGACCCGATCGTGGACATGGGTCGCACCGCCCTCAACGTGTCCGGCCAGGCCCTCATCCCCGCGCTCGTGGCCTCCCAGGAGGGCATCCTCGACCGGGACCGCTACGACGCCCCACGCGGCGACATCTTCGGCGAGGACGAGGAGGAGATCGTCGAGGCCCGCGCCCACGCGACCGCCGACTCCCGCGCCCAGCTCGTCGGCACCCCGGAGCCGCGCGCCTGAGTCAGCGGCCGGACGGGCCTGCTCCGGCGGGCCCGTCCGCGCCGTCCCCGTCCCCCTCGTCCAGGTACTCGCCCAGCACGTAGTCGTAGTCCACGGGGTTCCCGTCCTCGTCCGTGCGGCGGTACCAGTCGGTGATCTCTGCGGCGGTGGAGTCGAACCCCTCGCCGGCCGCGTACCAGCTGCCCGGCGGGGTGCGCTCCACCGTGAACGCGAAGTCGTCCCCGTACTCCACCAGGCCCCGCACCGTCGCCTTCTCGACGGCGGCCCGCTGGTACCGGTCACGGATCGCGAAGGGGTCGTTGGCCAGTTCGCGCTGGAGCGCGACCGCCATGAGGACGAGCACCACGGTGAACGGCAGCGCCGTGATGGTGATGAGGTTCTGCAGGCCGGTGAGCGCGGTGTCGCCGCCGGTCAGCAGCATCACGACCGCGATGCCCGCCATGCACAGTGCCCAGAACACCGTGATCGTGCGGCGCGGGGCCGGGGCGCCGCGCTGCGAGAGCTGCGAGTTCACGATCGAGGCGGAGTCCGCCGTCGTGATGAAGAAGACCGCCAGCATGACGATCACGACCGGGGCCACCAGCCCGCCGCCGGGCAGCTGGTCCAGGACCACCCAGAAGATCTCCGCCGGCGCGGGCAGCGACGCGGCTGTGCCGTCCGGCGCCACGGAGCCCTGGGTCCGCTGCAGCCAGATGGTGGTGCCGCCGATGATCGTGAACGCGCCGACGATCACCGCGGCCGGGATGAACAGGGCCCCGAGGACGTACTGGCGGATGGTCCGACCCTTCGAGATCTTCGCCATGAACACGCCCACGAACGGGGCCCAGCTGACCCACCACGCCCAGTAGAAGATCGTCCAGCTGGAGAGGAACTCCTGCATGTCCTCCCCCTGGGCCATCGAGGCGCCGAGGGCGTCCGGGGCGGAGGAGACGTAGTCCATCAGGACGCCGGGCACGATGTTCAGCAGGAACGCCGTCGGGCCGACGACGAAGAAGAACAGCGCCAGGCCGAGGGCGAGCAGCATGTTGATGTTGGACAGCCACCGGATGCCGCGGGCCACACCGGACACCGCCGAGAAGATGGTGCCGATCGTGAGCACCACGATGATCCCCAGCGCCACCGTGTTCCCCGGCGCCGACCAGCCCGAGACGATCTCCACGCCGCGGCCGATCTGCAGGGCGCCGATGCCCAGCGAGGCCGCCGTGCCGAACAGTGTGGCGATGATCGCGAGCCCGTCGATCAGGCGCGCGCCGACCGAGTCGCTGCGCTGGGAGTCGCCGAACAGCGGCGCGATGATCGAGCTCATCAGCGGCACCCGGCCCCGGCGGTAGGACACGTAGCCGACCGACAGACCGACGATCGCGTAGATCGCCCACGCGTTCACGCCCCAGTGCAGCGCGGCCTGGGCCAGCGCGCCCGTCACCGCCTCCTCGCTCCCCGCCTCGTACGCCCCCGGGCGCGGGGCCAGGTAGTAGGTCAGCGGCTCGTACGGGCCGAAGAAGATGATGCCGATGCCGATGCCGGCCGCGAAGAGCATGGCCGACCAGCTCGCCGTGGAGTACTCCGGCTTCTCCCCGTCCAGTCCCAGCGGGATCTCGCCGTACCGGGAGAACGCCAGGACGAGCAGGAACACCACCATCCCGATGGCCAGCAGGGCGAACAGCCAGCCGGCGTGGAGCATCACCCAGTCGAGGGCCGCGCTCGAGACGGCCAGCACGGCGTCCGGCTGCAGCACGCCCCACACCACGAAGCCGACCACCAGCAGGCCGACGACGGCGAGGATCACCCGGTCCACGCCGTAGCGCACCCGGCGGTCCTCCACGGACACGCCCGGCACGAGGGCCGGGTGGATGCCGTGCGGATAGGAGAACTCGCGGACGAAGCGGCGCAGCCGTGGCCGGGCCGGGGCCCGGGTCGGGTGGGACCCGGTGGGACGGGGCGGCGTGGGTGTGTCCATGGGCACACCCTAGAGGGCGCCCCGGACGGCGGTCGTCTCCCGCCCGCACGACGACGGCCCCTCACCCGGGCGGGCGAGGGGCCGTCGTCGTCGACCGGCCGCGTCAGGGCCGACGGAGGGGTCAGTGCTGGTGGTCGGCCTCGTCCTCCTCGGCGGGCTTGTCCGCCACGAGGGTCTCGGTGGTCAACACGAGGGCCGCGATGGAGGCGGCGTTGGCGAGCGCGGAGCGGGTCACCTTGACCGGGTCGATCACGCCGTCGGCGATCAGGTCGCCGTAGACGCCGGTCTTCGCGTTGAAGCCGTGGTTCGGCTCCAGCTCGGCGACCTTGGAGACCACCACGTAGCCGTCCTCGCCCGCGTTCTGGGCGATCCAGCGCAGCGGCTGCTTCAGGGCCTTGCGGACGATGTCCACGCCCACGGCGGCGTCGCCGGTCAGGGCCTGGACGTCGGCGTCGGTGTCGAGCGCGGTCAGCGCATTGATGAGCGCGGTGCCGCCGCCGGCCACGATGCCCTCCTCGAGGGCGGCGCGGGTCGAGGACACGGCGTCCTCGATGCGGTGCTTGCGCTCCTTGAGCTCCACCTCGGTGGCGGCGCCCACGCGGATCACGCCGATGCCGCCGGAGAGCTTGGCGAGGCGCTCCTGGAGCTTCTCGCGGTCCCAGTCGGAGTCGGTCGCGGCGGACTCGGCCTTGATCTGGGCGACCCGGGCCTCGACGTCCTCGGCCGCACCGCCGCCGTCGACGATGGTGGTCTCGTCCTTGGTGACGGTGATGCGGCGGGCGGAGCCGAGCACGTCCAGGTCGGCCTGCTCGAGCTTCATGCCGAGGTCCGGGGAGACGACCTGGGCGCCGGTGAGGATCGCGATGTCCTGCATCATGGCCTTGCGGCGGTCGCCGAAGCCCGGGGCCTTGACGGCCACGACGTTCAGGGTGCCGCGGATCTTGTTCACCACGAGGGTGGACAGGGCCTCGCCCTCGATGTCCTCGGCGATCACGAACAGCGGCTTGTTGGCCTGCAGGACCTTCTCGAGCAGGGGCAGCAGCTCCTGCACGTTGGAGATCTTGCCCGAGTTGATCAGGACGTAGGCGTCCTCGAGCACGGCCTCCTGACGCTCGGCGTCGGTGACCATGTACGGGGACAGGAAGCCCTTGTCGAACTGCATGCCCTCGGTGACGTCCAGCTCGGTGGAGGTCGTGGAGGACTCCTCGATGGTGATGACGCCGTCGGTGCCGACCGTGTCGAACGCGCGGGCCAGCAGCTCGCCGACCTCGTCGTTCTGGGCCGAGATGGCGGCCACGTGGGCCACCTCCTGGCCCTCGACCGGGCGGGCGTTCTCCTGCAGGCGCTGCTCGACGGCGGCCACGGCCACCTCGATGCCCTTCTTGACCTCGCCCGGCGCGGCGCCGGCGGCGACCTGGCGCATGCCCTCGTTCACGAGCGCCTGGGCCAGCACGGTGGCGGTGGTGGTGCCGTCGCCCGCGATGTCGTTGGTCTTGGTGGCGACCTCCTTGGCGAGCTGGGCGCCCATGTTCTCGTACGGGTCCTCCAGCTCCACCTCACGGGCGATCGTGACGCCGTCGTTGGTGATGGTGGGGGCGCCCCACGCCTTGTCGAGCACCACGTTGCGGCCCTTGGGGCCGAGGGTGACCTTGACGGTGTCGGCGAGCTTGTCGATGCCGGCCTGGAGGGCGCGGCGTGCGTCGTCGTTGAAAGCCAGCTGCTTGGCCATGACGGACGCTCCTTTCGTTCAGGGAGTCAGGGGGTGCGGGGACGCGAGGGGCCCGGGGCGCGCGCACCGGTGCGGTGCGCGCCGCTCACCGGGCCCGTCGCGGCGGGGTCACTTGGCGACGACGGCCAGCACGTCGCGGGCGGAGAGCACCAGGTACTCCTCGCCGCCGACCTTGACCTCGGTGCCGCCGTACTTGGAGTACAGCACCACGTCACCCTCGGCGACGTCGACGGGCACGCGGTTGCCGTTCTCGGCGACCCGGCCCGGGCCCACGGCCACGACCTGGCCCTCCTGCGGCTTCTCCTTGGCGGTGTCCGGGATCACGAGGCCCGACGCGGTGGTCTGCTCGGCCTCCAGGGGGCGGACAACGATGCGATCCTCGAGGGGCTTGATGGAGACAGACATGCTGCACACTCCTTCTTCGTCGACGTGCGGCTCCGGCGGGCTCGCCGGTCCGCTGATGCTGTGGTCTGCGGGTGCGCCACGGGCGTCAGACCCTCCGTCGTCGCGGTGCCGGACGGTCCACCTCGGGCATTGGCACCCGGTACCCCCGAGTGCCAGTCCAGACTCTACTCCGGGTTTTGGCACTCCTTCAACATGAGTGCCAGCCGTGTCCCCGCCGTCCGCCGTGGGCGGAGGCGTGGGGCGCGGTGCGGTGGGATGCCGTGGGGCGGCGGGCGGGGCGGGTTCCGAGCCCAAGAGCACGCGGAGTGGTCACGACGGCGGCCCGCAACCTGTCCCTCCCCCACTCCCCACCCTCCCCCCTCCCCCTCCGTGGGCAGAAACCGCACCCCCGCCCATCGCGTGGGCAGCATCCGCAGGTTTTCGGTCTCCGTGGGCAGAAGCGCCCTCTCTTCTGCCCACGGATGTTGCGTGGGCGGAACTCCTCGCAGTTCTGCCCACCGAGCCATGACGACGTCGTCCCGGCGGGACAACCGGCCGCCGCCGAGTCCTGCACAGCCGGCCCACCCTGCGCTGGTGTGCACAGACACGCGGCCCGCCCGGCCGTCGTCAGGCCGACCGCGTCAAGGTCGACCCATGTCCTTCGCCCCCGATCTCCCCCTCGTCCCCGTCTTCACCACCCGCGACGTGCTCGAACGCGGTCTGCCGCCCAGCCGGGTGCGGCGGTCCGACGTCCTCCGCCTCGCCCGCGGCATCCACCGTCGCCGTGACATGCCGCTGCGCACCTGGGAGTCTGCCGGGCTCCCGCCGCCGCACCACGGGGTCGGCCTCGACCTGCTGACCGCCCTCCTGCGGTCCCGTCCCGACGCCGTTCTCTCCCACGAGACGGCGGCGCACCTCCACGGCCTCCCGCTTCCCCCGGGCGGGGCCACGCGACGCGCCGCCGTCGAGATCACGTTGCACCGCGGCACCGCACGGGCGCGGATCCCCGGCGTCATGGAGCACCGCAGACCCCTGCCCGCCGGCCACGTCACCTCCGTGCTCGGGCTACGGGTGACGACGCCGGAACGGACCTGGCTCGATCTGTGCTCGATCGGCCACCCCTGGGACGAGGCATCCCTCGTGTCGGCGGGTGACCACCTGGTCCGTCACCCCTGGTCCCCGCGCGGCCGGCGGCCTCCCATCACCACGGTCACCGCGCTGCACGAGGCGATGCGGCCGCTCGGGCGGTTCGTCGGAAGACCGCGGGCGACGGCGGCGCTCGAGCGCGTACGGGTGGGTGCCGACTCGCCGCAGGAGACCCGGCTGAGGCTGGCGCTCGTCGAGGCGGGGCTGGGCGAGCCGACGCTGCAGCACGTGTTCGACCCCGGGCGGCGGGACGCCCCCGAGGCCGATCTGTGGTTCGAGGACTGCCGGCTCGTCCTCCAGTACGACGGCGAGGTGCACCGGAGTGCCGAGCAACACGCCCGGGACGCCCGGCGAGACCAGTACTACGCGGAGCGTGGGCAGATGACCCTGCACGTCACGAGCCGGGACGTCGGCGAGGGATACGCGCGGGTGATCGAGGCCGTCCTCAGACGACGGGCACAGGTCTCGAACGGCTGGGATGCCTGACGTCGTCGTCGCGTATGGCCCTGCCGTCCATGCGCAGGGGTTCCGTGGGCAGAAGCGAGGGTGCTTCTGCCCACGGAACCTGGAAACACGCGGGTTCTGCCCCCGGAAGGCGAGACCCGGCGGGTTCTGCCCACGGAACGCTCGCGTCGGCCGGGCACCCGACCCCCGCCCGGACCGACCCGGGCCGGCCTCACCGTCGCCCCGCTCAGTAGTACACGGCCAGCGGCCCGTGCGGTCCGTCCACCACGCTGCAGGGGGTCTTGAAGATTCGCTCCAGCACCTCAGGGCGCAGGATCTCGGCCGGGGTGCCGGTCTCCACCACCTGGCCGTCGCCCATGGCCACGATCCGGTCGGCGTAGTGGGCGGCGAAGTTGATGTCGTGCAGCACGATCACCACGGTCCGGCCCAGCTCGTCGGCGGCCCGGCGCAACTGCTGCATCATCTGCACCGAGTGCTGCATGTCCAGGTTGTTCAGCGGCTCGTCCAGCAGCACGTACTCGGTGTTCTGCGCCAGCACCATCGCCACGTACGCGCGCTGCCGCTGGCCGCCCGAGAGCTGGTCGAGGTACCGGTTCTCGAACGGGCCGAGGTTGAGGAAGTCGATCGCGTCGGACACGTGCCGCTCGTCCTCCAGGGTCAGCCGGCCGCGCGTGTACGGGTAGCGCCCGAACCCCACGAGCTGTCGCACGGTCAGCCGCGTCACGAAGTGGTTCTCCTGCCGCAGGATGGACAGGGTCTGCGCGATCTTCCGGGACGGCGTCGTGGTGATGTCGTGCCTGCCCACGGCGATCGTCCCGGCGTCGGCGTCCTGCAGCCGGCCGATCATCGTCAGCAGCGTGGACTTGCCCGCCCCGTTGGGCCCCACGAGCGCGGTCACTCCCCCGGCCTGGATGTCCAGGTCCACGGGCCCGATGCACACCTCGTCGCTGTGGCGCTTCACCACGCCGCGCAGCTCGATCACAGACGTCCCTTTCTCATCACGACGACCAGGAAGGTGATGCCGCCGATCAGCTCGATGACCACCGTGACCGCACCCCCCGCGTAGAACACGTGCCGCAGCACGAAGTAGGCGCTCGTGAGCACCGCGTACCCGGCCAGCGCCGCCACCGGGAGGATGAACCGGTGGTCGTGGGTGTCGACGAGGCTGTACGCCAGCGTCGCCACGAGGAAGCCGAGGAACGTCATCGGGCCCACGAGCGCGGTGGTCATGGCCATCAGCACGGAGACCAGCAGCAGCGTCACCATGAGCTCGCGCCGGTGGTGCAGGCCCAGGTTGGTCGCGGCGTCGGCGCCGAGCGCCACCGTGTTCAGGCGGCGGGAGCGCAGCCACAGCAGCGCGCACACGACGACGGCGATGGGCGCGGCGATCGCCACGTACTCGGTCCGGGCGTTGGAGATGTTGCCGAAGAGCCGCGCGCTCAGCAGGTCGAACGAGTTCGGGTCCAGCAGTCGCTGCATGAACGTGCTCAGCGCGGCCAGCCCGCCGCCCAGCACCACGCCCACGAGCAGCATCAGATGGACGCTGCCGTAGGGCCGGGAGAGCAGCCACGAGTACAGGGCCGTCGCCAGCGCCACCATGAGCGCGGCCTGGGCGAGGAACGGCCCCACCCCGGTCAGCACCGCGACGCCGGCGGCTCCCAGCACGTACACGGCGGCGGTCGACACGGCGGTGTAGAGCGCCTCGAACCCCATGATCGAGGGCGTGATGATGCGGTTGCCCGTCACCGTGTGGAAGCTGACGGTCGCGAAGGAGTGGCACAGCGCCACGATGCCGATCACGCCCAGGGACTCCACGCGCATCCGCGCGATCATCCAGAACGCGCGCGAACCGGGTTCGGCCTCGTTGCCCCACAGCAGGATCCCGGCGGTGGAGAGCACGGCGACGGCGGCCAGCACGGCGACGACGACCGCATACCTCCGGCGGTCGGCGGCGGTGACGAACGCGCCGGACCGGCGCGGGGCGTCGGCCTCGACGGGCCCGGCCGCGGTGGCGCCACCGGGCGGGGCGGGGAGGCGACCCGGGGCGGTCGCGAGCGGCTCAGCCATGCTTGGCCTGCCTCAGCAGCAGGGCGAGGAACACGATCGCGCCCACGAGGCCCAGGATCAGCGAGATGGGCACCTCGAACGGGGCGATCACGGTGCGCCCGATCAGGTCGCAGACGATCACGATCCACACGCCGACCATGACCACCCAGGGCAGGTTCGTCCGCAGGTTGTCGCCGCGCACCATGGACACGAGGTTGGGGACCACGAGCCCCAGGAACGGGAGGGCCCCGATCACCACGGTGACCACGCCGGTGGCCACGGCCACCATGGCCACGCCGGTGAGGATCACGGCGTCGTAGTTGAGGCCGACGTTCGTGGCGACGTCCTTGCCGAGGCCGGCCACGGTGAAGCGGTCCGCGATGACGAAGACCGCCACGCACACGATCAGCACGAGGAAGAGCAGCTCATACCGGCCGCGGACCACGGAGGTGAACGAGCCCGCGAACCACGCGCCCACCTGCTGCAGCATGTCCGTCTGGAGGGCGAGGAACGTCGAGGCGGCGCCCACGACGGCGCCGAGCATGATGCCCACGATCGGCACGATGAGGGAGGACTGCAGGCGCACACGCCGCAGGAAGAGGAAGAACACGAGGGTGCCGACGAAGGCGAAGAGGATGGCCCCGGCCATCCGGGTCACCAGGCCCGCCCCCGGCACGAGCACCATGGTCACCAATAAGCCGAGACCGGCCCACTCGGTGGTGCCCGTGGTGCTGGGCTCCACGAAGCGGTTCTGCGTCATGAGCTGCATGATCAGCCCGCACATCGCCATCGAGGCGCCGGCCAGCACGAGGGCGACCGTGCGCGGCACGCGCGTGATGGCGAACATCTCGCGTCCGCCCTCCGCGCCGACGTCGTACACGCCCACGAACAGCGAGACCACGATGAGGGCCGCGGTCACCACGACGCCGACCAGCAGCGGCCAGGTGCGCTGCCAGCGGGTGCGCTCGGGCCGCAGGACGGCGGGCGGGACCCAGCACACGCGGTCGCCCCGCCCCGGCTCCTCGAGCCGGGGCGGGGCGTCGGCGACGTGGTGACGCACGTCGAGAGTCACTGCGCGCCTTCGAAGGCCTTCGCGAGGTCCTCCATGACGGTGGTGTGGTTCTGGATGTCCTCGGCGACGTAGAAGTCGGCGGGCAGGTAGACGATGTTGCCCTCCTTCACCGCGGTCACGTCCTGGAGGGCCTCGGAGCGCTCGATCAGCTCGGCGGCGGTGGCGTTCTCCTCGCCGATGGCGGCGTCGCGGTCCATGACGATCAGCCAGTCCGGGTTCGACTTCGCGATGGCCTCGACGGAGATGTCGTCGCCCTGGTGGTTGTCGGTGCCCGACTGCTCGAGGGCCGGGGTCAGCTCCAGCATGTCGAAGAACGGGCCGATGGCGCGACCGGTGCTGGGCGCGACGTACGACAGCTCACCGCCCGAGGCGATGAGGCCCATGACGGTCTGCTCGGGGTCGTAGGCGTCCTTGGCGCGCTGGGTGGCGGCGTCGAAGTCGGCGATGAGCTTCTCGGCATCGGCCTCGTGGCCGGTGGCCTCGCCCAGCAGGGTGGTCAGCTCCTTCAGGCCCTCGTCCATGGGGGTCTGCGTGACGTCGAAGTCCGTGTCCACGACGGCGGCGTCGCCGGTCAGCTCGTCGATCTCGGCCTTGCGCTCGTTGAACCGCTGGCCGTTGAACACGACGTCCGGCTCGGCGGTGACGAACAGCTCCATGTCCGGCTCCCGGTGGTTGCCGATGTCGGCGACCGAGTCGTCCTGGAGGTAGGAGGGCCCGCCCTCGCCCTTGTACATGATCTGCTTCGGCGCGGCCGACAGCTCGACGCCCCAGTCGTCCAGCGTGCGGAAGGTGCGGTTGTCCGTGGCGATGACGGAGTCGACCTCCTCCGGCAGGGTGACCTCGGCGCCGGACATGTCGGTGACGGTGACCCCGGCCGCGACGCCGCCCGAGGCGGCCGAGGAGCCGTCGGCGGCGCTCGCGGAGGACGAGGACTCGCCGGAGGCGCTCGCGGAGGACGAGCCCGTGGCCGCGCCGCCGGCGGAGCAGCCGACGAGGGCGAGGGCCGCCACCGAGGTCAGGGCGAGACGGGCGAGGCGGGGGGCACGGGCGGAACGCGGCATGGTTCTCCTTCTGGGCGGCGGGGCTGCCCCGGGATGAGCAGTCGGGGTGGTGGGCGCGCTCCCGTGGAGGTGAGCCTTGCCTCAGTCGAATACCGTACACGAGGGTGCCGTAATCCCCCAACGGGGGTTCGACGGCTCCCGCCGCCCGGAGCCCGCGGCCTGGAGCCCTGTCAGTCCAACGGCGTCACCTCGAGGGCGAACCGCGACCGACCCACGCGCGCCAGCACGAGGGTGGCGTGCCGTCCGGCCCCGCCACGCCGGCCCGGCTTCGCCCCGCCGAGGACGGCGCGCCGCACCTCCTCGGGCGTCTCGCGGATGCCCCGCTTCTTCACGTCCAGCCGACCCACCCCGGTCTCCTTCGCCCAGCGCCGCAGGGAGGCCAGGTGGAAGCCGTGCACCGCCTCGATCCGATGGGCGCGGGCCAGGCCGTCCCGCACGGGTTCGGGCGCGACGAGGTAGGCCAGGTGGGGGTCCAGCTGCCGCGTCGGCACGGGCCAGGACGCGGCCAGGTCCGTCACGAGTCCGGCCCGGATGACGGCGCCGTCCGGCTCGTGCAGGACCGCGCCGACGAGCCCCGCCATGCCCTCCTCCCCCACGGCCTCGAGCTCGGGCGAGTCGCCGAAGTCCGCGCCGGAGACGAGCTGCGCCGTCGTCGTCTCCCCGCCCCGGACGGTCATGACGCGCGCCGCCCGCCGCACCCCGGGGCGGGCCGCCGCGTTGAACCACAGGGCGGCCTCCACGACGTCGCCGTCGACGCTCACCCACTCGGCCTCGGCGCCCGCCGGCACGGCCTCGTGCGGAAGCCCCGGGCCGAGCTTGACCCCGACCGGCACGCCCGTCGCGGCGATGTCCGTCACGACGCTCAGGGGCGGGGAGAACGCCTCGGGGTCGAACACGCGCGCGGACCCGCCCCCGCCGACCTGACGGCGGGCGGGGTCCAGCCACACCGCGTCCGCCTCGGCGGGCACGTGGGCGCGGGCCCAGGCCACGGCGTCGCCGTGCACCACACGCGCACCGCGGTGGCCGGCGAGGTTCACCTCGGCGGCCGCGGCGACGACGGCGTCCCGCTCCACCGCCACGACGTCCAGGCCCCGGTCGGCGAAGGCGCGCGCGTCCAGGCCGAGACCGCAGCCGAGGTCGGCGACGCACCGGGCCCCCGCGGCCGCCAGCCGGTCCGCGTGCAGGCCCGCGACCAGCGGGCGGGTGGCCTGCTCCAGGCCGTCGCGGGTGAACAGCATCCGGCGCGCCTGCCGCCCGAGGCGGGCCTCCGCCCGGGACCGCAGCGCGGCCTGGGTCAGCGCGGCGGCCACGCGCTCCGGCGGATGCCCGGCCGCACGCAGGCGTGAGGAGACCGCGAGCGCGTCGGCCTCGCGGTACCCGGCGAGGGAGTCGAGGAGCGCGCGGCCCTCCGGCTCGAGGACGGGGGCCAGGGCGGTGGCGTCCGCCTCCGAGGCGGCGGCCGTGGGGCGCGGCGAGCGGGAGGCGGGGCGGGGACGGGCCATGCGCCCCACCCTAGGTCCGAAGCGTGGACACCGGGCGCAGACCCGGCAGGGGCTTCTAGGATGGGCGGCATGACTCTGCCCTTCGCCGACTCCGCGCAGTCCACTCTCGGAATCGAGTGGGAGCTCGCGCTCGTGGACGCCGTGTCCGGCGAGCTGCGCTCCGAGGCCCCAGACCTGCTGCGCGCCCTGCATGTGACCGAGGGCCTCGCCGAGGACGACGTGAACCCGCACATGACCAGCGAGCTCCTGCAGAACACGGTGGAACTCGTCACGGGTGTGCACGAGCGCGTCGACGCCGCGACGGCGGACCTCGGCCGGATCGCCGCGCGCGTGGCCGACGCCGCGGCGGCGCGGGGCATCTCCCTGTTCTGCCAGGGCACGCACCCGTTCGCGGACGCGATCGCGCAGCCCTCGACGCCCAGCGAGCGCTACGACCGCATGCTGGATCTCACCCAGTACTGGGGTCGGCAGATGCTGATCTTCGGCGTGCACGTGCACGTGGGCCTGGACGACGTCTCCAAGGCCATGCCGGTGGTGAACGGCCTGGTCAACCGCGTGCCGCACCTGCTCGCACTCTCGGCCTCCTCCCCCTTCTGGGCGGGCACGGACACGGGCTACCAGTCCCAGCGCACCCTCCTGTTCCAGCAGCTGCCCACGGCCGGCCTGCCGTTCCAGTTCCAGGAGTGGGAGGACTTCGAGCGCTGCGTGGCCCAGATGGAGCAGGTGGGCATGATCGCGGACGTCACCGAGTGCCGCTGGGACGTGCGGGCCGTGCCCCGCCTGGGCACGGTGGAGATGCGCGCGTGCGACGGCCTGGCCACGCTCGAGGAGATCGCCGCCGTGACCGCCTACACGCAGTGCCTCGTGGACGACCTGTCCGCGAGCCTGGAGCGCGGCGAGACGGTCGAGGTCCTGCCGCCGTGGCACGTGCAGGAGAACAAGTGGCGCGCCGCCCGGTACGGCATGGACGCCACCGTGATCGTGGACGCCCGCGGCACCCAGGTCCCGCTGGCGGAGCACCTGCCGGCGGAGATCGAGCGACTGACCCCGGTCGCCGAGCGGCTGGGCTGCGCGGCGGAGCTCGCCGGCGTCCAGGCGATGATCGACGACGGCGGCGCCGCGGCCCGGCAGCGCCGCGTGGAGGCGCAGGCCCTGGCCGGCCCGCCGGCCGCGGGCGAGGACACGGATGACGCGGTGGCCCCGCTGCGCGCGGTCGTGCTGGACGCCGCCGCCCGCACCCGCGCCTCGTTGGCCGGCCGCACCGGCTGAGCGGCCGCTCCCCCGACGAGGTGGCGGCCCCGCCGCGCCTCCACGCTTCCGCCGGCCCGCCCGACGCGGCTACGGTCGCACCATGCGAGCACTCACATGGCAGGGAAAGCGCAACGTCGCCGTCGAGGAGGTCCCGGATCCTCGGATCCAGGAGCCGACGGACGCGATCATCGAGGTCACCTCGACCGGCATCTGCGGGTCGGACCTGCATCTGTACGAGGTCCTGGGGCCGTTCATGGACGCGGGGGACGTGATCGGCCACGAGCCGATGGGCATCGTCCGCGAGGTCGGGTCCGAGGTCACCCACATCCGGCCCGGTGATCGGGTGGTCGTGCCCTTCACCATCTCCTGCGGTCGGTGCTGGATGTGTCAGCGCGGGCTGCAGTCCCAGTGCGAGACCACCCAGGTGCGGGAGCAGGGCTCCGGCGCCGCGCTCTTCGGCTACTCCCGGCTCTACGGCTCCGTCCCCGGCGGGCAGGCCGAGCTGCTGCGTGTGCCCCACGCGGACTACGGCCCCGTGAAGGTGCCGCACACCGGCCCGGATGAGCAGTGGCTGTTCCTCTCGGACGTCGTCCCCACCGCCTGGCAGGGGGTCCAGTACGCGAACGTCCCCGACGGCGGCACGCTCGCGGTGCTCGGCCTCGGCCCCATCGGCCAGCTGGCGGCGCGCATCGGCGTGCACCTGGGGTACCGGGTGATCGGCGTCGACCCGGTCCCCGAGCGCCGCGCGATGGCGGCCCGGCACGGCATCGAGGTCCTGGACGCCGACGGCGGCGAGGCCGAGGTGCTCCGCGAGCGCACCGGCGGCCGCGGCCCCGACGGGGTCGTGGACGCGGTCGGCATGGAGGCGCACGCCTCCCCGGCGGGGCATGCGGCCCACACCGCCG
The DNA here is from genome assembly GCF_001595485.1 of Micrococcus sp. CH7. Lineage (NCBI taxonomy): Bacteria > Bacillati > Actinomycetota > Actinomycetes > Micrococcales > Micrococcaceae > Micrococcus > Micrococcus sp. CH7. The sequence goes on from NZ_LOSQ01000008.1 coordinate 51,518, forward strand.
TGGGCCTGCTGCCCGACGCGCTCGGCCGGGCGGCCATGAAGACCGCCGGCGTCGACCGCCTGAGCGCCCTCCACACCGCGATCGACGCGGTCCGGCGCGGCGGCACGGTGTCGCTCTCCGGGGTCTACGGCGGCATGAAGGACCCGATGCCGATGCTCACCCTGTTCGACAAGCAGGTCACCCTGACGATGGGCCAGTGCAACGTCCGTCGCTGGGTGGACGACCTGCTGCCCCTGCTCGACGACCCGTCCGATCCCCTCGGCGTGCTCGACCTGGCCACGCACACCGCCCCGCTCGAGGACGCGCCCGCCCTCTATGAGACGTTCCAGAAGAAGGAGGACGGCTGCATCAAGGTGGTCCTGAAGCCGTGAGGATCGTCGTCCTGGGCGCGACGGGCAACGTCGGCACCGCTGTCCTGCACCGCCTCCAGGCCGCGGCCGAGGTGAGCTCGATCGTGGGCGTGAGCCGGCGCGGCCCGGACCGGGCCGGAGCGCCCTACGACGGCGTCGAGTGGCACCGCCTGGACGTGGCGGAGCCCACGGCGGCGGGGCGGCTGCGCGAGATCGTGGCCGGCGCCGACGCCGTTGTCGACCTGGTGTGGGTGATCCGCCCCAACCGCGACCGCGACCACCTGCGCGCCGTCAACGTGGCCGGCAACGAGCGGGTGTTCCGGGCCGTGGCCGAGGCGGGCGTGCCCCACCTGGTCTACGCGTCCTCGGTGGGCGCGTACGGGCCCGGGCCGAAGGGCCGCGCCGTGCCCGAGTCCCATCCCACCACCGGGGTCCCCACCTCGCACTACGCCGCGCAGAAGGCCGAGGTCGAGTCGATCCTCGACCGCGTGCAGGCCGAGCACCCTGAGCTGCTCGTGACCCGGCTGCGCCCCGGGCTGATCTTCCAGTCCGCCGCCGGGCCCGAGATCAAGGACTACTTCCTGGGCGACCTCGTCCCCGCCCGGCTGGTCGCCCGCCTGCGCACTCCGGTGCTTCCGTTCCCGCGGGGCCTGCGATTCCAGGCGCTCACGGCCCAGGACGTGGCGGACGCGTACTGGCGCGTGATCGTCCACCGGGCAGGCGGCGCCTTCAATGTGGCCGCCGACCCCGTGCTGGACGCGCACACCATGGGCACCGTCCTCGGGGCGCGCCGCATCCTGGAGCTGCCCGTGGGCCTGTTCCGCGCGGCCGCGGCGCTGAGCTACCGGGCACGGCTGCAGCCCACCGACCCGGGGTGGGTGGACATGGCCGCAGCGGTGCCCATCATGGACACCACGGCCCTGCGCGCCGCGACCGGTTGGTCCGAGACCACCGACGCCCGGGAGGCGGTCCGCCTCGTGCTCGACCATCTCGACGGCGCCGAAGGCCTCGGCAACGCCGGGCACCGCTCGCACTCGCCCACGGAATGAGGACGATGACCATCACCCGCCGGGCCGCCCTGGCGGGCCTGCTCGGGGGCGCCGCCCTCGGGTTCACCGCCTGCACCTCCTCCGGCTACCCCGCCGACCCGGACGGCACCCTGGACCGCGTCACGGGCGGGGTGCTGCGCGCCGGCGTCGTGCACCACCCGCCCCACGTGGACGCCTCGGGCGCCGAGCCCGTCGGCCCCGAGCCCGACCTGATCCGCGGCTTCGCGGCGGCGCACGACGCACGCGTCGAGTGGACCGTGGCCGGGGAGGAGGCGCTCATGACCGCGCTGGAGAAGGGTGACATGGACCTGGTGGCCGGTGGCCTGACCTCGGCGTCCCCGTGGACGTCGCACGCGAGCATCACCCGCGACTACGCCGAGGCGGAGGGCCCGGACGGCGAGCCGGTGAAGCTCGTGATGGCCGTGCCCCTGGGTGAGAATCAGATGCTCACGGCACTCGAGGCGTACTTCGACCAGCGCGCAGCGGAGGAGGCCCGATGACGCGGCAGGACACCCGGGAGACGGGGCCGAGCGGGCGCCGGTTCGGCGCCACGGAGCTGCCCCCGGAGATCGAGCGCGTGGTCCAGCAGGCCAAGCGGCTCGAATGGGTGACGCTGGGGGTGATCGTGGTCACGATCGTCCTCGTGGCGATCGTGATGGGCTCCTCGCAGGCCATGCGGGCCGCGTGGATCGAGGACCTGCTGTCCCTGATCCCGCCGATCGCGTTCCTCGTCGCCCTGCGCGTGGCCCGCATGGCCCCGACGCGGGCCCGGCCCTACGGCTCTCACCGGTCCGTCGGGGTGGGACACCTCGTGGCCGCCGTCGCCCTGTCCGTGATGGGCGTGGTCCTCGTCGGCGACTCCATCCTGGGCCTGGTGACGGCGGAGCACCCACCCATCGGCACGTTCGACCTGTTCGGGCACACCGTGTGGCAGGGCTGGTTCATGATGGCCGTGATGGCCCTGTCCGTGCCCGGGCCCATGATCCTCGGCCACAAGAAGCTCACGCTGGCCGAGCAGCTCCACGACCGCGTGCTGTACGCGGACGCGGACATGAACAAGGCGGACTGGCAGACGGGCGTGGCCACCATCGTCGGCGTGGCCGGCATCGGCCTGGGCTGGTGGTGGGCGGACTCCGCTGCGGCGATCTTCGTGGGAGTGAGCATCGTGCTGGACGGCTGGAAGAACCTCAAGGAGGCCGTCACGAACCTGGCGGACCGCCGCGCCGCCACGATCGACGGCGCCCGGCCGCACCCGCTCATCGACCGTGCCGAGCGGGTCGCCTGGGCGGAGCCGTGGGTGCGCCATGCGGGCGCCCGCGTCCGAGACGAGGGCCACGTGTTCCACGTCGAGATGTTCGTGGTGCCGCACGAGGGGGCGGACGTGACGGTGGCCCGCTGCTGCGCGCTGCGGGACGCGATCGCCGCCCTGGACTGGAAGCTGCAGGACGTCGTCGTCGCCCCGGTGGACGAGCTGCCCGCCGAGGTGCACGGCGGTCGGTCCGGGGAGCATCAGACGGGCGAGGAGTAGCCCGGGCCTCAGCCGGCCAGGAACCGGCCCTCGAGGGTGGCGGAGGTGATGCGCTGGACCTCGCGCTGCTGGTCGGCGGCCCTCTGACGCAGTGCCTGCATCTCGGCGGCGTCGACCGCCGGCAGGTGCGGCGCGAGCTGTTCGAGGACGTGCCACATCGCGGACTTGGCCTGGAGCATGCCCTGCAGCAGGTCCAGTTCGATCTGCGTCCAGCCGGAGCCGCGCGTGCGCAGCGCGTTCACGGGGTTGAGGCGTCCGCCGACCTCGGCCGCCGCGCCGGCGGCCCGGTCCACCAGCGGGGTGCGGAGACCCAGTTCGCCGATGAGCGCCTCCAGGCGGTCCTGGTCGTCCTGGACGGCGTCGCCGAGGCGGCGCAGCGCGGCCTCCTGCGGGGTGCCGGCCCAGGTCTGCTCGGCGGCGCGGAACGCCTTCACGCCCGAGCGGGAGCCGAGCAGGTGCTGATTGAGGAAGTCCTCCAGCATCTGCTCGTCCACGGCGGCGGAGGTGGACTCGGGGCGGGGGTGCTCATGGCCGGTCATGGGCCCTATCTACGGAACGTGTGGGCGTGGCGGCAAGGGGCCGGGCGCGCTCAGACGCTGACGACCTCGACCGGCTGTCCCGGGTCCGCGCCGAACCACGCGTCGGAGGGGGCGACGCCGTCGCGCACCAGGCGTGCGCCGAGCGCGGCGACCATCGCCCCGTTGTCGGTGCACAGGTCCACGGGCGGGACGGTCAGCTCGATGCCCGCGGAGCGGCACCGGTCGGCGAGCAGGGCGCGCAGGCGCGAGTTCGCCGCGACGCCGCCGCCGAGCATCAGGTGGGTGAGCCCGTGCTCGCGGCAGGCGCGGACGGCCTTGGCGGTGATCACGTCCGCGACGGCCTCCTGGAAGGAGGCGGCGATGTCCGCGCGCGGCACCTCGAGCCCGCGGGCCTCGAACTGCTCCACGGCGCGGGAGACGGCGGTCTTCAGCCCGGAGAAGGACCAGTCGTGCCGGTGCGGGCCGGGCTCCTCGACGCTGCCGACGAACTTGCCCGCGGTGAGCCCGCGCGGGAAGCGGAAGGCCCTCGGATCGCCCTCGGCGGCGAGCCGGTCGATCACGGGGCCCCCGGGGTAGCCCGCCCCGATGAGCCGGGCGACCTTGTCGTACGCCTCGCCGGCCGCGTCGTCGATGGTCGAGCCCAGCAGCTCGACCTCGGAGCTGATCCGGCCCACGCGCAGGATCTCGGTGTGCCCGCCGGAGACGAGCAGCGCGCCCAGGTCCGCGGGCAGGTCGTCCCACTGCGCGGGCCGCACGCCGTCCAGCATGCCCACGCCCACATGCGCCACGAGGTGGTTGATGCCGTAGAGGGGCGTGCCGAGGGCCGTGGCGAGCGCCTTCGCCCCCGCGACCCCCACCATGAGCGCGCCCGCCAGACCCGGACCGGAGGTGACGGCGATCGCGTCGAGGTCCGCGAGGGTGACGTCGGCGGCGTCCAGAGCGCGGCGGATCGTGGGCACGAGGGCCTCGAGGTGCGCACGGGCGGCGATCTCCGGGATCACGCCGCCGAAGCGCACGTGCTCCTCGACGGAGGAGGCGACCTCGTGGGCCAGCAGGGCGGTGCCGCGGACGACGCCGACGCCGGTCTCGTCGCAGGAGGACTCGATGCCGAGCACGAGGGGGGCTGCGGTGGCGGTGGGCATGGGCTCCAGTCTAGTGAGCGGCCCGGTCACAGGGCCTTGCGCATGATCACGGCGTCCTCGCCGCCCGGGTAGTAGCGGCGGCGCACGTGCAGCTCCTCGAATCCGTGGCGCACGTAGAGGCGCCGGGCGGCGGCGTTGGAGGCCCGGACCTCGAGCATGAGGGCGCTCGCGCCGCGCACCGTGGCCTCCGCGGCCATCCAGCGCAGCTGGGCCGCGCCGATCCCCCTTCCCTGCGCCGCGGCGACGGTGCCCACGGTCTGCACGTCGGCGACGTCGCCGACCACCATGATCCCGCCGTAGCCGACGATCTCGCCGGGGGCGGGGCCGTCGTCGTCCGCGGAGCCGGGCGCGGCCACGTCGCGGACGACCACGCGGTAGTCCCGGGTGGGCGGGCGGCCGTGCGCGTCCCGCCCGCTGGCGGGGCCGGTCTGGGCGAGCTCCTCCTCGTAGAAGTGCGCGGGCCAGGCGTCGAGCGGGAAGAGCGTGGCCTCGTGGGCGAGCACCTCGGGGATGTCCCACACGGTCATGGGGCGCAGCAGGTATCCGGGCGGCAGCCCGTGCGCGTCCTCAGCGGGGCGCCCGTCGTCGGCCGGGTCCGGCTCGGCCGGGCTCACGCGCCCGCCCGCTTGCGGGGGCCGGGGACCTTGGCGTCGGACTCGCGCAGGTAGAGCGGCTCGGCGGGCACGAGGCCTCGGCCGCGCCGCAGGGCGAGCTCGGCCACCTGCCCCACCCCGACGGCGGACGGCGTGGCCGACTCCCAGTCCGGCACCGCGCGCAGCGCCTCGGGGTAGAGCCCGGCCCCCGCGCCGTAGACGGGCAGCGGGGTGACCTCGTCCGCCGGCGAGACGAAGGGGCCGTGCAGCAGGGTCGGCTGCCCGCCGACCTGCGCGTAGTGGGCCCAGTAGACCTCGCGGCGGCGGGCGTCCGTGGCGACCACGAACTCCTCGATCCCGTGGCGGAAGGCGTCGACGCCGGCCGCGTGGGCGAGCGCGTCGAGGCTGCGGACCCCGTGCACGGGCACGTCCCACGCCAGGCCGAGGGCGGCCGCCGTCGCCAGGCCCGCGCGCAGTCCCGTGAAGGGTCCGGGGCCGACGCCGACCGCGAGCGCGTCCAGCGCGGTGCCGGTGACGCCGGCCTCGCCGAGCACGGTCTGCACCGCGGGGGCGAGCACCTCGGCGTGGGCGTGGGTGTCGTCCGTGGCCCAGCGCGCGAGCTCCTCACCGTCCCGCAGGACGGCGACGGAGGCGGCGGCGGAGGAGTCGATCGCGAGGAGCAGGGCCATGGCGGCCAGTCTACGGAAGCACGACGCCGGCCCAGCGCGGGCCGCGGCCGGTCACGACGGCCGAACGCAGCTCCTCGGCCTGGCCCCCGTCCTCGTCGGAGAAGTCGGTGACGATGCCGTCCTCGCCCTCCCCCGCCGAGGCCGCGGGGGCGTCCTCACCCCCGCGGGCCCGGACGATCTCGATGTCCAGCCACGAGGCGTCCGGGTCCTCGGGGAACCCGGCGAGGGACTCGGCCATGCCCCGGCCCCACTCGACGACGGTCACGGAGCGGTCCACGCTCGCGTCCAGGTCGAGGTCCGTGAGCTCCCCCGCCGAGCGCAGCCGATACGCGTCCACGTGCACGAGGTCCGGGGTGCCCGCCGGGGCGTTGGCCGGGGCGGGGTGGACGCGGGAGAGGACGAACGTCGGCGAGACCACGCCGGAGGCCACGCCGAATCCGCTGGCCAGCCCCTGGGTGAAGGTCGTCTTGCCCGCGCCGAGGTCGCCCGTGAGGATCAGCACGTCGCCGGCGCGGAGCACCCCGGCGAGGGCGCGGCCGAACGCCCGGGTGCCGTCGGCGCCCTCGAGCGGGACCGTCACCGTCAGCACGGGCTCCGGCAGGGTCGGGCCGGGGGCGGGGATCTTGTGGTCGCTCATGGGCGGGCCTCCTGGGTCGGCGTGGGGTCCACGTGCTGCCGGTCCACGCGGCCTCCGATGCGGGTCACCAGCTCGTAGTTGATCGTCCCGGCGGCCGCGGCCCACTCCTCCACCGGAATGCCGGAGGCCGGTCCGAACAGCTCGACGGCGTCGCCGGGCGCGTCCGCGGCGTCCGGGCCGAGGTCCACCACGAACTGGTCCATCGCGATGCGGCCCACCACGGGGACGGTCCGGTCGCCGACGTGGACGCGCGTGCCCTCGACGACGCGCGGGACGCCGTCGGCGTAGCCGACGGGCACGAGCCCGAGGGTGGTGGGCTCCGCCGTGACGTGGCGGAACCCGTAGGACACGCCCTGCCCGGCGGGGACGGCCTTGACGTTGGCCAGGACGGTGACGAGGGACATGGCCGGGCGCAGCCCGAGCTCGGCGGCGGTGACGTCCGCGAACGGGGAGAGCCCGTACAGGCCCAGGCCGACGCGCACCATGTCCAGGTGCGTGTCCGGCCGGGAGAGGGTGGCGGGCGTGTTGGCCAGGTGCCGCAGCAGTGGGTGGCCGAGCGTCTCGGCGGCCTCGGCGGCCATCCGTTCGAACCGCAGCAGCTGCGCCGTGGTCTCGGCGGCCCGGTCCGGCTCGTCCGCCACGCCGAGGTGGGAGAACACGCCCTCCACCCGCACGAGGCCCGCGGCCTCGAGCTCGGCGGCACGGGCGACGAACGCGGGCCACCGCGCGGGCGTGCAGCCGTGGCGGCCCAGGCCGGTGTCCGCCTTCAGGTGCAGGACCGCGCGGGCCTCGGGTCCGGCCCCGCCGCGGGCCCGCGGCCCCCGGACGGCGTCGGCGACGGCGTCGAGGTCCCAGCCCGAGACGCCGAGGGTCACCTCCGCCTCCACCGCGGCGGCGAAGTCCGTGGCCCCGGTGTGCAGCCACGCGAGCACGGGCAGGCGCACCCCCGCCGCGCGCAGGGCCAGGGCCTCGCGCACGTGGGCCACCCCGAGCCGGTCCGCGCCGGCGGCCGCGGCGGCGCGCGCGACGGCCACCGCGCCGTGGCCGTAGGCGTCGGCCTTGACGACGGCGGTCAGCAGCGGCCGGCTGCCGTCGGGGCGGCGGATCCGCTCCTGCAGCACGCCCACGTTGTGCCGGACGGCCGCCAGGTCGATGCGTACGGCGCGCTCGGTGTCCGCCGGGTTGACGTCGGCGCGGCTCATCGGACGGCCTCCGGCTCGGCGTCGACCGGCCACCACAGGCGCGCGACGCCCGCGCCCAGCGCGGCCGGCAGCGTGGCCGTGGTGATCCGCCCGGCGCGGGCCTGGTCGGCCCCGGCCTGGGCATGCAGCCAGGCGGCGGCGGCCGCGAGCCGGGCCGTGGGCGCCGGGCCCGGATCCTCCCCGGCCCGGCGCGCCCGCGAGCGCCGCGCCACGTCCGCGGCCAGGACGGCGCCGATCGCCCCGGAGAGCACGTCGCCGGTCCCGCCCATCGCGAGGTCGGGCCCGCCGCCGGTCACGACCCATGCCTCGCCGTCCGGAGCGACCACGAGGGTGCGCGGGCCCTTGAGCAGGACGGTGGCCCCGTGCGCAGCGGTCCACGCCCGCAGTGCCGCGAGCGGGTCGGCGGCGTCGGCGCCGTCCGCGGGGACGCGCTCGCGCAGGCGGGACCACTCCCCGGCGTGCGGCGTCAGGACCACGGGCGTGCCGGCCGCGCGCAGCGTCCGCAGCTCGGCGGCGGTGACCAGGTCCAGGGCCGAGGCGTCGGCGACGAGGGCCGCCTCGGGCCGTTCCTCGAGCGCGGCGAGGACGCCGGCCCAGCGCCGCCGCGCGTCGTGCTCGGTGTCCAGGCCGGGGCCGACCACCCAGGCGTCCGCGCGCGACGGCTCGGGCCCCTCCGCCGAGACCAGCGCCTCGGGGTGGGCGGCGAGCACCAGGTCCCGGGTGGTCTGCGGGCCGGCGTGGTGCACCATGCCCGCGCCCGTCTGCAGCGCGCCCGCGCTCGCGAGCACGGCGGCCCCCGGGTAGCGCTCCGATCCGGCGACGACGGCCACCACGCCGCGCGTGTACTTGTGGGCCTTGGCTGCGGGGGCCGGGTGGGCGGTCCGTGCTGCGGCCTCGTCCATCACGCCCAGCCGCGCGGCCGGCGACGTCGGCAGGTGCGGTCCCAGCCCGATGTCCACCACGTGCACGGTGCCCGCGCGCGCCGCCCCCTCCCCGAGGACGAGACCGGACTTGAGGGCGCCGAACGTCACGGTCGCGTCCGCGCGGAGGGCCTCCCCCCGCACCTCGCCGGTGTCCGCGTCCACGCCGGAGGGCACGTCGCACGCCAGCACGAGCGCCTCCGTCGGCAGCGCGCGCGCCGCGGCGGGCAGCTCATACTCGCCGGTGAAGCCCGTGCCGAGCACGCCGTCCACCACGAGCGCGGCCTCGGGCGGCACCGCGTCGGCGCGGCGTCCCCCGGCCGCTCGCAGCGCAGCCCAGCCCTCGGCGTGCCAGCGCGGGGCGCCGTCGTCGTCCCGGCGGACGGGCACGGCGACCGCGGCCACGCCCCGGCGGCGCAGGAAGGCGAGGGCGAACAGCGCGTCCCCGCCGTTGTTGCCGGGGCCGACGAGGGCGGCCACGGTCGCCCCGGCCACGGGGCCGCGCTCACGCAGCAGGGCGGCGGCGTGCTCGGCCAGGGCCCAGGCGGCGGCGCGCATCAGCTCCGGGCCGCGCCCGGCCGCGAGCAGGGGCTCCTCGGCCGTGCGCACGGCCGAGCCGGTCACGGCGATGCGGGTCAGGTCATCGGCGGTCATGCGGACTCCTCCTCGGCCGCGCGGCGTTCGGCGACCACGTAGGCGGTGGCGACGTCCCCGTCATGACTGAGGGAGAGGTGCCAGTGGGTGATGCCCAGGGCCTCGGCCTGGGCCTGCACGGTGCCGGTCAGGTGCACGGTGGGGCGGGCGTCGCCGTGGTCCGGGCGCGGGATCCAGCAGTGGTGCCACATCATCCCGGGCGGGGCGCCCATGGCCTTGGCGACCGCCTCCTTGGCGGCGAAGCGCGCGGCCAGCGAGCGCAGCGGCAGGTCCCGCTCGTCCTCGGTGAACAGGCGTGCGCGCAGCGCCGGCGTGCGCTCGAGCTGCGCCCGGAACCGCGGGACGTCCACCACGTCCACCCCCACGCCGACGATCACACCGCCCCCGCCCGCCGGGCGCCCACGACGACGGCGCCGGCCTCGTCCCCGACGGGCTGCCCGCGCAGTCGCTTGGCCAGGTCGAGCGGCCACTGCAGCACGCCGGGCAGCTGCTGGTCGCAGCCCGGCGTGAGCATCGCCTTCCCGTAGGCCAGCACGCCGTAGACGCCGTGCTGCAGGCGGCCGAGCCGGTCGAAGCCGGCGTCGAACGCGTACAGGGACACCCGGCCCTCCTCGGGGGTGAAGCACCGCTCCGCCAGCAGCCGCGCACGCTCCACGTGCTGGTGGAAGGTGAGCACGCCCAGGTGGTGCAGGCCGAGCTCGCGCATGCGGTCGCCCGCGTGGATGACCTCGCCCTGGGTGGTCACCGGATCGGGCGCGAAGCACTCGACGCTGACGCCGGCCAGCCGCGGGTCGCGTTCCCCCGGGCCGCCGCACAGCTTCTCGTGCCCGTCCGGCCCCAGGTACGCGGAGACGAAGAGCCGGTCGGTGACGCCGGACGCGGCGAGCTCGATCGCGGCGTCATAGACGCGGGGCTGGCTGTAGAGGACGAGGAGGGCGTCCACGCGCGGTGCGTCGTCCGGGTGCGGCTCCGTCACGGCGTGCGTGGCCCATCCCGCGCCGAAGGCCAGTCCCAGCGCCGCCAGGGTCGCCACGGTGGCGCAGAGGGACCGCGCCCACCGCGGCAGGCCACGGCGGACGCGCCCCCGGTCGGCCTGCGGGCTCATGCGCCCTCGGGGACCTGCCGCAGCACGACGGTGGAGCGGGCCGGGAGCTCGAGCACGTCCCCGGCGCGCACGCGGGGGTGCGAGCCGCTCGGGGCGACGTGGGACGAGGTGTCCACGACGACCTCCCACTCGGCCGGGAACGTGGGCCCGGGCAGGGTGTACGGCACGGGCTCCCACCACGCGTTCATGAGGACGTAGAAGTCGCGGTAGGGCTCCTCCCCGTCCTCGTCCCCTCGGGGGAGCGTGTGCCCGTTGAGGTAGAAGCCGATCGACCGGGCCTCGGCGCCCCAGTCGTCCTCCGTCTTGGCGGTCGCGTCCGGCTCGAGCCACACGATGTCCGGCAGGGGCGCCTCGATGTCGCGGGCCGCCGGGCGACCGTCGAAGTGGTGGCGACGGCGGAACACCGCGTGGTCACGGCGCAGCGCGATCAGGTCGCGGGTGAACGCCACGAGCGAGTCGTCCATGGCGGACCAGTCGATCCACGAGATCTCGTTGTCCTGGCAGTAGACGTTGTTGTTGCCGCCCTGGGTGCGGCCCAGCTCGTCGCCGTGGCTGATCATGGGCACGCCCTGGCTGATCAGCAGGGTGGCCAGGAAGTTGCGGCGCTGGCGGGCGCGCAGCGTCACGACCTCGGGGTCGTCGGTCTCCCCCTCGACGCCGCAGTTCCACGAGCGGTTGTGCGCGTCGCCGTCGTTGTTGTCCTCGCCGTTGGCCTCGTTGTGCTTCTCGTTGTAGGAGACGAGGTCGCGCAGGGTGAAGCCATCATGGGCCGTGACGAAGTTGACGGACGCGCCGGGGCTGCGCCCGTCCCCCTCGTAGAGGTCGGCCGAGCCGGTCAGGCGGGTGGCGAACTCGCCGAGGGTGCCGGGCTCGCCCCGCCAGAAGTCGCGTACCGCATCCCGGTACATGCCGTTCCACTCGGACCACAGGCCGGGGAAGTTGCCCACCTGGTAGCCGCCCCAGCCCACGTCCCACGGCTCGGCGATGAGCTTGACGGTGCGCAGCACCGGGTCCTGGCGGACCACGTCGAAGAACCCGGAGAACATGTCCGGGCCCTGCTCCCCCTCCACCCGGGTGAGGGTGGTGGCCAGGTCGAACCGGAAGCCGTCCACGTGCATCTCGGTGACCCAGTAGCGCAGGGAGTCCATGACCAGCTGGAGGGCCTTGGGGCTGGAGAGGTCCACCGAGTTCCCGGTGCCCGTGTAGTCCATGTAGTGCCGCTCGTCGCCGTCGACGAGGTGGTAGTAGCCGGCGTTGTCCAGCCCGCGCAGGCTGAGCATGGGGCCCTTGTCGTTGCCCTCGGCCGTGTGGTTGTAGACCACGTCGAGGATCACCTCGAGACCGGCGGCGTGCAGGTCCTTCACCATCTGCTTGAACTCGCGGACCTGGCCGCCCACCTCCGAGGAGGAGGCGTAGGCGGCGTGCGGGGCGAAGAAGCCGAGCGTGTTGTAGCCCCAGTAGTTGCTCAGCCCCTTCTCCTGCAGGGTGGCGTCGTTGACGAACTGGTGCACGGGCATCAGCTCGACGGCGGTCACCCCGAGCTCGGTCAGGTGGCGGACCACCTCCGGGTGGGCCATGCCGGCGTAGGTGCCGCGCAGCTCCTCGGGGACGGCGGGGTGCAGCTTGGTCATGCCCTTGACGTGGGTCTCGTAGATCACCGTGTCCGTGAGCTCGACGGCGGGTGGGGCGTCATCGCCCCAGTCGAAGTCCTCGGCGACGACGACGCCGAGCATGCTCGTGTCCAGGTTGTCCGAGGTGTCGATGCGGTCCGGCTCGTCGAAGTCGTACGAGTGGTGCTGCTGGCCCCACTCGTAGTCGCCGGTGAACGCCCGCGCGTACGGGTCCACGAGGATCTTGGCCGGGTTGTGCCACAGGCCGCGGGCGGGGTCCCAGGGGCCGTGCACGCGGTAGCCGTAGCGCTGCCCGTGGCCGATGCCCGCCACGTGGGCGTGCCATGTGGTGCCGTGCCGCTCCTCGAGAGGGATGCGCGTCTCCGTGCCGTCGTCGGCGACGAGGCACAGCTCGACCGCCTCCACCTCGCGGGAGACCGCGAGGGCGAAGTTGGTGCCGGTCTCGTCCACGGTGGCCCCGAGGGGGTACGGCTGGCCGATCTCCACTGTGTGCATGACTCTCCGGGGTCTCGTCGTGCGGCCCGCCGGGTGCGGCGGGCCTCCTCGGGGAGTCTACTGGCGCGGGAGGACGACCGTGCCGGACGCGTCGCGGGCCCGGCCGCTCTGTGGCGGCCGGGCCCGGCAGGAGAGGTCTCGGTGGCCTCAGCGGCGGATCACTCCACCGTGACGGACTTGGCGAGGTTGCGCGGCTGGTCCACGTCGTAGCCCTTCGCCGTGGCGAGCTCGAGGGCGAAGATCTGCAGCGGGACCGTGGTCAGCAGCGGCATGAGCATCGGCTGGGTCTCGGGGACCTCGAAGACGACCTCGGCCTGGCCGCGCACGGCCGCGTCGCCGCGCTCGGCGACCGCGAAGGTGCGGGCGCCGCGGGCGCGGACCTCCTGGATGTTCGAGACCACCTTGGCGTGCAGCGAGTGACGGTCCATGGGCGAGGGCATGACCACGAAGACCGGCTGGCCGTCGTCGATCAGGGCGATCGGGCCGTGCTTGAGCTCGCCCGCGGCGAAGCCCTCGGCGTGGATGTACGCGAGCTCCTTGAGCTTGAGCGCGCCCTCCATGGCCACCGGGTAGCCCACGTTGCGGCCGAGGAACAGGACGGAGGTGGCGTCGGCCATGGAGCGGGCGAGCTCCTTGACCTGGTCCTTGGCGGCGAGGATCTCCTCGATCTTGCCGGGGATCGCCCCGAGGTCCGCCAGGATGTCCTTGATCTGGCCGCTGAACAGCTTCTTGTTCAGCTGGGCCAGGTACAGGCCCAGCAGGTAGGCGGCGGTGATCTGCGCCAGGAACGCCTTGGTGGAGGCGACGGCGATCTCGGGGCCGGCGTGCGTGTAGAGCACGGCGTCCGACTCGCGCGGGATCGTGGAGCCGTTGGTGTTGCAGATGGACACGGTGCGGGCGCCCTGCTCCTTGGCGTAGCGGACCGCCATGAGGGTGTCCATGGTCTCGCCGGACTGGGAGATGGACACCACGAGGGTGTGCGGGTCGATGATCGGGTCGCGGTAGCGGAACTCGTGGGAGAGCTCCACCTCCACGGGGATCCGGCACCAGTGCTCGATGGCGTACTTGGCCACCGTGCCCGCGTAGGCGGACGTGCCGCACGCCAGGACGATGATCTTGTCGACGGCCTTGAGCTCCTCGGGGTCGATCCGCAGCTCGTCCAGCATCAGGGCGCCGGCGGCGTCCGTGCGGCCCAGCAGGGTGTCCTGCACGGCCTGGGGCTGGTCGTGGATCTCCTTCTCCATGAAGGTCTCGAAGCCGCCCTTCTCCGCGGCCGAGGCGTCCCAGTCCACGGTGAAGCGCTTGCCCTCGGCGGGGCCGCCCCGGAAGTCCGAGATCTCGACGGCGTCGGCCGTGATCGTCACGACCTGGTCCTGCTCGAGCTCGATGGCCTCGCGGGTGAAGTCGATGAAGCCGGAGACGTCCGAGCCGAGGAAGTTCTCCCCCTCGCCCAGGCCGACGACGAGCGGCGAGTTGCGGCGCGAGGCCACCACGCGGTCGGGGTGGTCCACGTGCACGGCCAGCAGGGTGAAGGCACCCTCGAGGCGCTGGGAGGCCAGCTGCATGGCGCGGGTCAGGTCCTGGCCGGCCGCGTTCCGGTAGACGTCGGCGAGGAGGTGGGCGGCCACCTCGGTGTCCGTCTCGGAGAGGAACTCGACGCCCTTGGCGAGCAGCTCCTCGCGCAGCTCGGCGTAGTTCTCGATGATGCCGTTGTGGATCAGCGCCAGGCGGCCCTCGTCCGCCACATGCGGGTGGGCGTTGCGGTCGGTGGGGCCGCCGTGGGTGGCCCACCGGGTGTGGCCGATGCCGACGAGGCCGGTGGGGATGGGGTGCTCGGCGAGCTCCTCGGCGAGGTTGGCGAGCTTGCCCGCCTTCTTCCGGTGGTACAGCTGACCGCCGTCCACCACGGCCACACCGGCGGAGTCGTATCCGCGGTATTCAAGACGACGCAGGCCCTCCATCAGGACGTCGAGAGCGCCGTGCTCACGATCCGACTGGGGCTGGCCGATGTATCCGACGATTCCGCACATGCGCACGAGAATACCGGGCCGGGCCCGACTTCGGCGCACGGCGGGCCGGCTCACTCCGTCCGGGACGAGAACCCCGCGGGGTTGGCCTCCTGCCAGGCCCAGAGGTCCCGCACCATCGCGGTCACATCGCGTCGGGCGTGCCAGCCCACCTCGGCGCCGATCGCGTCCACGGCGGCGCACGACTCGGCGATGTCCCCGGGCCGGCGCTCGACCACGCGGTAGGGGATGCGGCCGCCCGTGACCGCCTCGAAGGCGCGCACCATCTCGAACACGGTGACGCCCTCGCCCCGGCCGATGTTCCAGACCCGGGTCGTCGTACCGCCCCCGGCCGCCACCCGGGCCGCGAGCCAGTCGAGCCCGGCCACGTGCGCCTCCGCGAGGTCCATCACGTGGATGAAGTCGCGCACGGCGCTGCCGTCGCGCGTGTCGAAGTCCGCGCCGAACACCCGCAGCTCGGGGTACGCGCCGGAGGCCACCCGCGCCACGAAGGGCATGAGGTTCGCCGGCACCCCGCTCGGGTCCTCGCCCAGCCGCCCGGAGGGATGCGCGCCGACCGGGTTGAAGTAGCGCAGCATCGCCAGCCCGCCGCCGTCGACCGTGGCGCAGACGTCGCGCAGCACCTGCTCCGCCATGAGCTTGGAGTGCCCATAGGGCGAGACCGGGTCCGTGGCCGCGTCCTCGGCGACCGGCACCGGCGCGCGGTCGCCGTACACGGTCGCGGAGGAGGAGAACAGGACCGTGCGGGCGCCGGCCGCGAGCGCGGTCTCGGCGACGGCGGCCGTGCCGCCCACGTTCACGTCGTAGTAGGCGGCGGGGCGGGTCATCGACTCGGTGGGCGACTTCAGCCCGGCGAAGTGCACGAGTGCGGCCGGGCCGAAGTCCGCGAGCGCCCCGCGGTAGTCCTCGGGGCGGCGGATGTCGGCCACGTGCAGGCGCAGCCGCGACCCGCCCAGGCGCGTTCCGGCGAGCTCGGCGACGCGCTCGAGCGACGTCGTCGTCGCTGTGACCAGGCTGTCCAGGACGAGGACGTCGTGGCCCGCCTCGAGCAGCGTGAGCACGGTGTGGGATCCGAGGTATCCGGCACCGCCGGTCACGAGAACGCGCATGGGCCGATCCTATCCGGGCCCTGTGACGTCACGCGGGGGCCCGCTCCGGGCGGGCCGCGGCCATAATGGATCGGGTGACCTACACCCCCCCGACCTCCGAGCTGCCCCTCGTGGGCCCCGAGGAGCCCGCGGACGCCGTGCCCGACGGCCACCAGCGCTCCCCCTTCGTGGAGCTGGACCGCCAGACCTGGGCCCGTCTCGCCTCGGAGATGGCGCAGCCCTTCGACCAGGCGGACGTGGAGCGTCTGCGCGGCCTCGGCGAGCATCTGTCCCTGCGCGAGGTCGCCGAGGTCTACCTTCCGCTCTCGCGCCTGCTGAGCATCAACGTGGAGGCCTCCGCGGCCCTGCGCAGCGCGACCAACGCGTTCCTCGGCGAGCGGACGGGGCGCACCCCGTACGTGATCGGGGTGGCCGGGTCGGTCGCCGTCGGCAAGTCGACGACGGCGCGTGTGCTCCAGGAGATGCTGCGCCGCTGGCCGACGACGCCGCGCGTCGAGCTGGTCACCACGGACGGCTTCCTGCACCCCAACGCGGTGCTGCACGAGCGCGGCATCATGTCCCGCAAGGGCTTCCCCGAGTCCTACGACCGCCGCGCGCTGCTGCGCTTCATGGCGGACGTCAAGTCCGGGGCGCAGGAGGTGCGCGCGCCCGTGTACTCGCACATCACCTACGACATCGTGCCGGGCGAGGAACAGGTGGTGCACCGTCCCGACGTGCTGATCGTGGAGGGACTCAACGTGCTGGCCCCGCCGCGCACCCGGGCCGACGGCACCGCCGGGCTCTCCGTCTCCGACTTCTTCGACTTCTCGGTGTACGTGGACGCGCGCGCGTCCTGGATCCGGTCCTGGTACATCGACCGGTTCATGGGTCTGCGCTCGGGGGCCTTCGCCGACCCGCGCAGCTACTTCCACCGGTACTCCTCCCTGTCGGACGCCGAGGCTCAGGCGACGGCCGAGTCCATCTGGGACTCCATCAACGGCCCGAACCTCGAGCAGAACGTGCGCCCGACCCGCGGGCGCGCCCGGCTGGTGCTCACGAAGAACGCGCAACACGAGGTGACCCGCGTGCTGCTGAGGAAGGTCTGATCCATGCGTCGCACCCTCCCGCTCGCCGCGCTGGCCGCGCTCGCGCTGCTCGCGGCCGGCTGCGGCACGCCCGCCGCGGGCCCGTCCTCGACGCCGACGACGCCGACGTCCGGCTCCGCGAGCGCGGCCGCGTCGTCCGGCGCCGCCTCGAGCACGGCGCCGTCGTCGGGCACGCACGCCGACCCGGCCGCCCTCGACGTCGTCGTGAACAAGACCCGCCCCGTGGCCCCGCCCGACTGGGCGCCCTCGGATCTGGTGGCCGTGACCGGCAGCGAGCTGCCCCTGAGGGCGGAGGCCGCGACGGCGGCCGGTGACCTGCTGGATGCGGCCGCGGCGGCGGACCACGACCTCACCACCCTGAGCGCCTACCGCTCGTACGACTACCAGGTCCGGACGTACGGCCACTGGGTCGACGAGCTGGGCCGCGCCGAGGCCGACCGCGTCTCGGCTCGGCCGGGGTACTCCGAGCACCAGACCGGCCTGGCCTGGGACGTGGGCGACGCCGCGACCCCCGCGTGTGACCTGGAAGCGTGCTTCGGCGACACCGCCGCGGGCCGCTGGGTGGCCGCGCATGCCGCCGAGTACGGGTTCGTCATCCGCTATCCCGCCGGGGCCGAGGACGTGACGGGCTTCGCCCACGAGCCGTGGCATCTGCGCTACGTCGGGTCCGCGGAGGCGGCCCGGGTCGAGTCGGCCGGCGGCGTCCTCGAGACCGCGTGGGGTCTGCCGCCGGCGCCGGACTACGCGGACTGAGACGCGCGACTCGCTCGAACCCGTACCGCGCCGCCCTCGTCACACGTAGGATTCTCCCCATGCTCCAGGGATTCAAAGACTTCATCATGAAGGGCAACGTCCTCGACCTTGCCGTGGCCGTCATCATCGGCGCCGCCTTCGGCAAGATCGTGAACGCGCTCGTCGAGGCGGTCCTCATGCCGCTCATCGCCGCCGCCGTGGGCTCGCCGAACTTCGACTCGTTCGCCGTGCTGACCCTCAACGGCAACGACGTGAAGTTCGGCGTGCTGCTCACCGCCATCGTCAACTTCCTGCTGATCGCCGCGGCCGTGTACTTCGCCATCGTGATGCCGATGAACAAGATGATCGAGGCCCGCAACCGCCGCCTCGGCATCGACCCCGCCGAGGAGGAGGTGGCCGCCGACGTCGCCGTGCTCACCGAGATCCGCGACCTGCTCGCCGAGCGCCGCGGCGGCCCCACCTCCGGGACCACCGCCCTCTGATCTCTCCCTGTCCGACGCCGAAGGGCCCGGGACGACTCACGCGAGTCGCCCCGGGCCCTTCCTTCATGCCCGCGGCGCCACCGGGGCGGTGCCCTCAGGGGCGCGACGTCGTCCGGTCCGCGCTGGACCCGGCGTCCGGGGCGATCTCCGAGTCCTGCCGGTCCGGATCCAGGCACGGCAGCCACTCCACGGGGGCGCCCTGCCGCGCGCACACGGGCGCGTCCACGGCGAGGAACGCGGCCGACCACAGGACCGCCAGCCCCGCGAGCAGCCCCGCGAACAGGGTCCAGCGGCGGGGCGGGGGGGCCGCGTCCGACGTCATCGGCCCGGTCAGTCGTGCAGGCGCAGCTCGCGCTGCACGACGTCGGCCAGCACCTGGGCCTCCCGGCCGGCGGTCTCCTCGTCCGGGGCCTCGACCATGACGCGCACGACCGGCTCCGTGCCCGACGGGCGCAGCAGCACGCGGCCGGTCTCGCCGAGGCGGGCCTCCGCCTCGGCGACCGCCGCCTGGACGGCCTCGTCCTCGGCGGCGCGGGACTTGTCCACGCCGCGCACGTTCACGAGGACCTGGGGCAGCCGGTCCATCACCGCGGCCAGCTCGGAGAGCGGGGTGCCGGTCTCGGCGACGCGCGAGGCGAGCTGCAGGCCGGTGAGGACCCCGTCGCCGGTGGTGGCGTGGTCCGAGAAGATCACGTGGCCGGACTGCTCGCCGCCGAGCGAGTAGTCGCCGAGCTTCATGCCGGCCAGGACGTAGCGGTCGCCCACCTGGGTCTCGACGAGCTGGACGCCCTCCCGGCCCATGGCCAGCTTCAGGCCCAGGTTGGACATGACGGTCACGACCAGGGTGTCGTCGCGCAGGACGCCGCGGTCCTTGAGTGCCACGGCCATGACGCCCATGATCTGGTCGCCGTCGACGACCTCGCCGCGCTCGTCCACGGCGAGGCACCGGTCGGCGTCGCCGTCGTGCGCGATGCCGAGGTCCGCACCGTGCTTGCGCACGGCCGCCTGGAGCTTCTCGAGGTGGGTGGAGCCGTAGCCGTCGTTGATGTTGAGCCCGTCCGGGGACGCGCCGATCACCACGACCTCCGCGCCGGCGGCGCGGAACGCCTCGGGCGAGCAGCCGGCGGCCGCGCCGTGTGCGCAGTCCAGGACGACCTTGAGCCCGTCCAGCCGGTGCGGGAGGGTCTGCAGGAGGTGGAGGACGTAGCGGTCCTCGGCGTCCGCGAAGACGCGCACGCGGCCCACGTCCGCGCCCTGGGGCCGCCGCGGCGTCACGCCCTCGAGGTGGCGGATGATCTCGTCCTCCTGTGCGTCGGTCAGCTTCTCGCCGCCGCGCGCGAGGAACTTGATGCCGTTGTCCGGGGCCGGGTTGTGGGAGGCGGAGATCATCACACCGAAGTCGGCGTCCAGGTCCCCCACGAGATAGGCGGCGGCGGGGGTCGGCAGCACACCGGCGTCCCACACGTCCACGCCGGAGGACGCCAGGCCCGCCTGCACGGCGGCCGCGATGAACTCGCCGCTGATGCGCGGGTCCCGGGCCACGACGGCGACCGGGCGTCGGCCGGCGTCGAAGGCCTCCGCGCCGAGGACGGGCGAGGCGGCCTGGGCCAGCTGGACGGACAACTCCACGGTGAGGGTCTCGTTGGCCAGGCCACGGACGCCATCGGTTCCGAACAATCTCGACATGATCAGTCAGTGTAGGGGCCGCCCCTGCGGCCTGCATCACGGGAGGGTCACGAAACGGGCCGGGGGGCGGTAGCATCGGACCGGTCGAGCCCCCGCGGCCGCGCCCGTCCGCTCACACCCGCCCGGGAGGCCCCGCCCCGAACCCGAAGGACCTCGATCCATGCCCGACGTGACCCCGCCCCCGCTCCCCCATTCCTGGACGCGCCGCAGCGTGCTGGGCGGCACGGGCCTGGCGATCGCCGCCGGCGTGGCCGGCTGCGGGCGTGATGAGCAGGCCGAGCAGAGCTCGGAGGGCGACGAGCAGGCCACCCGCCTGCCCGCTCCGGACATCATCACCACGGCGCAGTGGGGCGCCATGCAGCCCAACTACTACCTGCAGACCCTGAACGAGCGCCCCTCCTACCTGGTGATCCACCACACCACCACGCCGAACGTCACGGACGGCTCCCGGGAGGCGGCGGAAAGCATCGCACAGGTGGTCCAGAACGCGCACATGAGCCCCGCGAACGACTGGGGCGACACCGGGCAGCACTTCACCGTCTCCCGCGGCGGCTTCGCGATGGAGGGCCGCCACGGCTCCCGGCACGCGCTCGAGGACGGACAGACGTTCATGCTCGGCGTCCACGCGCTCGGTTTCAACGCCTACGCGCTCGGCATCGAGTGCGAGGGGCTGTACATGCTGAACCCGCCGCCGCAGAGCCTGTACGCCGGCCTGGTGCCGCTCGTCGCCTACATCTGCCAGCAGTACGAGCTGCCGCCGTCCCGCATCATCGGCCACCGCGACGTCACCGCCACCAGCTGCTGCGGCGACGCGTTCTACGCCAAGCTGCCGATCCTGCGCGAGGACGTCCGCCTCTCCCTGGCCTCGGGCGAGTACCACGTCTCGGAGGGCTTCGGGGCGGACAACCTCTTCGACGACGCACACGTCACCCCGGAGTACGTGGAGGAGGAGCGCGGCTGAATCCGCCCCGCTGCCCACGACGGCCCCCCTCACCGGACGGTGAGGGGCGCCGTCGTGTGCGGCCCGGTCAGCGCACGCGCGGGAACGAGCCGCCGGAGACCTCGCCGTACTCGGCCAGCTCGTTGGCCGGGCCGCAGATCTGCGGGTCGGGGCGGTGGACGATGCGCTCGTCCTTGTCCGGGTAGGGCAGCGTGTGCAGCACGTGGCGGATGGCCTCGAGGCGGGCGCGCTTCTTGTCGTTCGACTTCACGACGGTCCACGGGGCGTCGGCCGTGTGCGTGTAGAAGAACATGGCCTCCTTCGCGTTCGTGTAGTCGTCCCACTTGTCCAGGGAGGCCAGGTCGGTGGGCGAGAGCTTCCAGCGACGCACGGGGTCGGTCTCCCGCGCGGCGAAGCGGTTGAGCTGCTCGCGCTGGGACACGGAGAACCAGAACTTGATGATGTGCACGCCGGAGTTGACGAGCATGCGCTCCAGCTCAGGGGTCTCGCGCATGAACTCGAGGTACTGCTGCGCCGTGCAGTAGCCCATGACGCGCTCGACGCCGGCCCGGTTGTACCAGGAGCGGTCGAACATCACGATCTCACCGCCGGAGGGCAGGTGCTGGATGTAGCGCTGGAAGTACCACTGCGAGGCCTCCTCCTCCGTGGGCTTCTCCAGGGCCACGGTCCGGGCGCCGCGGGGGTTGAGGTGCTCGTTGAATCGCTTGATGGCGCCGCCCTTGCCGGCGGCGTCGCGGCCCTCGAAGATGATCAGGACCTTCTGGCCGGTCTCCTTGACCCAGAGCTGCATCTTCAACAGCTCGATCTGCAGCTCGCGCTTGCGTCGTTCGTAGCTCTTGCGGCTGAGCTTGGTCTTGTACGGGTAGCCCTCACGCCAGGCCTGCGGGTCCGGGGTGGGGGTCTTCTTCTCCCCGCCGAGCTTGCGGCCCAGCTCCCGGATCTCGTCCACCTCGGCGGCGTAGTCACGGGTCACGGCGAAGGGGGCCTGCGCGGCGTGCTCCGTGCCGTGCTCGCCACGGGTGCGGGGGTCGGGCGTGGGACTCGTGTTCTCGGCCACGGCGGCTCCTGATGGTGTCTCCGATCGGACCGCGCACCGGACGGGCGAGCGGCCCGTCATGGCGTCGTCGCCATGCGCCTTCATATTACCCCTGGGTCAGGTGCCGCCGGCCCACGGAGACGGCGGACGCCCCGCCCCGCTCGTGAGGAGCGGGACGGGGCGTCGGCGGGGGCACGGTGGGGACACCGTGCGGCGCAGGATCAGCGCTTCGAGAACTGCGAGGCCTTGCGGGCCTTCTTGAGGCCGGCCTTCTTGCGCTCGATGACGCGGGCGTCGCGGGTCAGGAAGCCGGCCTTCTTGAGCGCCGGGCGGTTGTGCTCGCGGTCGATCTCGTTGAGGGCGCGGGAGATGCCCAGGCGCAGCGCACCGGCCTGGCCGGAGGGGCCGCCGCCGTGGATGCGGGCGATCACGTCGTAGGCGCCGGTCAGCTCCAGCAGCGTGAAGGGGTCGGAGACCTCCTGCTGGTGCAGCTTGTTGGGGAAGTAGTTCTCCAGGGCGCGGCCGTTGATGGTCCACTGGCCGGAGCCGGGGACGAGGCGCACGCGGGCCACGGCCTCCTTGCGGCGGCCGACGGCGGAGCCGGGCACGGTCAGGGCCGGGCGCTCGGAGGCGACGGGGGCCTCGGCGGCGGCGGTGGACTCAGAGGTGTAGCTCGTCAGCTCCACGTCGTCGTTCTCGTTGATGCTCATGGTTCTCCTCAGGGAAGGTCTGCGTCAGTGGCCCGCCGGGGTCACTGGGCGACCTGGCCGATCTCGAAGGTCTGGGGCTGCTGGGCGGTGTGCGGGTGCTCGGCGCCCTTGTACACCTTCAGCTTGGAGAGCTGCTGGGCGGCCAGCGAGTTCTTCGGGAGCATGCCCTTGACGGCCTTCTCCACGGCGCGGACCGGGTTGGTCTCGAGCAGCTCGGCGTAGGACTGCGACTTCAGGCCGCCCGGGTAGCCCGAGTGGCGGTAGGCGCGCTTCTTCTCGAGCTTGGCGCCGGTGAGGGCGACCTTCTCGGCGTTCACGATGATGACGTAGTCGCCCATGTCCATGTGGGGGGCGAACGTCGGCTTGTGCTTGCCGCGCAGGAGGGCGGCGGTGTGGGAGGCCAGGCGGCCGAGGACGACGTCGGTGGCATCGATGATGTGCCACTGACGGTCGGCGTCACCAGGCTTGGGAGAGTACGTACGCACGTTGTCTGCCTTCAGGGTCGGTGGTGGTCCACAGCACCTGCCCGCCGGGTCGTGATTCCGGCGCGCTCGCGCTGTCAGTTCTCCGTGCGCGCCGGTCCCCCAGGTGAGGGCTGGAAGGCGTCCGGGCCCGATGCCCCGGGGGTGCGGCGCGAGCTGAAGGCCATGCAACTGAGCCACTCGCGGCACGACGCATCCGGGTGCGGGCATGCGCAACGTCCACCCATCCTACCGAACGCGGGCCCCGGAGCCAAAAGCCGTCGCCGCGGGCGACCCCGGCTCACAGGGTCCGCTTCGCCCGGGTGCCCTCGGCGCGCCGGCGCAGCTCCTCCGCCTCGTCGGGATAGCCGACGGCGAGCAGCGTCAGCCCCCCGGGCGGGGCGAGGCGCACCTCGGAGTCGCGGGCCGGCCTCGCCACCCGGTGCGCGAGCCAGCCGGGCTCGCGGGCCCCCTCCCCCACCTGCAGCAGCGCCCCGACGATCGCCCGGACCATGTTGTGGCAGAACGCGTCGGCCCGGATCCGGATGCGCACGACGCCGTCCTCATCGCGTCGCACCTCCAGGTGCTTCACCTCGCGGATGGTCGTGGCGCCCGCGCGGGGCCGGCAGAAGGACAGGAAGTCGTGCAGTCCGAGGACGGCGTCGGCCTCCAGGGCCATGAGGCGATCGTCCAGGGCGGCGCCGTGCCAGTGGGTGAAGCCCCGCGTGCGCGGATCACGCGCGGCGGGAGCGTCGTCGATCCGGTACTCGTACTCGCGCCACAGCGCGCTAAACCGCGCGTCGAAGCCCGCGGGAGCCCGCCGCGCCCCGTGCACGACGACGGCCCCGCCCCACCCGGAGAGCACCCCGCCGAGGCGGCGGGTGAGGGAGGTGGCCGGCTCCAGGCCGGGCCGGCCGCGGGTCAGGCCCGCCCACTCCGTCTCGGTCAGGTCGAGGTGGACGACCTGGCCGCGCGCGTGCACCCCCGCGTCGGTGCGGCCGGCGACCACCGTGCGCACGGGCCGGCGGAGGATCCGCTCGAGCCCCTCCTCCAGAGCGCCCTGGACCGAGTCGAGACCGGGCTGGCGGGCCCAGCCGTGGAAGGCGCCGCCGTCGTAGGCCAGGTCCAGGCGGACGCGCACGGACGCGGGATCCCCGGGCGCCGGCGGGGCGTCCGGGCGGTGCTGCTCGCTCATGCTGCTCCTCAAGCGGGTCGGGGCGGGGCGGGAGACGGCGAAGGGCCGCCCACCGAGTGGTGGACGGCCCTCGCCGATGCGTCGTCACGGGGACGGACGCGGACTCACGCGATGGCGTCAGGCCATCTTCTGGGCGGCCTCGCCACCGGCGGGCTCGAAGCCCGCGGCCTTGGCCTCCTCGACGGTGGAGAACCAGACCTCGGCGGTGGTCTGGTCGTACCAGCGCGAGCCGGGGACGTGGTACTTCTTCGAGCTGGCATTGCCCTTGATGGCGGCCTCGGCCGGAGCCGAGCCGTCCTCGTTGGTGGGCACGGCGCCGTCGATCTCGGCGGCGGTCTCCTGCGACTCGGCCACGGTGACCTCCTCGGTGGCGGCCGGGTCGACGGCCTCCACCGGGGTGGACTCGGCCGGGGCGGCCGGCGCGGACGCGGCGGCCTGCTCGGCCTCACGCACCACGGCCTGCTTGCCGGAGATCGGGTCCATGATCAGCTCGATCACGGCCATGGGCGCGTTGTCGCCCTGGCGGTTGCCGATCTTGGTGATGCGGGTGTAGCCGCCGTTGCGCTCGGCCATCGCCGGGCCGATCACGGTGAACAGCTCGTGCACGACCGCCTTGTTGGTGCGGTTCTTGGCGGCGATGAGACCCTGCACCTTGCGGCGGGCCGGCAGATCGCCCTTCTTGGCGAAGGTGATCAGGCGCTCGGCGTACGGGCGCAGGCGCTTGGCGCGGGTGAGCGTCGTGGTGATCGACTTGTGCTCGAACAGCTGGGCGGACATGTTCGCCAGCATGATGCGCTCGTGGGCCGGGCTGCCGCCCAGACGCGGACCCTTGGTGGGGGTAGGCATGGTGTTTCTCCTCGGGTGGGACCCTTCAGCCGGCTGCGGCGTCGGGTCGAAGATGTCAGGTGGTGCGGGATCGGCTCAGAAGTCCGAGAACGGGTCGTCGTCCATCTGGCGCGCGTGCGCCTGCGGGTCGTAGCCGGCCGGCGAGTCCTTGAGGGACAGGCCCAGCTCCTGGAGCTTCTCCTTGACCTCGTCGATGGACTTCGCGCCGAAGTTGCGGATGTCCATCAGGTCGGCCTCGGAACGGCCCACGAGCTCGCCCACGGTGTGGATGCCCTCGCGCTTGAGGCAGTTGTACGAGCGCACGGTGAGCTCGAGCTCCTCGATCGGCTGGGCCAGGTCGGCGGAGCCCTCGACGACCTCGGGCTCGTCGCCCAGGTCGATGCCCTCGGCCTCGACGTTGAGCGAGCGGGCCAGGCCGAACAGCTCGACCAGGGTGGAGCCGGCAGAGGCCACCGCGTCACGCGGCAGCATGTTCTCCTTGGTCTCCACGTCCAGGATCAGACGGTCGAAGTCGGTGCGCTGCTCCACACGGGTGGCCTCGACCTTGAAGGTCACCTTGAGGACCGGCGAGTAGATGGAGTCGACCGGGATACGGCCGATCTCCGCGTCCGCGGACTTGTTCTGGGCGGCGGTCACGTAGCCGCGACCGCGCTCGATGGTCAGCTCCATGTCGAACTTGCCCTTCGCGTTCAGGGTCGCGATGTGCAGGTCCGGGTTGTGGATCTCGACGCCGGCCGGCGCGGTGATGTCCGCGGCGGTGACGACGCCGGCCCCCTGCTTGCGCAGGTAGGCCACCACGGGCTCGTCGTTCTCCGAGGAGACGGAGAGCTTCTTGATGTTGAGGATGATCTCGGTGACATCCTCCTTGACTCCGTTGACGGTGCTGAACTCGTGCAGCACGCCGTCCACGCGGATGCTGGTCACGGCAGCACCGGGGATCGACGAGAGCAGAGTGCGGCGCAGGGAGTTGCCGAGGGTGTAGCCGAAGCCGGGCTCCAGGGGCTCGATGACGAACCGGGAACGACGGTCGGAGACGACCTCTTCGGTCAGCGTGGGGCGCTGTGCAATGAGCACGGACATTTCCTTTCGGCGAGCGTCCGCCATATGACGCACGCGGTGGGTGGAAACGAGGACGGGGTGGGGGCAGGTCCGCAGACCTGTCCGCGTCCGCCCCGGGCGGGGGCGGACGCGGACACAGCGCTCAGGTCAGACGCGGCGGCGCTTCGCCGGGCGAGCGCCGTTGTGGGCCATGGGGGTGACGTCCTGGATGGACCCCACCTCGAGGCCGGCGGCCTGCAGGGAGCGGATGGCGGTCTCGCGGCCCGAGCCCGGACCCTTCACGAAGACGTCCACCTTCTTCATGCCGTGCTCCTGTGCACGCTTGGCGGCCTGCTCGGCGGCCATCTGCGCGGCGTACGGGGTCGACTTGCGCGACCCCTTGAAGCCGACCTCGCCGGACGAGGCCCAGGAGATGACGGCACCCGTGGTGTCCGTGATGGACACGATGGTGTTGTTGAACGTGCTCTTGATGTGGGCCTGGCCCACGGTGATGTTCTTGTTGGCCTTGCGACGCGGCTTGCGGGCAGCCGATGCGCGAGTCTTGGGGGGCATGTGATTCTCCTCCGGGAAAGCTGCTGGTGCTGATGCTGCGGGCGGGGCGTCCGGACGTGGACGCGGTCACCGCCGGTGCAGGATCACTTCTTCTTGCCGGCGACCGTCTTCTTGGGGCCCTTGCGGGTACGGGCGTTGGTCTTCGTGCGCTGGCCGCGCACCGGCAGGCCGCGGCGGTGGCGCAGGCCCTCGTAGGAGCCGATCTCCACCTTGCGACGGATGTCGGCGGCCACCTCGCGGCGGAGGTCGCCCTCCACCTTGTAGCTGCCCTCGATGTGGTCGCGCAGCTGCACCAGCTGCTCGTCGGAGAGGTCCTTCACGCGGATGTTCGGGTCGATGCCCGTGGCGGCGAGGGTCTCCTCAGCGCGGGTCTTGCCCACACCGTAGATGTACGTGAGTGCGATGATCACGCGCTTCTCGCGCGGAATGTCAACGCCTGCAAGACGAGCCATGTGGCCGTCCTCCTGTTCTTCTGCAGCAGGGGTCTGCACCAGGGACGTCCCGTACGACGCGGCACTGGGCCTCGCGGACCCGTCGTCGCGGCGCCGGGGAAGATCCGGCGTGCTCCGCGGCGGGCGTCCGCCGTCGTCGGTCTCCGGCCCCTGCGGCCGGAGGTGGGGGCCCTCCCCTCACGGGGTGGACCGCTGTCCCTGCTGTTCGGCCCGATGGCCGGTGGGTGGTGTGGTCAACGCGACGGCGTCGCTCCCCGGGCTCCCGGGGAGGCGATCAGCCCTGGCGCTGCTTGTGGCGCGGGTTCGAGCAGATCACCAGCACGCGGCCCTTACGGCGCACGACCTGGCACTTGTCACAAATCCGCTTCACGCTCGGCTGAACCTTCACGGCTCTTCCTCCTGCGCTCGCTTGGACGGGGGTTCTTACTTGTATCGGTACACGATCCGACCCCGGTTGAGGTCGTACGGGCTAAGCTCCACCACGACGCGATCCTCGGGGAGGATGCGGATGTAGTGCTGACGCATCTTTCCGGAGATCGTGGCGAGCACGACGTGCTCGTTCTGCAGACGGACCCGGAACATCGCGTTCGGCAATGCCTCCGACACCGTGCCCTCGACCTCGATGACACCTTCCTTCTTAGCCATGTCCTCCACAATCGTCATGCCCCGGGCACGGCCGCGGAGGGCCGGATGACGGGGCGGGAACGGGTCTGCTCGCCGGCGCACACGAGTGCGCGCACACGAACAACGTTCGATGATACCGCATTCTCGGCCTGAGAACCAGCACAGACGAGGACGGCCGCCCGGTCCGCCGGACGGGCGGGACGGACGGCCGACAGCTCGGGCCCCTCACTCCCCCGGCGGGACCGGGACCACGCCGAACCGGGCGAGCTCGGAGGCGCCGCCGTCGGGCGCGGTGAGCACCCACACGCCGGCGTCGTGCCGGCAGACCGAGTGCTCCCACTGGCTCGCGCGGGCGCCGTCGAGGGTCACCACGGTCCAGTCGTCCGCGAGCACCTTCGTGTCGATGGAGCCGCGCACCAGCATCGGCTCGATGGCGAGCGCCAGACCGGGGCGGATCTTGGGCCCCCGGTGGCCGGTGCGGTAGTTGAACACGTCCGGCGGCAGGTGCATGGCCGAGCCGATGCCGTGCCCCACGTACTCCTCGAGGATGCCGAGCTCCTCGCCCGGCTGCGCGGAGACGAAGTCGTCGATGGCGTCCCCGATGTCCCCGACGTGGGTGGCGGAGGCGAAGGCCGCGATGCCGACCCAGAGCGCCTCCCGCGTGATCGCCGAGAGGCGCTCGTCGGCCGGGTCCGCGGTGCCGGCCGCGGAGGAGCCCAGGATCACCGTGCGGGCCGAGTCGGCGTGCCAGCCGTCCACGATCGCGCCCCCGTCGACCTTCAGCACGTCGCCGGTCTGCAGGACCCGGTCCCCGGGGATGCCGTGCACGACCTCGTCGTTGACCGAGGTGCAGATCGAGGCCGGGAAGTCGTAGTAGCCCAGGAAGTTGGAGGTCGCACCGCGCTCGGCCAGCACGCCCGCGAACACGGCGTCCAGCTCCGCGGTGGTGACGCCCGGCGCGGCCGCGGCCAGCGTGGCGTCCAGCGCCTCGGACAGGACCACCCCCGCGCGCTGCATGGCCTGCAGCTGGGGGGCGGTCTTGAGCTCGAGCGAGCGGCGGCCGATCACGGGGTCAGGACTCCGCGCCCGGCTGGATCACGGGCAGGGAGCCCGTGGCGGCGCGCACGGAGTACACGGCCTGCAGCAGGCGCTCGGTGACGTCGTCGATCTGCCCGGTGCCGTCCACGCGGGCGACGATGCCGCGCTCCACGTACTCCTGGATGACGGACTCGGTCTCGCGGTGGTACAGGTCCAGGCGGTGCTCGATGACCTCCTGGGTGTCGTCCGCGCGGCCCTCGATCTCGGCACGCTTGAGCAGACGCTCCACGAGCTCCTCGTCGGGCACCTCCAGCTCGACGACGGCGGACAGCGACAGGCCGGACTCGGCGAGCATGGCGTCCAGCGCCTCGACCTGGCCCTTCGTGCGCGGGTAGCCGTCCAGCAGGAAGCCGTGCTCCGCGTCGGCCTGGGCGATGCGGTCCGCGACCATGCGGTTCGTGACCTCATCGGGGACGAAGTCGCCGTTGTCGATGTACTTCTTGGCCTCGACGCCGAGCGGCGTCATCGACTTCACGTTGTGGCGGAAGATGTCACCGGTGGAGATCGGGACGATCCCCATCTTGTCGGCGATCCGGGTGGCCTGGGTGCCCTTGCCGGAACCGGGAGGGCCCATGAGCAGCATGCGGGTCATCGTGTGTTCCTCACTGTCGATACGGACGGCGTTGCGGGATCGGGTCGGGGCTCAGCGCAGCAGGCCCTCGTAGTGGCGCTGCTCCATCTGTGCGCTGACCTGCTTCACGGTCTGGAGGCCGACGCCCACCATGATGAGGATGGACGTGCCGCCGAGCGGGAAGTTCTGGCTGGTGCCGATCACCGCGAAGGCGATCAGCGGGATCATGGCCACGATACCGAGGTAGAGGGCGCCCACGAGCGTGATGCGGCTGATGACGTACTGCAGGTAACGCTCGGTGGGCCGGCCGGCGCGGACGCCCGGGATGAAGCCGCCGTAGCGCTTCATGTTGTCCGAGATCTCCACCGGGTTGAACGTGATGGACACGTAGAAGTACGTGAAGCCGATGATGAGCAGGAAGTACAGGGCCATGTACACCGGGTGGTCGCCGGGGCCGAAGTACCGGCTCAGCCACGTGATCCACGGGGCCGGCGCACTGCCGTCCTGCGGCGTGTTGAACTGGATGAGGATGCTCGGGAGCATCAGCACGGAGGAGGCGAAGATGACCGGGATGACGTTGGCCATGTTCACCTTGACCGGGATGTAGGTGCTCGACCCGCCCACGGTCCGCGAGCCGATCTGCCGCTTGGCGTACTGGACCGGGATCCGGCGCTGCGACTCCTCCACGAAGACGATGGCCAGCATGGTGAGCAGGCCGATCCCCATGACGATCGCGAACACGCGCCAGCCCTGCGTCTGGACCACCTGGCCGAGGCCGGCCGGGAAGCCCGCCGCGATGGAGGTGAAGATCAGCAGGGACATGCCGTTGCCCACGCCGTGCTCGGTGATCCGCTCGCCGAACCACATGACGATGAGACAGCCGGTGGTCAGGGCGATGACCACGAGCAGCACCGTGAGGATGGAGCCGTCGCGCAGCAGCGGCAGGCTGCATCCGAGCAGGGCCCCGGTGCGGGCCAGCGAGGCCATCGTGGTCGCCTGCAGCAGGGCGAGGGCGAGGGTCAGGTAGCGGGTGTACTGCGTCAGCGTCGCCTGGCCCTGCGGGCCCTCCTGGTGGAGCTGCTCGAAGCGCGGGATCACCACGCGCAGCAGCTGCACGATGATCGACGCCGTGATGTAGGGCATGATGCCGAGCGCGAAGACGGACACCTGCAGGAGCGCCCCGCCCGAGAACATGTTCACGAAGGAGTACAGGCCGCCCTGGGCGTTGCCCGCCGCGAGACACTGCTGCACCGCCGGGTAGTCCACCCCGGGGGCCGGCACGAAGGCGCCCATCCGGTAGACGGCGATGAGCGCGAGCGTGAAGGCGATCTTCCGCAACAGGTCAGGCGTCCGGACGATCCGGGCGATGGCCTTGAGCACGAGTCCTCCTGCGGTGGTCCTGTGGGGCGCGCGCCGGCCGCGGGGCGGGGCACGAGACGGCGGCCACACCGGGGCGGCCGCTGTGCGAGTCTACACGGACGGACCGAGGGCCCTGGTCCGGAGCGGCTGCTCCGGGCCAGGGCCCTCGGTGGATGGGTCGGCGTGTCAGAGGGTCTCGGTGGACCCGCCGGCGGCCTGGATCTTCTCCACGGCGGACGAGGAGAAGGCGTTCGCCTTCACCTGCACGGCCGAGGTGATCTCCCCCGTGCCCAGCACCTTCACGGGCTGACCGCGACGGACGAGGCCCTTGGACACGAGCGCGTCCACGGTGACCTCACCGCCCTCGGGGAAGTGCGCGGAGAGCTTGTCCAGGTTCACGACCTGGTACTCCGTGCGGAACGGGTTCTTGAAGCCGCGGAGCTTCGGCAGACGCATCTGCAGGGGCAGCTGGCCGCCCTCGAAGCCCGCACGGACCTGGTAACGGGCCTTGGTGCCCTTGGTGCCGCGACCGGCGGTCTTGCCCTTCGACGCCTCACCGCGACCCACGCGGGTCTTGGCGGTCTTGGCACCGGGGGCCGGACGCAGGTCGTGGACCTTGATGGCGTCGTTGTCAGCCATTGTTGACCTCCTCCACGGACACCAGGTGCGGCACGGTGTTGACCATGCCGACCGTCACCGCGTCGGCCTTGCGGGTGACCTGGTGGCCGATCCGCTTCAGGCCCAGCGAGCGCAGGGTGTCCCGATGGTTCTGCTTGGAGCCCGTGACGCCGCGGGTCTGGGTGATGACCAGGGAGGCGTCCGAGGGCTGGATGTTCTTGCGAGTGGGCTCAAACACGGCTCACGCACCTGCCTTCGCGCTCTTCTGGGCGCGATCGTTCTCCATGGTGCGCAGCATCGCATGGGGGGCGATCTCGTCCAGGGCCTTGCCGCGGCGGGCGGCGACGGCCTGGGGCTCTTCCAGCTTCTTGAGGGCGTCCACGGTGCCGCGCACGATGTTGATCGCGTTCACGGAGCCCATGGACTTGGAGAGCACGTCGTGGATGCCGGCGCACTCGAGCACGGCGCGCACCGGACCGCCGGCGATCACGCCGGTACCCGGGGAGGCCGGGCGGAGCAGCACGACGCCGGCGGCGTCCTCACCCTGCACCAGGTGCGGGATGGTGGAGCCGACGCGGGGGACGCGGAAGAAGGACTTCTTGGCCTCCTCCACGGCCTTCTGGATCGCAGCGGGGACCTCCTTCGCCTTGCCGTAGCCGACGCCGACGGTGCCGTCGCCGTCACCCACCACCACGAGGGCGGTGAAGGAGAAGCGGCGGCCGCCCTTGACGACCTTGGAGACGCGGTTGATGCCCACGACGCGCTCGAGGAACTGGTCCTTCTCGTCGTCCTGGGCGCCACGACGGTTGCGGTCGTCGCGACGGCCGCCACGACGATCGCCGTCACGGCCACCGCGGCCGCCGTCGCGACCGCCGCGGCCACCGGTGGCGCGCTCGGTGGTCTGGCTCGCCGAGCCCGACCCGGTCTCGGAGACGGTGGTCTCGGTGCTCTCGGTCACCTGAGTGTCCTTCTGGTTGATGTTCTCGGTCACAGCTGCAGCCCACCCTCTCGCGCACCGTCGGCCACGGCCGCGACGCGCCCGTGGTACTTGTTGCCGCCGCGGTCGAAGACCACGGCCTCGATGCCGGCCGCCTTGGCACGCTCGGCGACGAGCTCGCCCACGCGCTTGGCCTTGGCCGTCTTGTCACCCTCGAGCGCACGCACGTCGGCCTCCATGGTGGAGGCGTACGCGAGCGTGCGGCTCTGCGTGTCGTCCACGACCTGCACGAACATGTGCCGTGCAGAGCGGTTGACGACGAGGCGGGGACGGACGGTGGTGCCGGAGATCCGCTTGCGCACCCGGAGGTGGCGGCGGGTGCGGGCGTTGAACTTGCCCTTGCCCTTCACCTTCAGAGTAGACATCACTTACCTGCCTTTCCGGCCTTGCGGCGGATCTGCTCGCCCGCGTAGCGCACGCCCTTGCCCTTGTACGGGTCGGGGCGGCGCAGCTTGCGGATGTTGGCGGCGGTCTCGCCGACCTGCTGCTTGTCGATACCGGCGACGGTGACCCTGTTGCCCTCCACCGTGAAGGTGATGCCCTGGGGCGCCTTCACCGGGACGGGGTGGGAGTAGCCCAGGGCGAACTCGAGGTCCTGGCCCTTGGCCTGCACGCGGTAGCCGGTGCCGACGACCTCGAGCTGCTTGGAGAAGCCGTTGGTCACGCCCTCGACCATGTTGCTGATGAGGGTACGGGTCAGACCGTGCAGGGAGCGGGACTCACGCTCGTCGTCGGGGCGGGCCACGGTGACCTGCCCCTCCTCGAGGGTGGCCGTGATGGGCGTGGGCAGCGAGTGCTCGAGCTGGCCCTTGGGGCCCTTCACGGAGACGCGGTCGCCGTCGATGGTCACATCGACGCCGGCGGGGATGGTGATCGGGAGACGTCCGATTCGAGACATGTCAGTTCAGCCTTTCTTCCGTCTTGCCCGTCACCAGACGTAGGCGAGGACTTCTCCGCCCACGCCCTTCTTGGCGGCCTGCTGGTTCGTGAGGAGACCAGAGGAGGTGGACAGGATGGCGATGCCGAGGCCGCCCAGCACGTGGGGCAGGTTCGTGGACTTCGCGTACACGCGCAGGCCCGGCTTGGAGATGCGGCGCAGGCCGGCGATCGCACGCTCACGCTGCGGGCCGAACTTCAGGTCGATGGTCAGCTTCTTGCCGACCTCGGCCTCCTCCTCGCGCCAGTCCTGGATGTAGCCCTCGGCCTTGAGGATCTCGGCGACGCGAGTCTTCAGCTTCGAGGACGGCATGGACACGGTGTCGTGGTAGGCCGAGTTTGCGTTGCGCAGACGGGTCAGCATGTCTGCGACGGGATCGGTCATGGTCATGTGGGCTTCACGCCCTTTCTCGCCGTGGTTTCCGCCACCGGTTCACCGGTGGAGGACCTGTGGCGTGGAGGTCTTACTGGTCGGTCTTGAACGGGAAGCCCAGCGCCTTCAGCAGCGCGCGGCCCTCGTCGTCGTTCTTGGCGGTCGTCACCACGGTGATGTCCATGCCGCGCACGCGGTCGATCTTGTCCTGATCGATCTCGTGGAACACGGTCTGCTCGGACAGGCCGAAGGTGTAGTTGCCGTTGCCGTCGAACTGGCGGTCGGACAGGCCGCGGAAGTCACGGATGCGCGGCAGCGCGAGCGTGACCAGGCGGTCCAGGAACTCCCACATGCGGTCGCCACGGAGGGTGGCGTGCGTGCCGATGGGCATGCCCTCACGCAGCTTGAACTGCGCGATGGACTTGCGGGCCTTGGTGATCATCGGCTTCTGGCCGGTGATGGCGGTGAGGTCGGTGACCGCGCCGTCGATGATCTTGGAGTCCTTGGCGGCCTCGCCGACGCCCATGTTGACGACGACCTTCACGAGGCCCGGCACCTGCATGACGTTCCCGTACTGGAACTGCTCCTGCAGGGCGCCGCGGATCTCCTCGCGGTACTTGGTCTTCAGACGCGGGGTGACCTTCTCGGTCTGCTGCACCTCGGTCATCACAGCTCCTTCCCCGAGGCCTTGGCGAAGCGGACCTTCACGGTCTTGCTCACGCCGTCCTTCTCGACGGTCTCGAAGCGGTAGCCCACACGGGTCGGCTTCTTGGTCTCCGGGTCCACCACGGCCACGTTCGAGATGTGGATCGGGGCCTCGACGACCTGCAGGCCGCCCTCGGTGGAACCGTTGTTGTCCTGGCCGGCGCGCAGGTGCTTGGTCACGCGGTTCACGCCCTCGACGAGCACACGCTCATCCGTCGGGAACACGCGCAGGACCTTGCCCTGCTTGCCCTTGTCCTTGCCACTGATGACCTGGACGAGGTCGTCCTTCTTGATCTTGGCCATGAGGTCAGATCACCTCCGGGGCGAGCGACACGATCTTCATGAACTTCTTGTCACGCAGCTCGCGACCCACGGGGCCGAAGATGCGCGTGCCACGGGGCTCGCCGTCGGTCTTCAGGATGACCGCCGCGTTCTCGTCGAACTTGATGTACGAGCCGTCGGGACGGCGGGACTGCTTGCGGGTGCGGACCACCACGGCCTTGACGACGTCGCCCTTCTTGACGTTGCCGCCGGGGATGGCGTCCTTCACGGTGGCGACGATGGTGTCGCCGATGCCTGCGTAGCGGCGTCCGGAACCGCCGAGAACACGGATGGTCAGGATTTCCTTCGCACCGGTGTTGTCGGCGACCTTGAGCCGCGACTCCTGCTGGATCACTTGTCTCTCCTAGCGTCGCGCCGGTTCTCCCCCACGATGGGCGAGCCTTGCGGAACGGTTGAACGGGCATCCCGGGACGCTTACCCCTCCCCCGAGGCGGGCCGCCCACCGTCGTCCCCCGGCGACGCGTGTTCAGACAGCGTCGGGGAGGTCGAGAGCGGAGGGGCGCGCAGGGCAGGGCCGAGGCGGATCCGGGATCGGTGTGCGCGGCCCTCGGCACACAGGATGGATGGTCCTGCCAACGAGAGGGCGCACGAATATCAGAGTCTAACGCACAAGGCCGCCCCGTGCCAGTGCACGGGGCGGCCCTCTGCGTCGCCGACCCTCAGGGGGCCGGGTCGGTCACTTGGCGCGCTCGACGACCTCCACCAGGCGCCACCGCTTGGAGGCGGACAGCGGGCGGGTCTCGGCGATGCGGACGCGGTCGCCCACGCCGGCGGTGTTGTCCTCGTCGTGCGCCTTCACGCGCTTCGAGGTCTTCATCACCTTGCCGTAGAGCGAGTGCTTCTTGCGGTCCTGGACCTCGACGACGATGGTCTTGTCCATCTTGTCGGACACGACGATGCCACGGAGGGCCTTGCGGTAGCCGCGCTCCTCGGAGACGGCCGGGGTCTGCTCGGTCACTTGGCAGCCTCCTCGTTCTTCTCGGCCTGCGCCTCGGCGGCGACATCGCCGCGGATGCCCAGCTCGCGCTCGCGCAGGATCGTGTAGATGCGCGCGATGTCACGCTTGACGGACTTCAGCCGGCTGGCGTTGTCCAGCTGGCCGGTGGCGGCCTGGAAGCGCAGGTTGAACAGCTCCTCCTTGGAGGACTTCAGGGCCTCCAGCAGGCGGGCGTTGTCCATCCCGTCCAGGGACTCGACGTTCAGATCCTTGGTGCCGATCGCCATGGGATCACTCACCACCCTCTCGACGGATGATACGGGCCTTCAGCGGCAGCTTGTGGATGGCCAGGCGGAGCGCCTCACGGGCGACGTCCTCCGTGACACCCGACAGCTCGAAGAGCACGCGTCCGGGCTTGACGTTGGCGACCCACCACTCCGGCGAGCCCTTGCCGGAGCCCATGCGGGTCTCGGCGGGCTTCTTGGTGATGGGACGGTCCGGGTAGATGTTGATCCAGACCTTGCCGCCACGCTTGATGTAGCGGGTCATGGCGATACGGGCGGCCTCGATCTGACGGTTGGTCACATAGGCCGGCGTGAGCGCCTGGATGCCCCACTCGCCGAACGTCACGGTGGTGCCGCCCTTGGCGGCGCCGGAACGCTTGGGGTGGTGCTGCTTGCGGTGCTTGACGCGACGGGGGATCAGCATCAGGCGTTGCCTCCTTCAGCGGGAGCGGCGGCCGGGGTCTCGGCGCCGGCGCCGGCGTTCTCCTGGCGGGGAGCACGCTCGGCGCGATCGTTGCGACGACGACGCTCGCCGCCGCCACGGCGCTCGCCGCCACGGCCACGGCCGGAGGGCTGAGCGGCCTCCTTGGCCGCGAGCTCCTTGGCGGTCAGGTCGCCCTTGTAGATCCAGACCTTCACGCCGATGCGGCCGAAGGTGGTCTTGGCCTCGAACTTGCCGAAGTCGATGTTCGCGCGGAGGGTGTGCAGCGGCACGCGACCCTCGCGGTAGAACTCCGAGCGGCTCATCTCGGCGCCGCCGAGGCGGCCGGAGCACTGGATGCGGATGCCCTGCGCGCCGGCGCGCATGGCGGACTGGATCGCCTTCTTCATCGCACGGCGGAACGCCACGCGGGAGGCGAGCTGCTCGGCCACACCCTGCGCCACCAGCTGGGCATCGGTCTCGGGGTTCTTGACCTCGAGGATGTTCAGCTGGATCTGCTTGCCGGTGAGCTTCTCGAGCTCACCGCGGATGCGGTCGGCCTCGGCGCCGCGGCGGCCGATCACGATGCCCGGACGCGCGGTGTGGATGTCCACGCGCACGCGGTCACGGGTGCGCTCGATCTCCACCTTGGAGATGCCGGCGCGCTCCATGCCGGTGGTCATCAGCTCGCGGATCTTGACGTCCTCCTTGAGGAAGTCAGCGTAGCGCTGGCCCTCCTTGTGGGAGTCCGCGAACCAGTGCGAGACGTGGTCGGTGGTGATGCCGAGGCGGAACCCGTTGGGGTTGATCTTCTGTCCCATTGTCAGTTCCCACCCTTCTCGTCCTTGGACGCGACGACCACGGTCACGTGGCTCGTGCGCTTGTTGATGCGGTACGCGCGGCCCTGAGCACGGGGCTGGAACCGCTTCATGGTCGGGCCCTCGTCCACGAAGGCCTCGGTGATGTAGAGGGCGTCCTCGTCGAAGGCCTGGCCCTCGCGGTCCGCCTTGACACGGGCGTTCGCCACCGCGGAGGCCACCAGCTTGTACACCGGCTCCGAAGCACCCTGCTGGGCGAACTTCAGGATGGCCAGTGCTTCGGTGGCCTGCTTGCCACGGACCAGGTCGACGACGCGCCGGGCCTTCATCGGCGTCACGCGCAGGTGGCGCGCAATTGCCTTGGCTTCCATTGCTTCTCTCTTTCGATTCTCGAGAAGGTCAAGCGTGCTGTGCCCTCAGGCTCAGCGACGCTTGCCCTTCTTGTCGTCCTTCACGTGGCCGCGGTAGGTCCGGGTCGGGGCGAACTCGCCCAGCTTGTGACCCACCATGGACTCGGTGACGAACACCGGGACGTGCTTGCGTCCGTCGTGGACCGCGATGGTGTGACCCAGCATGTCCGGGATGATCATCGACCGGCGGGACCAGGTCTTGATGACGTTCTTGCTGCCCTTCTCGTTCTCGGCCAGAACCTTCAGGTAGAGGTGCTGATCGACGAAGGGGCCCTTCTTCAGGCTGCGAGGCATGTCTTCCCTGCTCCCTTATCGCTTGTTCTTGCCGGTACGACGGCGACGCACGATGAGCTTGTCGCTTTCCTTGTTCGGACGACGCGTGCGGCCCTCGGGCTTGCCGTTCCGGTTGACGGGGTGACGACCGCCGGAGGTCTTGCCCTCGCCACCGCCGTGCGGGTGGTCGACCGGGTTCATGACGACACCGCGGACGGTCGGGCGCACGCCCTTCCAGCGCATGCGGCCGGCCTTGCCCCAGTTGATGTTCGACTGCTCGGCGTTGCCGACCTCGCCGATCGTGGCGCGGCAGCGCACGTCGACGTTGCGGATCTCCCCGGAGGGCAGGCGCAGCTGGGCGTACTTGCCCTCGCGGGCGACCAGCTGCACGGAGGCGCCGGCGGAGCGGGCCATCTTGGCGCCGCCGCCGGGGCGCAGCTCCACCGCGTGGATGGTGGTGCCCACGGGGATGTTGCGCAGCGGCAGGTTGTTGCCGGGCTTGATGTCGGCGTTCGGGCCGGCCTCGACCACGTCGCCCTGCTTCAGCTTGGCCGGGGCCAGGATGTAGCGCTTGGCGCCGTCCGCGTAGTGCAGCAGCGCGATGCGGGCGGTGCGGTTCGGGTCGTACTCGATGTGCGCGACGGTGGCGGGCACGCCGTCCTTGTCGTGGCGACGGAAGTCGACCAGGCGGTACTGGCGCTTGTGGCCGCCGCCCTTGTGACGAGTGGTGATGCGGCCGGTGTTGTTGCGGCCGCCGGTCTTGTGCAGCGGACGGAGAAGGGACTTCTCCGGCGTGGACCGGGTGATCTCTGCGAAGTCGGCCACGGACGAGCCGCGCAGGCCCGGGGTGGTCGGCTTGTACTTACGGATAGCCATGTGTCAGTTCCTCGATTAAGTGGTCTCCGCACGCCGATCAGGCGAGCGGACCTCCGAAGATGTCGATGGTCCCGTCCTTGAGCGTGACGATGGCACGCTTGGTGGACTTGCGCTGGCCCCACCCGAAGCGGGTGCGACGGCGCTTGCCGGAACGGTTCAGGGTGTTGACCGAGGCCACGTCGACGTTGAAGATGCGCTCCACCGCCTGCTTGATCTCGGACTTGTTGGAGCGGGGGTCGACCAGGAAGGTGTACTTGCCCTCGTCGATCAGACCGTAGCTCTTCTCCGACACGACGGGAGCGATGATCACGTCGCGGGGATCCTTGTTGATGGAGCCGCTCACTGGGCATCCTCCTTCTTGGCGCCGGAAGCCTGGGCCACGTACGCCTCGTAGGCCGCCTGGGTGAACACGACGTCGTCGGAGACGAGCACGTCGTAGGTGTTCAGCTGGTCGGCGTACAGGGTGTGGACCGCAGGCAGGTTGCGGGCGGACAGGGCGGCGACGTCGTCGGCCCGGTCGATCACCAGCAGCACGTTCTTGCGGCCGGTGTTCAGGGACGCGAGGCCCGCCTTGGCGGCCTTGGTGGACGGGGTGGTCCCGGACACGAGGGCCTCGATGACGTGGACGCGGCCGTTGCGGGCGCGGTCCGACAGGGCACCGCGCAGGGCGGCGGCCTTCATCTTCTTGGGGGTCCGCTGCGAGTAGTCGCGCGGGGTGGGGCCGTGGACGACGCCACCGCCGGTCATGTGCGGGGCCCGGATGGAGCCCTGACGGGCGCGGCCGGTGCCCTTCTGCTTGAACGGCTTGCGACCGGCACCGGACACCTCGCCGCGGCGCTTCGTCTTGTGCGTGCCCTGGCGGGCGGCGGCGAGCTGGGCGACGACGACCTGGTGCATGAGCGGCACGTTGGACTGCACGTCGAAGAGCTCGACGGGCAGATCGACCTGGATGGTCTTCACGGAGTTCTCAGCCATGGTCTCAGGCTCCCTTCACGGCGCTGCGGACGAGCACGACCTGGCCCTTGGAGCCGGGCACCGCGCCCTTGATCAGCAGGAGGTTGTTCTCCACGTCGATGCCGTGGAGGGTCAGGTTCATGGTGGTCTGGCGCACGGCGCCCATGCGACCGGGCATGCGCTGGCCCTTGAACACGCGGCCGGGGGTGGACGCGCCGCCCACGGAGCCGGGCTTGCGGTGGTTCTTGTGCGCACCGTGCGAGGCGCCCACACCGGCGAAGCCGTGGCGCTTCATGGCGCCGGCGAAGCCCTTGCCCTTGGTGGTGCCCACGACGTCGACCTTCTGGCCGGCCTCGAAGACCTCCACGGTCACGTCCTGGCCGAGCTCGTACTCGGCGGCGTCGGCGGTGCGCAGCTCGACGAGGTGGCGACGCGGGGTCACGCCGGCCTTCTCGAAGTGACCGGCCAGGGGCTTGGTCACGCGGCGGGGATCGATCTGGCCGTAGGCGATCTGCACGGCGGTGTAGCCGTCGGTCTCCTCGGAGCGCAGCTGGGTGACGACGTTCGGGTCTGCCTTGACCACGGTCACGGGGATGAGCTTGTTGTCCTCATCCCAGACCTGGGTCATGCCGAGCTTCGTGCCCAGCAGGCCCTTGATGTTCTGGGTGTTGGTCATAGTCTCTCAGCACCTCCCTCTCAGAGCTTGATCTCGATGTTGACGTCCGCGGGCAGGTCCAGTCGCATGAGCGAGTCGACGGCCTTCGGGGTCGGGTCGATGATGTCGATGAGCCGCTTGTGGGTGCGCATCTCGAAATGCTCGCGGCTGTCCTTGTACTTGTGGGGAGAACGGATAACGCAGTACACGTTCTTCTCCGTCGGCAGCGGCACGGGGCCGACCACCGTCGCGCCTGCGCGCGTGACCGTGTCAACGATCTTGCGGGCCGAGACGTCGATGACCTCGTGGTCGTACGACTTCAGCCGGATGCGGATCTTCTGTCCCGCCATGGCGTCACGCCTCTCTCGTCGGGTGTGCTGTTCCTGTCCCTGTGCGGCGGATCGGGTCCGCCTTCTTGTCCTCCACCCGCGCGGGGCGAATCCGGTCGGACCGGGTTCCTCGCCGCCGCCGGACTCCGGTCCACGCGGTCGGGCGTGTCGCATTCCTGGGAGGGCACAC
Organism: Micrococcus sp. CH7; assembly: GCF_001595485.1. NCBI lineage: Bacteria > Bacillati > Actinomycetota > Actinomycetes > Micrococcales > Micrococcaceae > Micrococcus > Micrococcus sp. CH7. The sequence goes on from NZ_LOSQ01000008.1 coordinate 92,236, forward strand.
GCCTGCGGCGGATCGGAGTGGTGACGTCACATCTGGGCCGAGCTGCCGCCGCGAGACACACGACGACAGCGCAATGGCGCTTGAGCAACCGAATCAGTATAGACAGAACCGGGCCCGGTCCGCCAATCGGCGGACCGGGCCCGGCGGTCACCAGGGCTCAGCGGCCCCACTCGGTGGGCGGGCCGGCGTTGAGCAGCAGCGTGAAGACGACGGCGACCACGGCGACCGCCACCAGCGCGCTGACCACCGGATGACGCAGCACCACGACGAGGAGCCGTTCGAGGGGCCTCCGCTCCCCCGGCGCACGGTCCACGACCTGCCACCGCGGGGCCGGCTCGCCGCGCCGCCGCTGGGCCCGCTCGAACGGGACCGTCATGAACGGGACGATCGTCGAGCCGAGGCCGAGGAGCCCGCGGGTCACCGACCATCGCCCGTCGATCCACACGGCGACCGTCACCACGAGGTAGCAGAGGAACACGAAACCGTGGACGCCGCCGGCGACCGGCACCACCCGCTCCGTGACTCCGCCGTACTTGAGGCCCATGGCGATCAGCAGGCCGGCCCAGGTGAACATCTCGGCCATCGCCGTGACGGCGAACAGGCGGCGCGGGCTGGGCAGGCTCATCGCTCCAGCTCCCCACCGCGGTTCGCGCGCCGGATGCGCCGGGCGCGGTCGATCTCGGGACGGAAGGTCCGCAGCGCCCAGCGCACGGCCACGGCGGCCACGGCGAGCACCACGATGAAGATGAGCAGTTCAGGCATGTCCTCAGCCTAGCGGCCGCCGCCGCGCCGTCGTCGGACACGGCGACGCCCCCACCTCCGGGAGACCCGGAGACGGGGGCGTCGCGCGTCAGCGGCTCAATGGAGCCACGAGACGGGGTGCGTCAGATCACTTGGTGATCTTGGTGACGCGGCCGGAGCCCACGGTGCGGCCACCCTCGCGGATGGCGAAGCCGAGGCCCTCCTCCATGGCGATCGGCTGGATGAGCTCGACCGACATCTCGGTGGTGTCGCCGGGCATGACCATCTCGGTGCCCTCGGGCAGCGTGATGACGCCGGTGACGTCGGTGGTGCGGAAGTAGAACTGCGGGCGGTAGTTCGAGTAGAACGGGTTGTGACGCCCACCCTCGTCCTTGGACAGGATGTAGACGTTCGCCTCGAAGTTGGTGTGCGGGGTGATGGAACCCGGCTCCACCACGACCTGGCCGCGCTCGACGTCGTCGCGCTTCAGACCGCGCAGCAGCAGACCGCAGTTCTCGCCGGCCCAGGCCTCGTCGAGCTGCTTGTGGAACATCTCGATGCCGGTGACGGTGGTCTTCTGCACGTCGCGGATGCCGACGATCTCGACCTCGGAGTTGATCTTCAGGGTGCCGCGCTCGGCGCGACCGGTCACCACGGTGCCACGGCCGGTGATGGTGAAGACGTCCTCGATCGGCATCAGGAACGGCTTGTCCTTGTCGCGGACCGGGTCCGGGATGAACTCGTCCACGGCATCCATGAGGTCCTCGACGGACTTGACCCACTGGGGGTCGCCCTCGAGGGCCTTCAGACCGGAGGTGCGGATGACCGGGGCGTCGTCGCCGTCGAACTCCTGCGAGGACAGCAGCTCGCGGACCTCCATCTCGACGAGCTCGAGGAGCTCCTCGTCCTCGACCATGTCCGACTTGTTCAGGGCCACGAGCAGGGCCGGCACGCCGACCTGGCGGGCCAGGAGCACGTGCTCACGGGTCTGGGCCATCGGGCCGTCGGTGGCGGCGACCACGAGGATCGCACCGTCCATCTGAGCGGCGCCGGTGATCATGTTCTTGATGTAGTCGGCGTGACCGGGGGCGTCCACGTGGGCGTAGTGACGCTTCTCGGTCTGGTACTCCACGTGGGAGATGTTGATGGTGATGCCGCGCTGACGCTCCTCGGGGGCGGAGTCGATCGTCGCGAAGTCACGGGCCTCATTCAGGTCCGGGTACTTGTCGTACAGGACCTTCGAGATGGCGGCGGTCAGCGTGGTCTTGCCGTGGTCAACGTGGCCGATGGTGCCGATGTTGACGTGCGGCTTCGTCCGCTCGAACTTTGCCTTTGCCACTAGTTCCTCCTAAGAACTGGTTCATCGTCAAGAAGACTGCTCAGCCGCCTGCGACGTGCTGACAACTTGACTGAGTCTACTCGGATGGTGCGGGGTTGGGGAAATCCCGGCCTCACGAGGGCCAGTCCGGTTCCAGGCCGTCGGGACCGCCGGAAGCGGACCGGACCTGACCCGTCCTGATCGCGGACCGCCGCGCCGGGGAGGGCGGTCCGGTCGCCCCGGGTCGGCCGCCGCTGCGGCGGCCGACCCGGGGCAGGTCGTTCAGAGCGTGTGACCTGCGGTCACTCGCCCTGGGACTTCTGGACGATCTCGTCCGCCACGGCCTTGGGGACCTCGGCGTAGGAGTGGAAGGTCATCGAGTACACCGCGCGGCCCTGCGTCTTGGAGCGCAGGTCGCCGATGTAGCCGAACATCTCCGAGAGCGGCACGAGGGCGTTGACCACCTTCACGCCGGTCGCGTCCTCCATGGACTGGATCTGGCCGCGGCGGGAGTTCAGGTCGCCGATGACGTCGCCCATGAACTCCTCGGGGGTGCGGACCTCCACGGCCATCAGCGGCTCGAGGATGATCGGGTTGGCCTTGCGGACACCCTCCTTGAAGGCCTGGGAGCCGGCGATCTTGAACGCCATCTCCGAGGAGTCGACGTCGTGGTACGCACCGTCGAGCAGGGTGGCCTTCACGCCGACCATCGGGTAGCCGGCCAGCACGCCGAACTGCATGGCGTCCTGGATGCCCGCGTCCACCGAGGGGATGTACTCGCGGGGCACGCGACCGCCGGTGACGGCGTTCTCGAACTCGTAGACCTCGCCCTCAGCGGTGTCCAGGGGCTCGAAGGACAGCTGCACCTTGGCGAACTGGCCGGAGCCGCCGGTCTGCTTCTTGTGCGTGTAGTCGACCTTGTCGACCTTGCGCTTGATGGTCTCGCGGTACGCGACCTGGGGCTTGCCCACGTTGGCCTCGACCTTGAACTCGCGCTTCATGCGGTCCACGAACACGTCCAGGTGGAGCTCGCCCATGCCGCCGATCTCGGTCTGACCGGTCTCCTCGTTGAGGTTCACGCGGAACGTGGGGTCCTCGGCGACGAGCTTCTGGATGGCGGTGGAGAGCTTCTCCTGGTCACCCTTGGTCTTCGGCTCGATGGCCACGGAGATCACGGGCTCCGGGAAGGTCATCGACTCGAGGATGATCGGGTTCGCGGAATCGCACAGGGTGTCGCCCGTGGTGGTGTCCTTGAGGCCGATCACGGCGTAGATGTGGCCGGCGACCACCTCGTCCACCGGGTTCTCCTTGTTGGCGTGCATCTGGAACAGCTTGCCGATGCGCTCCTTCTTGCCCTTGGTGGCGTTGAGGATCTGCGCGCCGGACTCCAGGCGGCCGGAGTACACGCGGATGAAGGTCAGCGTGCCGAAGAAGGGGTGCGTGGCGATCTTGAAGGCCAGGGCCGAGAACGGGGCCTCCTTCGACGCCTCGCGCTCCAGCACCTGCTCCTCGTCGTTCACGGCGTGGCCCTTGACGGCGCCGGCGTCCAGCGGGTTCGGCAGGTAGGCGACCACGGCGTCCAGCATCGGCTGCACGCCACGGTTCTTGAACGCGGAGCCGCAGAACACCGGGTAGGCCTCGGCGTTCACGGTCAGCTGGCGCACGCCGGCCTGGATCTCCTCGACGGTGAGCTCCTCGCCCTCGAGGTACTTCTCCATGAGCTCCTCGGAGCTCTCGGCGACGGCCTCGACGAGCTGGTTGCGGTACTCCTCGGCCTTCTCCTGGAGCTCGGCGGGGATCTCGCGGGTCTCGTAGGAGGCGCCCATGGTGACGTCGCCCTTGGCGTCGCCCGGCCACACGAAGGCCTTCATGGAGATCAGGTCGACGACGCCCACGAAGTCGTTCTCGGCGCCGATCGGCAGCTGCATCACGAGCGGACGCGCGCCGAGGCGCTTCACGATGGTGTCGACGGTGAAGTAGAAGTCCGCGCCCAGCTTGTCCATCTTGTTGACGAAGCAGATGCGGGGGACGTCGTACTTGTCCGCCTGGCGCCACACGGTCTCCGACTGGGGCTCCACGCCCTCCTTGCCGTCGAACACGGCGACGGCGCCGTCGAGCACGCGCAGCGAGCGCTCCACCTCGACCGTGAAGTCCACGTGGCCGGGGGTGTCGATGATGTTGATCTGGTGGTCGTTCCAGAAGCAGGTCACCGCGGCGGAGGTGATGGTGATGCCGCGCTCCTTCTCCTGCTCCATCCAGTCCGTCGTCGCGCCGCCGTCGTGGGTCTCGCCCAGCTTGTGGTTGACACCCGTGTAGAACAGGATGCGCTCGGTGGTGGTGGTCTTGCCGGCATCGATGTGGGCCATGATGCCGATGTTGCGGACCTTGTGCAGGTCGGTCAGCACGTCCTGTGCCACGGTGTCTCCCTTGGTCGGGTGGAATGGGGGGCTCGTGAGGTGGATGCGGTGGGTGGCGCGTCCGAACAGGACGCACCTGCGGCCCGAGGCGCGGATCGCGCGCCCCGGGCCACACGGATCACCAGCGGTAGTGGGCGAAGGCCTTGTTGGCCTCGGCCATCTTGTGGGTGTCCTCGCGACGCTTCACGGCGCCGCCCAGGCCGTTCGAGGCGTCCAGGATCTCGTTCATCAGACGCTCGGTCATGGTCTTCTCACGGCGGGCCTTGGAGAAGCCGACCAGCCAGCGCAGGGCCAGGGCCGTGGAGCGGCCCGGCTTGACCTCGACGGGCACCTGGTAGGTGGCGCCGCCGACGCGGCGGGAGCGCACCTCGAGGGCCGGCTTGATGTTGTCCATGGCCTTCTTGAGGGTGGCCACGGGATCGGCGCCGTTCTTGGCACGGGCGCCCTCGAGCGCGCCGTACACGATGCGCTCGGCGGTGGACTTCTTGCCGTCGACGAGCACCTTGTTGATCAGCTGCGTGACCAGCGGGGAGCCGTAGACGGGATCGACGACGAGGGGGCGCTTCGGCGCAGGACCCTTACGAGGCATTACTTCTTCTCCTTCTTGGCGCCGTAGCGGGAGCGGGCCTGGCCGCGGTTCTTCACGCCCTGGGTGTCGAGGGCGCCGCGCACGATCTTGTAGCGCACGCCGGGCAGGTCCTTCACACGACCGCCGCGGACGAGCACGATCGAATGCTCCTGCAGGTTGTGGCCCTCGCCGGGGATGTAGGCCGTGACCTCGATGCCGCCGTTCAGGCGCACACGGGCGACCTTGCGCAGCGCCGAGTTCGGCTTCTTGGGCGTGGTGGTGTACACACGGGTGCACACGCCACGACGCATGGGGTTCCCCTGCAGGGCAGGGGCCTTCGTATTGACGACCTTGGGTGAGCGGCCCTTGCGGACCAGCTGCTGAATCGTAGGCACTCTTCAGCCTTCCTGTGTTTCGGTGATCGCTGACGTGATCGACCGGCGCCCGGGGCGCCGGCTGCTCGTTCCTCTGCTCTGCCTCTCCCTGTGGGGGCTCGCAACGAGCAGACGTCCGCAGGCGTGCAAAAGTGTGGCATCTGCCGCGCAATGACCCCGCGACCCGGACAGCGTCCAATTTGCCACACGAAAAACAATCCTTGACAGCATAGCACGCCCCGGCGCCGTCGACGAGCCGGCCCCGCACGCCAAGGGGCCCGCCGCTCCCCCGCGTGAGCGGCGGAGCGGCGGGCCCCCTGGGGGACGGGGATCAGGCGCGGAAGTCGCCCCCGCGGTCGTAGTCGTCCAACGAGACGGCGTGGAAGTCGTTCTCGCCGAGCGACTGGTCCAGACCCGGGTAGTCGAAGTCCGCGAAGCCGGCCGGCGAGGCGAACAGGTTGGCCTTCGCCTCCTCCGTCGGCTCCACGACGGTCTTCGTGTAGCGGTCCAGGCCCGTGCCGGCCGGGATCAGCTTGCCGATGATCACGTTCTCCTTCAGGCCCAGCAGCGGGTCGGACTTGCCCTCCATGGCCGCCTGCGTCAGGACGCGGGTCGTCTCCTGGAAGGACGCGGCCGACAGCCACGAGTCCGTGGCCAGCGAGGCCTTCGTGATGCCCATCAGCTCGTCGCGGCCGGAGGCCGGCTGGCGGCCCTCAGCGACGGCGGCGCGGTTGGCGGCCACGAAGCGCGCCCGGTCCGTGAGCTCGCCCGGCAGCAGGTCGGTGTCACCGGACTCGATGACGGTGATGCGACGCAGCATCTGCCGGACGATGACCTCCACGTGCTTGTCGTGGATGCCCACGCCCTGGGACTGGTACACGTTCTGCACCTCGTCCACGAGGAACCGCTGCGCGGCCCGCGGGCCGAGCACGCGCAGGACCTGCTTCGGGTCCACGGCGCCGGCCACGAGCTGCGTGCCCACCGGCACGTGCTCGCCGTCGGCCACGAGGATGCGCGCACGGCGCAGCACCGGGTAGGCGATCTCCTCGGAGCCGTCGTCCGGCGTGAGCAGCAGGCGCACGGACGCCTCGGTGTCCTCGATGGTCACGCGGCCGGCGACCTCGGAGATCGGGGCCACGCCCTTCGGGGTGCGGGCCTCGAAGAGCTCCTGGATGCGGGGCAGACCCTGCGTGATGTCGTCGGCCGAGGCCACACCGCCGGTGTGGAACGTGCGCATGGTGAGCTGGGTGCCCGGCTCACCGATCGACTGGGCCGCGATGATGCCGACGGCCTCGCCGATGTCCACCAGCTGGCCGGTGGCCATGGAGCGGCCGTAGCACTTCGCGCAGGTGCCCACGGCGGACTCGCAGGTCAGGACCGAGCGGACCTTGATCTCCGTGACGCCGGCGGCCACCAGCTCGCCGATCAGCACGTCGCCCACGTCCGCACCGGCCGAGGCCAGCACCGTGCCGTCCTCGCCCGTGACGTCCTGGGCCAGCGTGCGGGCGAAGGCCGAGTTCTCGACCTGCTCGTGGGCCACCAGCTCGCCGTCGGCGTTCGGGGCGGCGATCGTGACGGACAGGCCGCGCTCGGTGCCGCAGTCGTCCTCGCGGACGATGACGTCCTGGGACACATCGACGAGACGACGGGTCAGGTAGCCCGAGTTCGCGGTCTTCAGCGCGGTGTCCGCGAGGCCCTTGCGGGCGCCGTGGGTGGCGGAGAAGTACTCGAGCACGGACAGGCCCTCGCGGTACGAGGACTTGATCGGACGCGGGATGATCTCACCCTTCGGGTTGGCCACGAGGCCGCGGATGCCCGCGATCTGGCGCACCTGGAGCCAGTTGCCTCGCGCACCGGAGGACACCATGCGGTTGATGGTGTTGAGCTCCGGCAGGCCGTCCTTCATGGCCGCGGCGACCTCGTCGGTGGCCTTGTTCCAGATGTCGATCAGCTCGGAGCGACGCTCGTCGTCCGCGATCAGGCCCTTGTCGTACTGCTGCTGCACGCGCTGGGCCTGCTCCTCGTAGCCCTCCATGATGGCGGCCTTGTCGAAGTCGGAGGTGATGTCCGAGATCGCCACGGTCACACCCGACCAGGTGCCCCAGTGGAAGCCGGCGTCCTTGAGGTTGTCCAGCGTCTGCGCGGTGACGACCATCGGGTAGCGCTCGGCCAGGTCGTTGACCAGCTGACCGAGGGTGCCCTTGGTCGCCTGCTTGTCCAGCCACGGGTAGTCGTCCGGCAGCAGCTCGTTGAACAGCACCTTGCCCAGGGTGGTCTCGATGAGGGCGATCTCGCCCTCGGACCAGCCCTCGGGGGCCGGCACGTCCGCCGACGGCACGAAGCCCTCGACGCCGATCCGCGCGGGCGCGTTCAGGTGCAGGTCGCCGCCGTCGAACGCCATGATGGCCTCGCCGACGGTCGCGTACAGGTTGCCCGCGCCGACCTCGTCCGGACGCACCGTGGTGAGGTGGTTCAGTCCGATGATCATGTCCTGGGCCGGCACGGCGACCGCACGGCCGTCCGAGGGCTTCAGGATGTTGTGGCTCGAGAGCATGAGCAGGCGCGCCTCGGCCTGGGCCTCCGGCGACAGGGGCAGGTGGACCGCCATCTGGTCGCCGTCGAAGTCCGCGTTGAACGCGGAGCAGACCAGCGGGTGCAGCTGCAGGGCCTTGCCTTCCACGAGCTGCGGCTCGAAGGCCTGGATGCCCAGACGGTGCAGGGTGGGGGCGCGGTTCAGCAGGACCGGGTGCTCGGTGATGACCTCCTCGAGCACGTCCCAGACCTGCGGACGGAAGCGCTCCACCATGCGCTTGGCGGACTTGATGTTCTGCGCGTGGTTCAGGTCCACGAGACGCTTCATCACGAACGGCTTGAACAGCTCCAGCGCCATCTGCTTCGGCAGGCCGCACTGGTGCAGCTTGAGCTGGGGACCCACCACGATGACCGAGCGGCCCGAGTAGTCCACGCGCTTGCCGAGCAGGTTCTGACGGAACCGGCCCTGCTTGCCCTTGAGCATGTCGGAGAGTGACTTGAGCGGGCGGTTGCCCGGGCCGGTCACCGGCCGGCCGCGGCGGCCGTTGTCGAACAGCGAGTCCACGGCCTCCTGCAGCATGCGCTTCTCGTTGTTGACGATGATCTCGGGCGCGCCGAGGTCGAGCAGCCGCTTCAGGCGGTTGTTGCGGTTGATCACGCGACGGTACAGGTCGTTGAGGTCGGAGGTCGCGAAGCGGCCGCCGTCCAGCTGCACCATCGGACGCAGCTCCGGCGGGATCACCGGGACGGCGTCCAGGACCATGCCCTCGGGCGAGTTGTCCGTGGTCAGGAACGCGTTGACGACCTTCAGGCGCTTCAGGGCGCGGGTCTTGCGCTGGCCCTTGCCCGTCTTGATGGTCTCACGCAGCATCTCGGACTCGGCCTCGAGGTCGAAGGTCTGCAGGCGACGCTGGATCGCCTCCGCGCCCATCGAGCCCTCGAAGTACTGGCCGTACTTGTCCCGCATGGCGCGGTACAGACCCTCGTCGCCCTCGAGGTCGGCGACCTTGAGGTTCTTGAAGCGGTCCCAGACCTGCTCCTTGCGGTCCAGGTCCGCGTCCGCGCGCTTGCGGATCTGCGCCATGGTCTTGTCCGCGGCGTCGCGGGCCTTCTTCTTCTCGGCGGCCTTGGCGCCCTCGGACTCCAGCTTGGCCAGATCCTTCTCGAGGTCGGCGGCCACCGCGGCGATGTCGGAGTCACGCTGGTCGGCCAGGACACGGGTCTCCTGGTCGTACTCGGCCTGGAGGTTGGCCAGGTCGCGGTGCCGGGCCTCCTCGTCCACCGAGGTGATCATGTACGCCGCGAAGTAGATGACCTTCTCGAGGTCCTTCGGCGCCAGGTCCAGCAGGTAGCCCAGGCGCGAGGGCACGCCCTTGAAGTACCAGATGTGGGTGACCGGCGCAGCCAGCTCGATGTGGCCCATGCGGTCGCGGCGCACCTTCGAGCGGGTCACCTCGACGCCGCAGCGCTCGCAGATGATGCCCTTGAAGCGCACGCGCTTGTACTTGCCGCACGCGCACTCCCAGTCACGGGTGGGGCCGAAGATCTTCTCGCAGAAGAGTCCGTCCTTCTCCGGCTTCAGGGTGCGGTAGTTGATGGTCTCCGGCTTCTTGACCTCGCCGTAGGACCAGCGGCGGATGTCCTCCGCCGTGGCCAGGCCGATGCGCATCAGGCCGAAAGAGTTGTCAGTGGACATGCTGTTCACGCTCATGCTCCGGTGAACTCCCTTGGTTCAGTGGTTCTCAGGTGACGTCTTGTGGATGCGGGATCGGGCCCGGCTCAGACTTCCTCCACCGAGCTGGGCTCGGCGTGGGAGAGGTCGATGCCCAGCTCCTCGGCGGCGCGGTAGACCTCGTCCTCCGCGTCGCGCATCTCGATGGCCTGGCCGTCGGCGGAGAGGACCTCCACGTTCAGGCAGAGGGACTGCATCTCCTTGATGAGCACCTTGAAGGACTCGGGAACACCCGGCTCCGGGATGTTCTCGCCCTTGACGATGGCCTCGTAGACCTTCACGCGGCCGTGGATGTCGTCGGACTTGATGGTCAGCAGCTCCTGGAGGGTGAACGCCGCGCCGTACGCCTCGAGCGCCCACACCTCCATCTCGCCGAAGCGCTGGCCGCCGAACTGGGCCTTACCGCCCAGCGGCTGCTGCGTGATCATCGAGTACGGGCCCGTGGAACGGGCGTGGATCTTGTCGTCCACCAGGTGGTGCAGCTTGAGCATGTACATGTAGCCCACGGACACCGGGTCCGGGAACGGCTCGCCGGTGCGGCCGTCGAACAGCTGCGCCTTGCCGCTGTCGCTCATGAGACGGTCGCCGTCGCGGGTCACGTTCACGTGGCCGAGCAGGCCCGTGATCTCGTACGCCTCGGCGCCGTCGAACACCGGGGTGGCCACGTTGACCGGACCGGACTGCCGCGGGAAGTTCGGCAGGTCCTTGATCCACTCCGGCTCGCCCTGGATGTCCCAGCCGCGCGAGGCGGCCCAGCCCAGGTGCAGCTCCATGACCTGGCCGAGGTTCATGCGGCCGGGGACGCCGAGCGGGTTCAGCACGATGTCCACCGGGGTGCCGTCCGCCAGGAACGGCATGTCCTCGAGCGGCAGGATCTTCGAGATGACGCCCTTGTTGCCGTGGCGGCCGGCCATCTTGTCGCCGTCGGTGATCTTGCGCTTCTGCGCCACGTAGACGCGCACCAGCTGGTTCACGCCCGGGGGCAGGTCGTCGTCCTCGTCGCGGTCGAAGATGCGCACGCCGATGACGGTGCCGGACTCGCCGTGCGGCACCTTCAGGGACGTGTCGCGGACCTCGCGGGACTTCTCGCCGAAGATCGCGCGCAGCAGGCGCTCCTCCGGGGTCAGCTCGGTCTCGCCCTTCGGGGTCACGCGGCCGACCAGGATGTCGCCGGCCTCCACCTCGGCGCCGATGTGGATGATGCCGCGCTCGTCGAGCTGCGAGAGCACCTCCTCGGACACGTTGGGGATGTCGCGCGTGATCTCCTCGGCGCCCAGCTTGGTGTCGCGGGCGTCGACCTCGTGCTCCTCGATGTGGATCGAGGTGAGGACGTCCTCCGAGACCATGCGCTGGGACAGGATGATCGCGTCCTCGTAGTTCAGGCCCTCCCAGGGCATGAACGCGACGAGGAGGTTCTTGCCGAGCGCGAGCTCGCCGTTGTCCGTGGCGGGACCGTCGGCGATGATGCTCAGCGGCTCCACCCGCTCGCCCTCGGAGACGCGCACCCGCTGGTTGTAGGCGTTGCCCTGGTTCGAGCGGGCGAACTTCATGATCGGGTAGTGCGTGGTGGTGCCGTCGTCGTTCATGACGGTCACCAGGTCCGCGGCCACCTCGGTCACGACGCCGCCCTGGGTGGCCGTCACGGAGTCGCCCGCGTCCACGGCCACGTACTTCTCCATGCCGGTGCCCACGTAGGGGGCCTCGGAGCGGAGCAGCGGCACGGCCTGACGCTGCATGTTCGCGCCCATGAGCGCGCGGTTGGCGTCGTCGTGCTCGAGGAACGGGATCAGGGCGGTGGCCGCCGACACCATCTGGCGCGGGGACACGTCCATGTAGTCGATCTCGTCCACGGTCGAGAGCACGGGCTCGCCGTCGCCGCCGCGCTGGCGGCAGAGCACGAACTCCTCCTCGAACCGGCCGTCCTCATCCACCGGGGCGTTCGCCTGGGCGATCTGGAAGGCCAGCTCGTCGTCGGCGGTCAGGTAGTCCACGGTGTCCGTGACCCGGCCGTCGACCACGCGGCGGTACGGGGTCTCGATGAAGCCGAAGGAGTTGATCCGGCCGAAGGTCGCCAGCGACCCGATGAGGCCGATGTTCGGGCCTTCCGGGGTCTCGATGGGGCACATGCGGCCGTAGTGCGACGGGTGGACGTCACGGACCTCCATGCCGGCACGGTCGCGGGACAGGCCGCCCGGGCCGAGCGCGGACAGGCGACGCTTGTGCGTCAGGCCGGCCAGCGGGTTGTTCTGGTCCATGAACTGGGACAGCTGCGAGGTGCCGAAGAACTCCTTGATCGCCGCCACCACGGGGCGGATGTTGATCAGGGTCTGCGGGGTGATCGCCTCGACGTCCTGGGTGGTCATGCGCTCGCGCACGACGCGCTCCATGCGGGACAGGCCGGTGCGGATCTGGTTCTCGATCAGCTCGCCCACCGCACGGATGCGACGGTTGCCGAAGTGGTCGATGTCGTCGATCTCCACGCGCACATCCACCGGCTCGCCGTCGCGCGTGCCCTTGATGACGGTCTCGCCGGCGTGCAGCGCGGCGATGAAGTGCACCATCTGGACGATGTCGTCCTCGGTGAGCACAGACGCGTTGGGGTCGCCGAGGTGCACGTCCACGCCGAGCTTGCGGTTGAGCTTGTAGCGGCCCACCTTGGCGAGGTCGTAGCGCTTCGGGGTGAAGTACAGGTTGTTCAGCAGCGTCTGCGCGGCGTCGACGGCGGCCGGCTCGCCCGGGCGCAGCTTGCGGTAGATGTCGAGCAGGGCCTCGTCCTGGTCCGCGGTGCCGTCCTTCTCGAGGGTGGCGCGGATGGAGTCGTAGTGGCCGAACTCCTCCAGGATGCGGGACTCGGTCCAGCCCATGGCCTTGAGCAGCACCGTCACGGGCTGCTTGCGCTTGCGGTCGAGGCGGACGCCGACCTGGTCACGCTTGTCCACCTCGAGCTCGAACCAGGCGCCGCGCGAGGGGATGATCTTCGCGGAGAAGATCTCCTTGTCCGAGGTCTTGTCCGGGGTGCGCTCGAAGTAGGCGCCCGGGGAGCGGACCAGCTGGGAGACGACGACGCGCTCGGTGCCGTTGATGATGAACGTGCCGTTGCGGGTCATCAGCGGGAAGTCGCCCATGAAGACGGTCTGCTGCTTGATCTCGCCGGTCGTGTTGTTCATGAACTCGGCCTTGACGTACAGCGGGGCGGAGAAGGTCGCGTCGCGATCCTTGCACTCCTCCTCCGTCATCTTCGCGTCGGCGAACTCGGGCTCGGCGAAGGACAGGGACATGGTGCCCTGGAAGTCCTCGATCGGGGAGATCTCCTCGAAGATGTCCGTCAGTCCCGAGGTGACGGGCACGGAGTGGTCGTCGGCGGCCAGGGCGGCGTCCACGCGCGCGGCCCACCGCTCATTGCCGATCAGGCGGTCGAACGACTCGGTCTGCAGCGCCAGCAGGTCCGGCACGTCCAGCGGCTCGGAGATCTTGGCGAAGGAGACGCGTCCGGCGGAGGCGCCGGATCGCGGGGAGACGGTAGCGGTTTCGTTGGAGGTGCTCGAGGCGACCACGTAGGATCCTTCCACAGGCCTTCTGGGTTCCGTTCGCTCCCCTGCCGCGAGACGGCGGCGCCGGCCCACCGCTATATGAAGGCCGTGCGGAACCGTGCGGGCCACGGCGGGACGCGAGGTCCTGCGGGCGGCACGGAACAGGGGAGATGCAAAGATCCATCCTATCCGCGCCCGTCGCCCCTGTCCAGCCGGGGGTGCGTGACCCGGGACGCCACGAGGCCCCCGGTCCGCAGCGCGGGTCCGGGGGCCTCGTGAGGAGGCGTGATGCGGCTCAGGCCGCGATCATCACTTGAGGGTGACGGTGGCGCCGGCGCCCTCGAGCTGCTCCTTGGCCTTCTCGGCGGTCTCCTTGTTGACGCCCTCGAGGATGGGCTTGGGAGCGCCGTCCACCAGGTCCTTGGCCTCCTTCAGGCCGAGGGAGGTGAGGGCGCGCACCTCCTTGATGACGCCGATCTTCTTGTCGCCGGCGGCCTCGAGGACGACGTCGAACTCGTCCTTCTCCTCGGCGGCGGCGGCCTCGGCACCGCCGGCGGCACCGCCGGCGGCGGCCACGGCCACGGGGGCGGCGGCGGTGACGTCGAACTTCTCCTCGAACGCCTTGATGAACTCGGACAGCTCGATGAGGGTCAGCTCCTCGAACGCGGCGAGCAGCTCTTCGGTGGTCAGCTTGGCCATGATGGCTCCTTTACGGGTACGTCTTGACTACGTGTGAAGTGGTGGGCCGTGCAGCCCGGGGCGGACTGCTCAGGCAGCCTCGCCCTGCGCGGCGCGCAGCGCCTCGACCGTGCGGACGGTCTTGGACAGCGGCGCCTGGAACAGGGCGGCAGCCTTGGACATGCTGCCCTTCATCGCGCCGGCGAACTTGGCCAGCAGCACCTCGCGGGACTCGAGGTCCGCGAGCTTCTTGATGCCGGCCTCGTCCAGGGGCTGGCCATCCATGTAGCCGCCCTTGAGCACGAGCTTCTCGTGATCCTTGGCAAAGTCACGCAGGGCCTTCGCGACGTTGACCGGGTCCCCGGTCACGAACGCGATCGCGGTGGGACCGGACAGGTGAGCCTCGAGGCCCTCCAGACCGGCGTCCTTGGCCGCGATCTCGGCCAGCGTGTTCTTCGCCACGGCGTAGGTCGCGTCCTGACGGATGGAGTCGCGCAGCTGCTTGAGCTCCGTCACCGTCAGGCCACGGTATTCCGTCAGAACAGCGGCGCTGGACTCACGGAACAGGTCCGTGAGCTCAGCCACCGCCGACTCCTTCGCGGACGTCGCCATGGCACTCCTCTCGATGATGCGTGGGAACCGCCACCCCGAGACGAGAAAGCGCCCCGTGCAGATGCACGGGGCGCAGCAGGAGCATCGACGCGGCCGGACCCGGAGGGTCGACGTGCGGATGCGAGCGTGGCTCACGTTCACCTGCGCGGGCCGTCTCCGTCAGGGAGATCCTTCGGTGGGCTCTGCCCGGAGGCAGGGCACCACGACCGGCGGTCTTCGGTAGGCACCAGCGTACACGTCCGGGGCGGGCCCGCAAAATCGACCCGGGACGACGCCGGCCGGTCGTCCCCGCTGCGGGGACGACCGGCCGACGTCGTGGGCCCCGATCACCGGGGCCGCGTGGCTCAGAGCTCGGAGGAGTCCACCGAGGTCACGTTCGGGTCCATGGGCACGCCCGGGCCGAAGGTGGTGGCCACGGTGGCCTTGGAGATGTAGCGGCCCTTGGAGGAGGACGGCTTCAGACGCAGGACCTCCTCGAGGGCTGCGGCGTAGTTCTCCACCAGGGCCTTGGCCTCGAAGGAGGTCTTGCCGATGATGAAGTGCAGGTTGGAGTGCTTGTCGACGCGGAAGTCGATCTTGCCGCCCTTGATGTCGGCCACGGCCTTGGCCACGTCCGGGGTCACGGTGCCGGTCTTGGGGTTCGGCATCAGGTTGCGGGGGCCGAGCACCTTGCCCAGACGGCCGACCTTGCCCATGAGCTCCGGGGAGGCCACGGCGGCGTCGAAGTCCACCCAGCCCTCGGAGATCCGGGCGATCAGGTCGTCGTCGCCCACGACGTCCGCGCCGGCGGCGCGGGCGGCCTCGGCGCGGTCACCGGTGGCGAACACGACGACGCGGGCGGTCTTGCCGGTGCCGTGGGGCAGGCTCACGGAGCCGCGGACCATCTGGTCGGCCTTGCGGGGGTCGACCGAGAGGCGGAGGGCCACCTCCACGGTGGCGTCGGTCTTGGAGGGGTTGGTCTCCTTGGCGAGGCGGATCGCCTCCACCGGCGAGTACAGATCCTCGCCGATCGCGGCCTTGGCCGCCTTGTATGCCTTGCTGCGCTGTGCCATCTGCGTTCTTCTCCTTGTGCAGTCGTGGTCTGCGGGCCGCGCTCGGCCCTGCCACTGGAAGGGGGTGGGGGTGGGCGTCAGCCCTCGACGGTGATGCCCATCGAGCGGGCGGTGCCCGCGATGATCTTGGCGGCGGCCTGGACGTCGTTGGCGTTCAGGTCCTCCATCTTGGTCTGGGCGATCTCCTCGCACTGGGCCTGGGTCAGCGTGCCGACCTTGGCCGTGTGCGGGGTGGCGGAGCCCTTGGCGACGCCGGCGGCCTTCTTGATGAGCTCGGCGGCCGGCGGGGTCTTGGTCACGAAGGTGAACGAGCGGTCCTCGTACACGGTGATCTCGACCGGGACCACGTTGCCGCGCTGCGACTCGGTGGCGGCGTTGTACGCCTTGCAGAACTCCATGATGTTCACGCCGTGCTGGCCCAGGGCGGGGCCGATGGGCGGGGCCGGGTTGGCGGCGCCGGCCTGGATCTGAAGCTTGATCAGACCGGTGACCTTCTTCTTGGGAGCCATGAGTGGATCCTTCTCTCACTGGGGGACCCTCGGCGCAGGAGCGCACCGGGGGCGGTGGCCGCCGTGGCGCGGCGGCCGGTGCCGCGTCCGGGCCGGCAGGCGGCCGGCCCGGTGCGGAAGCGTCGGGTGTCCTCAGATGGCCTTGGTCACCTGGTTGAAGGACAGCGTCACGGGGGTCTCGCGCTCGAAGATTGAGACGAGCACCACGAGCTGCTGGGCCTCCGGCTTGATCTCGGAGATCGTGGCCGGGAGGGTCTCGAACGGGCCGTCGTTGACGGTGACCGACTCGCCGACCTCGAAGTCCACGTGGATCGCGGGGGCGGCGGGCGCGCCGGACTCGGCCGCGGCGGGGACGGCCAGGCCGGCCTTCTCGGCGGCGCGGGCGGCCTCCTGGATCACGGACGGGGCGAGCATGTCGTACACCTCGTCCAGGCTGAGCGGCTGCGGGTGGTGGGCGTCGTTGCCCACGAAGCCCGTGACGCCCGGGGTGTGCCGTACGACGCCCCACGAGGCGTCGTCGAGGTCCATGCGGACGAGCACGTAGCCCGGGATGCGCACGCGCGAGACGATCTTGCGCGTGGTGTTCTTGATCTCCACGACCTCCTCCATGGGGACCTCGATCTCGTAGATCGAGTCCTCCATGTCCTGGGTCAGGATGCGGGCCTCGAGGTTCGTCTTCACGCGCTTCTCGTAGCCGGCGTAGGTGTGGACGACGTACCAGTCGCCGGGCTGGCGGCGCAGGCGGGTGCGCAGCTCCTCGGCGGGGTCCACGGCGGGCTCGTCGTCGGACTGCTCCTCGACGGGGGTCGGTGCGTCCTCGCCCTCGGCGACGGCCAGGTCGGCCTCCTGCACGGTGGCCTCGGCGGTCTCGTCACCGCTGCCGGCGACCTCGTCCAGGGCGTCCTCGACGGGCGTGCCGGCGTCCTGCGCGGTCTCGGCGGTCTCCTCGGCCACGGCGTCCTCCGACATCGGGACGGACTCCTCGGCGGGCTGACGATCCAGTTCCTGCTCGGACACGGTTCCTGCTTTCTGCTGACGGACGGGGGGCCCTGCCGTCGGGGAGGGCCCTCACGGGCGTGCGGGGGACGCGTCCTGCGACGTCGGGACCGTCCGCGCCGGGCTCAGAGGCCGCCGGCGCCGAACAGGAGACCCGCCACGGTGCCGAACACCCAGTCCAGCCCCATGACCAGCAGGATCATGAACGCCACGAAGGCGAGCACCACTCCGGTCGTGCGCAGCAGCTCCTCGCTCGTGGGGGTGACGACCTTGCGGAGCTCGTCCACCACCTGGCGCAGGAACAGCGCGATCCGCGCGAACAGCCCGCGACGCTGCCTGCTCGGCGTGGGGGCGGGCCCCCCGCCGTTCGCCGCCATCTCAGTCACGTGGCCTCACTCGTCGGATCGCCGAATCGCTTTCTACACGTCCGATGCCGAGCACGAGGCCCGGCATCGAGCAGGGCAGACAGGACTCGAACCTGCAACCTGCGGTTTTGGAGACCGCTGCGCTACCAATTGCGCCACTACCCTTCGAACCGACGGAGCCGACCGAACCCTCGCGGGATCGACCGCGAACGCGGTACCGGAGATCCAGGATACGCCATCGGGCGGCGGGAGTCGAACGGGCCCCGGGCAGTCAGTACCCTGGCAGGACGGAGCCCCGCTCCGCCCCGCCCTCCCCGTCGAGCTCGAAGAAGGTCCTCATGGCCGCGCCCGCCCGCCGCGTCTCCGCCCGTCTGTCCGCCATCGCGCCCTCCGCCACCCTCGCCGTCGACGCCCGCGCCAAGGAGCTCAAGGCCGCCGGGCGCCCGGTGATCGGCTTCGGCGCCGGCGAGCCCGACTTCCCCACCCCGGACTACATCGTGGAGGCCGCCGTCGCCGCGGCCCGGGACCCGAAGAACCACCGCTACTCCCCCGCCGCCGGCCTGCCCGAGCTGCGCGAGGCGATCGCGGCCAAGACGCTGCGCGACTCCGGCGTGTCCCTCGAGGCCGCCCAGGTGCTCGTGACCAACGGCGGGAAGCAGGCCGTGTACAACGCCTTCGCCGCCCTGCTGGACCCGCAGGACGAGGTGCTCGTCCCCGCCCCCTACTGGACCACCTACCCGGAGGCGATCCGCCTGGCCGGCGGCGTGCCGGTCGAGGTGTTCGCCGGCCCCGAGCAGGGCTACAAGGTCACCGTGGACCAGCTCGACGAGGCCGTCACGGACCGCACCAAGGTGCTCCTGTTCGTCTCCCCCTCCAACCCCACCGGCGCCGTGTACTCCCCCGAGGAGACGGCGGCGATCGGCCGGTGGGCACGGGAGCGGGGGCTGTGGGTGGTCACCGACGAGATCTACGAGCACCTGACCTACGACGGCATGCCGTTCACCTCGATCGTCCGCGCCGTGCCCGAGCTGGCGGAGCAGTCCGTGATCCTCAACGGCGTCGCCAAGACCTACGCCATGACGGGCTGGCGCGTCGGGTGGATGGCCGGCCCGCTGGACGTGGTCAAGGCCGCCACGAACCTGCAGTCCCACGCCACCTCGAACGTGGCCAACGTGTCGCAGCGGGCCGCGCTGGCCGCCATCGCCGGCCCGTTGGACGCCGTGGCGGAGATGAAGACGGCGTTCGACCGCCGGCGCCGGGCCATGGTCGAAGCCATGGACGCCGTGCCGGGCTTCCACTGTCCCACCCCGCAGGGTGCGTTCTACGCGTACGTGGACGTGCGGGAGGCGCTCGGGAAGACCTACCGCGGCGGCGTCACCCCCACGACGTCGGCCGAGCTGGCCGCCTTCATCCTCGACGAGGCGGAGGTCGCCGTGGTCCCCGGCGAGGCGTTCGGCCCGTCCGGCTACCTGCGACTGTCCTACGCGCTGGGCGATGCGGACCTCGCCGAGGGCGTCGAGCGCATCCGCGCCCTGCTCAGCGCCTGAGCCGCACACCCCGCCCCTGAGCCCCGCGACGCCGCGTGCCGCGGGGCTCAGGCGTATCCGCGGCGCGCGGCCCAGCGGGTCAGCTCGTGGCGGTTGGAGAGCTGGAGCTTGCGCAGCACGGAGGACACGTGGGTCTCGACCGTGCGGTCCGAGATGAACAGCTCCGCCCCGGCCTCCCGGTAGGTGTAGCCGCGGGCAATCAGCCGCATGACCTCCCGCTCCCGTGCCGAGAGCCGGTCGAGGTCCTCGTCGGGGGCCGCAGCCCCGCTCGCCGCCGCGGCGGGGACGAGCGGGGGCGCGGGCGCCGTGCCGCGGAAGGCGTCGAGGACGAACCCGGCCAGCCGGGGCGAGAACACCGCGTCGCCGTCGGCCACGCGGACCGCCGCGTCCGCCACCTCCGCGCCGGAGGCCGTCTTGGTGATGTAGCCGCGGGCCCCCGCACGGATCACGGCGACGACGTCCTCGGCCGCATCCGAGACGGACAGGGCCAGGAACCGCTGCGCGGGTCGGCGCGCGAGGACGCGCTCGGCCACCTCCGCTCCCCCGCCGCCGGCCCCGCCGGGCAGGTGCACGTCCAGCAGCACCACATCCGGCGCCAGGTCCAGCACGGTGCGGACGGCCTCGTCCACGTCCCCGGCCTCGCCGACGATGGCCAGTCGGTCCGGGTCCAGGTCGGCGCGCAGGCCGGAGCGGAAGATCGCGTGGTCGTCCACGATGACGGCCGTGCGCGGGGCGGGGTCGGTCATGGGTGCTCCTGTCCGGTGAGCGCTCGCGCTCCCTCGGGCTCGGTCAGCGTCAGGTGGACCTCGGTGCCGCCCGGGCCGGACCGGATGCGGGCGGCCCCGCCGGCACGCTCCATGCGGCCGAGGATCGACTCCCGCACGCCGAGCCGGTCGGCCGGGACCGTGGGCAGGTCGAAGCCGGGGCCGCGGTCCCGGACGAACACCTCCGCGACGGTGCGGCCGCGGTCGTCCTCACCGGCCTCCGCGAAGACCTGCGCGTCGCCGGCGTGCCGGGCCGCGTTCTGCATGGCCTCGCGCGCCGCGGCCGCGAGCGGCTCGAGCCACGCCCCCGCGGCCCGCCCCACGGCCACGACCTCCACCCGGGACCCGTGTGCGTCCTCGACGGCGGCGGCGTGCTCTTCGAGCGCCTCCGCCAGGGAGCGCGGGCCGCCACGGGAGTCCAGGGCGAGGAACTGACGCAGCTCACGCTCCTGGGCGCGGGCCACCCGGGCCACCGCGTCTGCGTCCTGGGCGCGCCGCTGGATGAGGGCGAGGGACTGCAGCACCGAGTCGTGCAGGTGCGCCGCGATCTCGGCGCGCTGGACCTGCACCGCGAACGCGGTCCGCTCCGCGTCGCGTCGGCGCAGCCAGGCCAGGACGTAGGGCATGGCCACCAGCGCCGCGCCGGCGAGCATCGCGACGGCGGCCAGCAGGGCCCGCCACAGCTCGCCCGAGCTCACGGCGCCCAGGACGATGGCCAGCACCGCCAGCAGCACGAGGGCCGTGCCGAGCACGAGGCGGACCAGTCGTCCGCTCCGCCCGGCCCGGGGCCCGCCCGCCAGGTCGAGCTGCATCCAGGCCAGGCCGAGGCCGATCACGAGGACGGCCACCGGGCCCACGAGCGCCCAGTCGACGGCGAGGCCGAGGCCGTCCGCGACGGTCAGCACGCCCACGCCGAGCACCACGGCGGCCAGCAGGACCGGCCAGCCGCCCTCGCGCACCCGCTCGAGCACCTCGGGGGCGCGACCACGCAGGGTGGGGGCGTCGGCGGCGGGAGCGCCGTCCGGGCCCTCCTCCGGCATGAGCAGCCAGAGCCACACGTACAGGGCCAGGCCCGCGCCGCCCATCAGGCTCAGCAGCGCCAGGGCCGCGCGGACACGGCCGACGGGCACCCCGAGATGCCGGGCGAGCCCCGCGGCGACGCCGGACACCGGACGGTCGGCCCCGTGCCGCATCAACGGCGGACGTGGGGCCTGCGCGGGCGCGGACGGGGTGGGCATGCCCCCATCCTGCCGCGTCGGACGGGGTGACACATCCGGGGAGGATTCCGGGAGTTCCCGGATGGGCGGGGGCCGCGGGCGGACGAGGATGGAGACATGACGAGCACACACGACCCGTTCACCGGCCCCGGCCCCCACGTCGCCCCCGACGGAGCCACTGCGGGCGAGACCGGCCCCGACGGACTGGACGCCCTGCCGGGCTGGTTGCGCCGCGCCGTCCTGGGCTGGGGCGTGCGCCGCTCGCCGGCCTCGTGGGTCGGCGGGGTGCTCGGCGGCGTGGCCGAGCGCTACCGCATCGACCCGCTGCTCGCCCGCGGCGTGTTCGTCGCCGTGTGCATGGTCTCCGCGGGCCTGGGCCTGCTGGCCTACGCGGCCGCCTGGGCCGTCCTCCCCGACGCCGACGGACGCGTGCAGTTCGGCCGCCTGCGCCGCGGGGAGTGGCAGGACGCCACCGTGGCCATCGGCGTGATCGGGGCGATCGGCGCCCTCAACCTGCTGCTCGGCGCCGGGTTCACCCTCATCGCCCCAGCCGTGGGCGGCCCCGGCTCCCTCGTGGGCCTGGGCGCGCTGGCCGTGCTCGTCTGGTGGCTCGTGACCCGTTGGGACGGCCGGGCGCAGGCCCGCGTGGCCCCGGGCCGGGCCCCCGACGCCGACCAGCCCACCCACGCCGTGCCGCGCCCGGCCTGGTACGTCGGCGGAGGCCCGGGCGAGCGGGCAGCCGAGGTCGCCGACCCGCACGGCTTCCGCCCCGAATGGATCGACCCCGCGACCGGCGCGTGGCGCGAGCCCGTCCACTCTCGCGAGCGGCGGGCCGCGGCGCGTCTGGCCGACGAGGCCCCGCGGGCGGCCACCACCCCGACCGGCTCGGGGTCCGCAGCCACGGCCGCGAAGCCGCGCCTCGGGCCGATCGCGCAGGCCGCCACCTACGTCGGGGCCGTCCTCGCCGCGCTCGCCGCCCTCGGGATCAGCCTGCTGCTCGGCGTCGGTCCGACCCCCACGCTGCTGGCCGTGCCGATGCTCGTGGCCGCGCTCGCGGTGATCGCCCCCGTCATGCTGGGCACTCTGCTCAGCGGCCGTCGTCCCGGCACCCTCGGCCCGGCGAGCGGCATCCTCGTGGGTGCGACGGCCCTCCAGGTCGCCGTCCTCGTGGCCCTCGGCTGACCCGCCGCCCGTCGCCCGTCCCCTGACGCGACGCGGCGGGCACGCCTAGGGTAGTGCCGACCCCCACGAGAACGCCCGAGAGGACCCCATGCGCGTCGGAATGCTCACCTCCGGAGGCGACTGCCCCGGCCTGAACGCCGTCATCCGCTCCGCCGTCCTGCACGGCATCAAGTCGTACGACATGGAGATGGTGGGCATCCGCAACGGATGGTCCGGCCTGATCGAGAAGGACGTCGAGGACCTGCCCCGCTCCCGCGTGCGCGGCCTGGCCCGCACCGGCGGCACCATCCTCGGCACCTCGCGCACGCACCCCTACGACGCGGAGGGCGGCGGCCCGGAGAACATGCTCCGCAACCTGCGCGAGCTGGACATCGACGCCGTCATCGCCATCGGCGGCGAGGGCACCCTGGCCGGCGCGAACCGCCTGGCCGCGGACGGGCTGCCGATCGTGGGCGTGCCCAAGACGATCGACAACGACCTGCAGGGCACCGACTACACGTTCGGCTTCGACACGGCCGTGCAGATCGCCACGGACGCCATGGACCGGCTGCGCACCACGGGCGAGTCCCACCACCGCTGCATGGTCGCCGAGGTCATGGGCCGCCACGTCGGCTGGATCGCCCTGCACTCGGGCATGGCCGCCGGCGCCCACGCGATCCTCATCCCCGAGGTCCGCACCCCGATGTCCCAGGTCGCCGAGTGGGTGCAGCAGGTCCACGACCGCGGTCGCTCCCCGCTGGTCGTGGTGGCGGAGGGCTTCGTCCCCGAGGGCCACGACGACCCGCTGGCCGAGGCCGGCGTCGAGGCGTCCGGCCGGCCGCGTCTGGGCGGCATCGGCGAGTGGGTGACCCGCGAGATCGAGGAGATGACGGGCATCGAGACGCGCAGCACCATCCTGGGCCACATCCAGCGCGGCGGCGCCCCCACCGCCACGGACCGCGTGCTCTCCACGCGCTTCGGCATGGGCGCCGTCGACCTCGTCGCGCAGCGCCGCTGGGGACAGATGGTGGCGGCCAACGGCACGGAGATCATCTCCATCCCCATGAGCGCCGCCCTCAAGGGCCTCAAGAAGGTGCCGGTCTCGCGCTACGACGAGGCGAAGATCCTGTTCGGCCGGTGAGACCCGACCACCCCGCCGTCGGCGTGCTGGCCCTCGGGCTGGCGCGTCGGCTCGGCCTGCCCGACACCGCGCTGCTGCCCGGCGACGCCCCGGCGGCGGGCGCCGAGCCGCGCCGCATCGAGGTGGTCCGGCCGGATGGGGCCGAGGCGGAGGTGCTGGCCCTGCCCTGGGCCACCGTCGTGGCGGGGCCGGCGTGGTTCACGCGTGCCTGCCGCGGCGTGCCCGCCGAGGCGCTGGGCGTGGAGTCGGCCCTGCTGCGGACGGCGGTGCGGGCCGCCGCCGGGGAGGCGGTGCGCTCGCGTGGCGAGTTCACGCTCTACGCGACCGAGGAACCGCCGCCGGTCGACCCCTCGCGCACCGTCGCCGTGTCCGACGACCCCGCCCACGTCCACGCCGTGGTCGCGCAGGCCCCCGCAGACGACATGGCCGAGGCGGGTGTCCCCTCCTGGGAGTCCTCGGTCGCGCTCGTTCCCGACGACGGCGCGGGACGGGCGATCGAAGCCGCGGTGGCGGCGGCGGGGCATCGCGTGACGGGCGGCGTGCTGGCCTCGCTGGGCACCCTCACCCCACCGCGGCTGCGCGGTCGTGGGCTCGGCCGCTACGCGGTGGCCGTGGCGATGGACCGGGCGGCGCTGGAGGGGCTGCTGCCGTTCGCCGAGGTGCTGGCGGGCCACACAGCCGCGCACCACGTGGCGATCGCCGTCGGGCTGGAGGCGGCGGGCACGCGGACCGTCCTCGCGCTGGACTGAGCCGGCGAGTCGGTCAGCGCAGGCGGCCCACGCCGCGCGGTCGGCCGACGACCTGCCCGGCGTCCGGGGACACGAGCGGCTCCTGGCTCGCGGCGATCCAGCCGCCCTCGGCGGCACCGTCCTCGCCGGGAGCGTCCTCGCGGACCAGCAGCTCGGCGTCCACGGGCACCGTGCGCTTGAGCAGCGCCAGGGCGACGGCGCCCGCCTCATGGTGCTGGGCCGCGGCGGTGACCGTCCCCACCGGACGGGCGGCGGCGCGGGCCTCGGGCGTGTCCTCGGCCGGCCGGAGGATCACGGGGGCACCGTGCTCGGGGAGCGCGTGGACGGAGCCGTCCAGGAGCAGGCGGGTGAGGCGGCGGGGCGGGCGGCCCAGGTTGTGCACGCGCGCCACGGTCTCCTGACCGCGGTAGCAGCCCTTCTCGAGGTGCACGGCGGTGCGCAGCAGGTCCAGCTCGTGCGGGATCGCGCGGTCGTCCACGTCGAGGGCCCGGCGGGGGCGGCCGGCCTCGATGCGCAGCGCCTCGGCCGCCGTCGTGCCCGCCAGGGACCAGCCCGCGAGCACGCCCGTGCCGAGCGCGCGGACGGTGGCCTCGAGGTCGGCCCGGGTGATGAGGTACTCGCGCCAGGACCAGTCCGCACCCGGGTGGGTCGCCGGATCCGGATCGGCCGTGTAGGCCCAGCCGCCCGCCCCGACGCGCGGCCACGGGTCCAGCCACACGGTGCGGTCCTCCCAGCCGGGCACGGGCGCGGTGGCGCCCACGACGGCGACCGCCCCGGTGTGGTCCCGCAGCGTGACGTCGTGGGAGAAGCGCATCGAGGTGAGCCACGCGGCCAGGCCCGGGCCGTCCTCGCGGTCCGTGACGAGCCAGGCCGCGGTACCGTCCTCGAGCAGGTGGGCGGCGTGCTCGATCCGCCCCTGCACGTCGAGGAAGAGGATCTCGGTGCTCGTGCCGGGGGGCAGCGTCTCGACGTGCTGCGTGCCGAGCGTGTGCAGCCAGCTCAGCCGGTCCGGGCCGGACACGGAGAGCACGGCCCGGTGGGAGAGGTCGACCAGGGCGCGGCCCCGGGCGAGGGCGCGCTGCTCTGGCAGGGGGCGACCGTAGTGCGCGGCGACGCCGGCGTCCGGGCCGCGGCCCTCGACGGCGCCGCCGGCCGGCCCCTGCGGCTCGGCCACGGCCAGGTCCAGCAGCGGGCTGCGGGAGGTCGTCACGACTGCTCCCCGCGAGCCCCGCGAGGACGCTCGGCCCCCGGAGCGAGCCGACCCTCGGCCGCGCTCGGCATGCGGTCCAGGATGGCGGAGGCGTGCGCCTCGAGCTCGGCGCCCGCGGCGTCCGCGACGTCCCAGCGCCAGAACAGCTGCCCGTTCACGAGACCGGCCATGCGGGTGGCCCGGTGGTACGGGCCGGCGGCGGAGCCACGCAGGACCGCGTCCGTGGCCAGCTGCAGCTGCGGGCCCTTGATGCGGCCGTAGTACAGCTCGGACAGCGAGCCCGGATGCGTGATGGTGGCGGTCAGGCCGAAGCCCTCGTCACCGGCGCGCAGCCGCTCGACGTCCTCGGCGGAGCGGAACGCGGGGACGATGTCCGCCGGGCGCATGCCGGGGCCGACGTCGCCGTCGCGCCGCGCCCGGTCCACCTGCCAGAAGCCGGACTCCACGGTCAGCGGACGCAGCAGCGTGCCGTCCGCCTCGCACAGCCACGACTCGGCGCGGTACTCCACGAACGGCAGACCGTGCTCGGTGAAGTCCACCCGCTGATAGAAGATCTCGGTCCCGGCGGAGCCGTCGCCGAGGCGGCCCTGGCCCTCCCAGCTGCCGATGAGCCAGGACAGGGGCGCGAGCTCGGGGGTGAGGTCGTACGGGAGTTCAGTCGCCATGGCAGATCACGGCGCGGCCCGACAGCGGGCCGCGCGTCCTCAGCGCTGGCCCTTGAAGAGGCCGCTGATGACGACCGCGGCGACGGCGGCCATGCCCAGGCCGGCCAGGACCACGAGGGCCAGGAAGAAGATCTCGAGCGCAAGAAGGGTATCCATGCGGGACATCCTACCGAGCGGGCCCGACCTGTCAGGCCAGGAAGCCCACCATGACGTGCGCCACGACGCCGGCCGCGCCCACGGGCGCCAACGCGAGGGCGTAGCCCGCCCGGCGCGGGCGCAGGGTGGTGCCCACCGGCCGGTCCTCGGGTCGCGGCCGCGACGACGGCGCCGTGGCGGCGGTCAGGGACACCAGCACGGCCACCGCGAGCGCCGCGGCCGTGACGGCCGGCCGGTCCCGGGCGCCCACGCCGGCCAGCGCCGAGACGGGCCAGGCGAGCACCGTGCCGAGGGGGATGACGACGAGCGCCAGGACTCCCGGCCGGCCCTGCATCCACGGGGTGAGGCCGACGAGGGAGACCGCGGCCACCGTGACCGCCAGCGTGATGACCAGCCCGGCGACCGCGGGGGTGTCGGTCCAGCGTGAGACGGCCACCCAGCACGCCGTCACGACGGCCATGAACGCCCCGCCCATCGTGGCGACGGTGGACTCGAGGCGCAGCGGCCGGCCGGTCCCGCGCACCAGCTGGACGACGAACGAGGCCATGGTGCTCCAGGCGACGACGACGGCGAGCGGCTCGAAGAGCGTCCAGGCCCCGCTGTGGCCGTCCTCGAGCGGCGGCCACAGCAGCATGAGCAGCACCGCGGCGCCCCCGGCGACGGCCAGGGTGACGCTGAGCGAGAGGCGCGCGGGCGCCCCCATCTGCCGCGGCCAGCCCCAGGCGATGACCAGGATCACGACGGCGGCGGCGAGGGCGGCGGGGACCGGGCCCAGCAACGCGGCACCGCCCAGGACGAGGGCGGCGACGGCCGCACTCAGGGCCATGGACAAGCGCATCACCTGCCCCATCCTGCCAGGTGCGCACCGGCTCGGCCCTGGGCGGGCGACGGCGGGGCGCACCTCGCGGGCCACCGTCCTCCTTCCGTAGGGTGGCCGGCATGGCCGAACACCCCACCCCCACGACCTCCGACGCCGACGGCATGCCGCGCGTCGTCACCCCGCGCCCGGAGGAGGCGAGCGCCGTCCTGGACCTGGCCGACCGCGCCGGGGCGGCGGACGGCCATCCCCCGCTGTCGGACCAGACGCGCGTGCTGCTCGCCCGCGGCGGGCAGCTCTGGTGGGGGGCCACCCGGGGCCCGGACGGGGCGATCGACGGGGCGGCCGTGCTCGTGCCCGAGGGCACGGCGGCCGTGCTCGAGCTCGTCGTCGACCCGGCGGCACGCCGCATCGGCCGGGGGACGGCCCTGGCCGACGCCGCGGCCGCCGCGGTCCGAGACCTGGCGCGGGAGGACACCACGAGCGTCTGGGCCCACGGCATGCTCCCGGGGGCGGTCCGGCTCGCCCGGCGGCACGGCCTCGAGCCCGTCCGCGAGCTGCGCCGGATGCGCCTGTCGCACGCGGCGCTCGCCGCCCTGCCGGAGGTGCGGCTCGCCGACGGGGTCACCCTGCGCGGCTTCGTCCCCGGCCAGGACGAGCAGGCCTGGCTGGACGTGAACGCCGCCGCCTTCGCGGACCACCCCGAACAGGGCAGCCTGACCCGCGCCGACCTCGACGACCGCATGGCGGAGGACTGGTTCGACGCCGACGGCCTCCTGCTCGCCGCCCGCGAGGCGGACGGGCGGCTGCTCGGCTTCCACTGGACGAAGGTGGAGCCGGATGCCGGAGCCGACGGCCCGCGCGTCGGGGAGGTGTACGCCGTGGGCGTCTCCCCCGACGCCCAGGGCCTCGGCCTCGGTCGGGCCCTCACCCTGGCGGGGCTGCACCGGATGGCGGAGCAGGGGGTCGACGTCGTGGACCTGTACGTGGACGCGGACAACACGGCCGCCGTCACGCTCTACGCGTCCCTCGGCTTCGAGCTGTTCGCCGCCGACGCCCAGTACCGCCGCCCCTGAGACCCTCGGGCGGGGACCGGCCGGGCACATCCCGGCGGCCTCGTATCCTGGTGGGGCCGGCCCCCGCGGGGTCGGCCACGCCCCGTGCCCTGCCCCAGCAGTCGTCGCGGCCGCCGCACCCGAGAGGAACCCGCCCCATGCCCTCGTCCCACGCCGACCGCGTCGCCCGCTGGTCCACGGAGGACCGTGTCTCGGAAGGCCCCCGCGCCGAGGTGCTGGCCGCCGGCATGCTGCCGTGGCGCCGCGTGCCCGGCGGCCTCGAGGTGATGGTGATCCACCGGCCGCGCTACGACGACTGGTCGTGGCCCAAGGGCAAGCTCGATCCGGGTGAGACGCTGCCGGAGTGCGCGGTGCGCGAGCTGCGCGAGGAGGTCGGCCTGGAGCTGCGGCCGGGCATCCCGCTGTGCGTGACCGCGTACGAGGTGCCCGGCAAGCGGGGCGCACGTCTGAGCAAGGAGGTCTGGTACTGGGCCGCCGAGGTCGACGGCCAGCGCGCCCTGCCCGACGGCGACGAGGTGGACGAGGTCCGCTGGGTCGGGCCGGACGAGGCCCGGCGGCTGCTGACGAACGACTCGGATCGCGAACCGCTCGAGCTGCTGCTGCGTGCCGCCTCCCGGGGGCGCCTGCGGACCGTGCCGCTGCTGGTGCTGCGCCACGCCAAGGCCAAGCCCCGCTCCTCGTGGTCCCGCGCCGAGCAGGAGCGCCCGCTGGCGGCGACGGGCCGGCGGCAGGCGCTCGCTGTCGAGGGCCTCGTGTCGGCCTGGCGGCCGGAGCGGCTGGTCTCCTCCCCGTGGCGCCGCTGCGTGGAGACGCTGGCCCCGCTCGTGAAGTCCAGCCGGCTGCCGCTGAAGACCAAGGGCGCGTTCACGGAGACCACGGCCCGGGAGAAGCCCAAGAAGACCCGCAAGGTGATGGCCGAGCTCATGGGCCGCTCCCGGCCGCTGGTCGTGTGCACGCACCGGCCGGTGCTGCCGACGCTGTTCGAGGTGGTCGAGGACGCGGCCGCCGGCCAGGCGGACCGCGTGCTGCGGGCCCTGCCGACCGAGGACCCGTGGCTGCGGCCCGGCGCTGTGCTCGTGGCGCACCGCGCGCTCGACCTCGACGGCGACGTGGTGGCCGTCGAGGTCTACGACCCCTGGGACGACTGAGCCGCCCGCGCGACCGGGCCACCGTTGAGCGGGCCCGCCCCCGGCCCTAGGCTCGGGTCATGGAGAACACCGCCGCCCAGAGCCAGCCCGAGAAGATCGTCCACGAGCGCCTCACGGTGACCCGGGACCCGGACCGTCAGCGCTTCGAGCTGCGCCAGGACGGGACTTTCATCGGGTTCCTCGGCTACGACCAGGAGACCGTGCGCGGCGCGGACGGCGAGGACACCGTGGTCCTGCGCCTGCAGCACACCATCATCGACGAGCAGTTCGGCCGCCGCGGCTTCGCCCGCGCCCTCGTGACCATGGTCCTGGACCGGCTGCGCGCGGAGGGTGACCGGATCGTGCCCGAGTGCTCCTACGTGGAGGACTACCTGCGCCGCTACCCCGAGTACCAGGACATGGTCTTCCACGGCTGACCGGGGGCGGGGCCCTGCCCTGCCGGTACCCGCCTCCGCCGGGCCGTCGACGACGCTCAGCGCGTCCGCTCGGATCGCTAGAGTGGGCCAGGTGAGCATCCCCACCCCCTACGAGGACCTCCTCGCCGACGTGATGGCCCACGGGGTCGTCAAGACGGACCGGACCGGCACGGGCACGCGCAGCGTGTTCGGTCGCCAGCTGCGCTTCGACCTGGCCGAGTCCTTCCCGCTGATCACCACCAAGCGCGTGCACTTCAAGTCGGTCGCGCTCGAGCTGCTGTGGTTCCTGCGCGGGGACTCGAACGTGCGGTGGCTCCAGGAGCGCGGCGTGCGGATCTGGAACGAGTGGGCGGACGAGGACGGCGAGCTCGGCCCCGTCTACGGCGTGCAGTGGCGCTCGTGGCCCACCCCGGACGGGGGCCACATCGACCAGATCGCCAAGGTCGTGGAGCAGATCCGGACGAACCCCGACTCGCGCCGGCACATCGTCACCGCGTGGAACCCCGCCGAGGTGGACGAGATGGCGCTGCCGCCGTGCCACGCGCTGTTCCAGTTCTACGTCTCCCCCGGTCAGGACGGCGCCCCCGGGCGGCTCTCGTGCCAGCTCTACCAGCGCTCGGCGGACCTGTTCCTCGGCGTGCCGTTCAACATCGCCTCGTACGCGCTGCTCACGGTGATGGTCGCGCAGCAGACCGGGTTGACGCCCGGCGAGTTCGTGTGGACCGGTGGGGACGCGCACATCTACGCGAACCACGAGGAGCAGGTGCGCGAGCAGCTCTCCCGCGAGCCGTACCCGTACCCGCGGCTGCGGCTGCGGCGCACCCCCGCGTCGATCTTCGACTACGACTACGACGACTTCGAGGTCCTCGACTACCGTCACCACCCCACCATCACGGCGCCGATCGCCGTCTGAGCCGAGGATGCGCAGCGACCCCATGAGCCGGGCCACCCGTCCCACCGAGCCCGTGATCGCCATGATCTGGGCCCAGACCCCCGAGCGCGTCATCGGCCGCGACGGCACCATGCCGTGGCACGTGCCCGAGGACCTCGCCCACTTCCGGGCCCACACGCACGGCCACCCCGTGATCATGGGCCGGCGCACGTGGGAGTCGTTCCCGGCGCGGTTCCGCCCGCTGCCCGGGCGCACGAACATCGTGGTCTCCCGCACCCTGACGGCCACCGAGGAGGCCGGCGCGGAGCTGCGGGCCGCGGGTGCCGTCGTCGTGCCGGACTTCGGGGCGGCCCTGTCCGCCGCGGCCGAGGCCGACGGCTGTGACACCGTGTGGGTGATCGGCGGGGCGACGCTCTACGAGCAGGCCCTCGACGTGGCCTCGCGCGCCGAGGTGACCGTGATCGACGCGGACGTCGACGGCGACACGCACGCCCCGCTGCTCGACGCCCGCTGGCGGCGCACCGCCGTCGAGCCCGCCCCCGACGCGTGGCTGGACTCCGCCTCCGGCCCGCGCCACCGCTTCGAACGATGGGAACGCGACTGACATGGCCCCGACCGACTCCGACCAGCGTCTGCTCTCCCCGCAGGCGGTCTCGTTCCTCGCGCTCGTCGCCCTGCCCGTGCTGGCGTTCGTGTGCGCCGTGTTCGGGCTGATCCTCGTGCTGCAGGGCAAGACCATCGCCGGGCTGGTGTTCCTGCTCGTGCTGACCCAGGTGTTCGCCGTGGGCGGTCTCATCGCGTGGAACAAGCGGAAGCGCGCGCAGCAGGGCCGCTAGCCTGGAGGGCATGACTTCCGCTGCCCCCGCATCTGTGAACGCCCCCGACGCGGCCGCCGTGCCCACCGTGGGCCTGGTCGGCTGGCGCGGCATGGTGGGGTCCGTCCTCCTGCAGCGCATGGCCGAGGAGGGCGACTTCGCCCGTATCCATCCCGTCTTCTTCTCCACGTCCAACGCCGGCGGTCCCGCGCCCGTGCTCGAGGGCATGGCCGGTGACCCGGGCGTGCTCCAGGACGCGTACGACGTGGACGCGCTCAAGGCCCTGCCCGTGATCCTCACCGCGCAGGGCGGGGACTACACGCAGGCCGTGTACCCGAAGCTGCGCGCCGCCGGCTGGGACGGCATCTGGATCGACGCCGCCTCCACCCTGCGCATGGCGGACACCTCCGTGATCGCACTGGACCCCGTGAACCGCGGCGTGATCGACGCCGCCCTGGCGAACGGGACGAAGGACTTCATCGGCGGCAACTGCACCGTCTCCTGCATGCTCATGGGCCTGGGGGGCCTGTTCAAGGCGGGCCTGGTCGAGTGGGGCACCGCCATGACCTACCAGGCGGCCTCCGGCGGCGGCGCCCGGCACATGCGCGAGCTGCTCACCCAGTACGCCGAGCTGGGCGGCGCGGTGCGGGCCGAGCTGGCCGATCCGGCGTCGGCGATCCTCGAGATCGACCGCAAGGTGATCGAGCTGCAGCGCGGCGGCCTGGACTCGACGCAGTTCGGCGTGCCGCTGGGTGGCTCGCTGATCCCCTGGATCGACTCCGACCTGGGCGACGGCGTCTCCCGCGAGGAGCGCAAGGCCTACGACGAGACCAACAAGGTGCTCGGACTGACCGGGGCGGACCGGATCCCGTTCGACTCGCTGTGCGTGCGGATCGGCGCGATGCGCTCCCACTCGCAGGCCCTCACCCTCAAGCTCACCCGGGACGTGCCGCTGGACGAGGTCGAGCAGATCATCGCCGCGGACAACGAGTGGGTGCAGGTGGTGCCGAACACCAAGGAGGCCACGGTCACCGACCTGACCCCGATCGCCGCGACCGGCACCCTGCAGATCCCCGTCGGCCGGCTGCGCAAGCTCAACATGGGTCCCGAGTACCTCTCGGCGTTCACCGTCGGCGACCAGCTGCTGTGGGGTGCGGCCGAGCCCGTGCGTCGCATGCTGATGATCGCCACCGGCAACCTCTGAGCCGCGACGCCGGCGCCGCGGCGCGCGCGGGGACCCGGCCCCGCACCGGACCCCGGACCCCGGCCCCCGTTTTCGTTCGGGAAACGGCGGGTGTTCGCGCGTTGTCGTTCGGGAAACGGCGCCCGCCCCGCCAAGGGGCGCCGTTTCCCGAACGAAAGCACTCCTGAGGGCGCCGTTTCCCGAACGAAAGTGAGGGGTCAGAGGCTGGTGCCGATGATCATCGGCTCGGGGTGCAGCTCGACGCCGAAGCGTTCGCGCACGCCGTCGCGCACGGTGCGCGCGATCGTCAGGACGTCCTCGGTGGTCGCGTCGCCGCGGTTGGTCATGGCGAGGGTGTGCTTCGTGGACACCGACGCGCGGCCCCCGGCCAGGCCGGTGCCGTCGGCTCCGCGGCCGTCCGGACCGCCCTCGCGGGGGGCGACCTCGGGCAGCCCGAAGCCCTTCGCGAAGCCCGCGCGATCGATCAGCCAGGCCGCCGAGAGCTTCACGAGCGGCGTCCCGTCCTCGGCCTCCCCGGCGGCGAACGCCGGGGCGCCCTCGGGCAGGGAGGCCCGCACGGACGCAGGCACGATCGGGTTCGTGAAGTAGCTGCCCGTGGACCACGTGTCCGGGTCCGGCGGGTCGGACACCATCCCCTTGGCGGCGCGCAGGGCCAGCACCTCGCGGCGGACCACCGCGAGCGGGGCATGGGCGCCCTCCTCGACGTCGAGCGCAGCCGCCAGCTGCCCGTAGCGGACCGGGGCCGTCGGCTCGGCGTCGGAGGAGGCGCGGCGCAGCCGCAGGTCGATCGAGAGCACGATCCACCGAGGACTCGGCGCGCCGGTCTCCAGCATGGAGCGCTTGATCACGGAGTCGCGGTAGCCGAAGCGCAGGTCCGCGGGCGTCAGCTCGACGACGTCGCCCGCCTCCCGATCCCACGCGCGCAGGGCGACGAGCACCTGCGAGACGTCCGCGCCGTAGGCGCCGACGTTCTGCACGGGCGTCGCGCCGGCCGAGCCCGGGATGCCCGAGAGCGCCTCGATCCCGCCGAGCCCGTGCGCCACGGTCCATGCGACGGCGTCGTCCCACGGGTGGCCCGCCGCGATCCGCACGACGACGGCTTCCCCCTCGTGGCCCGCGGGCCGGGCCCCGTCGCCGGCGGGCGGCGTCTCGCCCTCGCCGGGCACCGGCCCGTCCAGCACGCGGATGCCCTCGAAGGCCAGCCGCACGACGGTGCCGGGGAAGCCGGCGTCCGCCATGAGGGTGTTGGAGCCGCCGCCGAGGACGAACAGGGGCTCGCCCGCCGCGTCGGCGGCGCGCACGGCCTCGATCGCCTCGGCCTCGGTGCGCGCGGTGACCCACGCGCGCGCGGGCCCGCCGACGCGGGTGGTGGTGTGATCCGCCAGCCGCTCGCTCACGCGGTCTCTCCCGCAGGGTCGGCCAGGCGCACCACGGCCTGCGCCTTGGTCAGCACGCGCGGCTTCGCCGCGTCCGGGTTGGTGACGTTCAGGTCGATCCGCACCGTCCCGGCGGCCTCGTCCACGGCGCCGACCGTGCCGACGACCTCGAGCGTGGCGCCGGGGACGGGCGCGCCGTCGTCGTCCGTGCGCCCCGTGGTGTCCGCGACGGGCACCATGCCGGTGAAGCGGGTCTGGTAGTCGACGACGGCGCCCGGGTCGCCCACCCAGTCCGAGACGAGCTGCACGGCCGCGCCCATGGTGAGCATCCCGTGGGCGATCACGCCGGGCAGGCCGACGTGCTCGGCGAACGTCGGGGACCAGTGGATCGGGTTGCGGTCGCCGGAGGCACCCGCGTAGGCGACGAGGTCGGCGCGGGTGAACGTGACGGTGCGCGTGCCGACCACCTCGCCCCGGGCGAGGTCGGACAGGCGGGGGGCGGTGCTCATCAGGACTCCTCTCCCCGGACCAGCAGGGGGGACGTGACGGTGGAGACGGCCGCGCCGTCCAGATCCGCGATCTCGGTGACGGTGGTGACCATGCGGTTGCCGCCGAGGGACTTCACGGCCTCGACCCGCACGGTCGCCACGACCTCGTCCCCGGCCACCAGTGGGCGGTGGTGGACGAAACGCTCGTCCGCGTGGACCACGCGCGAGAAGTCGATCCCCAGCTCGGGATCGGCGACGACGGCGGCCTCGGCTCGCTGGGCGATGACGACGGCGAAGGTCGGCGGGGCGACCAGGTCGGCGTGTCCCAGGGCCCGGGCGGCCGCGACGTCGTGGTGCACGGGATGGTGGGCCTGCACGGCCTCGGCGAAGCCGCGGACCGCCTCACGACCGACC
The DNA here is from genome assembly GCF_001595485.1 of Micrococcus sp. CH7. Classification (NCBI taxonomy): domain Bacteria; kingdom Bacillati; phylum Actinomycetota; class Actinomycetes; order Micrococcales; family Micrococcaceae; genus Micrococcus; species Micrococcus sp. CH7. The sequence goes on from NZ_LOSQ01000008.1 coordinate 126,916, forward strand.
TGGAAGGGGGGCGCGGGCGGATAGCTCCGCCCGGCGACGTCGGGGTTCACGCTCAACTCGGGCCTCCTGCGGGACGGTTCTCGACTGCCGTCCAGCCTAACGGCCGGGGCGCCGCTCCCCCTGCCGGCGGGCGGCCTGGCGGAAGCGCACGAGCTGGGCGGACAGGTGCGCGGCGACGCCCGCGCCGAGCACGCCCAGGGCGGTCCCGGAGACGGCGAGGCGTCCGGTGGTCCCGCCGACGACCGCCAGCACGATGCCCACGAGGAACAGCGCGGAGCCGGTCAGCACGAGGGTCCGGTACAGCCGGGAGCCGTGCTCCCACGGGGAGACGAAGCCGCGGGGCGCGGTGGTGCCGCGGGCGGGCTGGGGGGCGGGGCGACGCGTGGACATGCCCGCCAGGCTACCGGGGCGACGGACGGGCCCCGGAACGCGAAAGGACCCGGCCCCTCCGAGGAGGTGACCGGGTCCGTCCGATTCCGTAGCGGCGGGGGGACTCGATCCCCCGACCTCACGATTATGAGTCGTGCGCTCTAACCAGCTGAGCTACGCCGCCACGACACGAGAACGCCCGCACTCACGGTTTTCACGCCGCGAGGGCGGGCTCTCATGTCAGAGCCCCGACCGGGAATCGATCCCGGGACCTCCATCTTACCAAGATGGCGCTCTACCACTGAGCTATCGGGGCAACGAGGTGAGACTCTACCAGGGCCCCGGGGCCGATGCAAAATCGGCCCCGGTCACGGCCTCCGGCGGGGTCCGCACCCCGGCCGGATCAGCGGCGGGCGCCCCGATCCGAGCGCTCCTGGGCGCCCCAGCGGGGCTTGCGGCCGCCGGGGCGTCCCCCGCGGTCGCCACGGAAGCCGCGGTCGTCCCGGTCCTTGCGGAAGCCGCCGCGATCCTCGCGGGAGCCGCGGTCGTCCCGGTCCTTGCGGTACCCGCCGCGCTGGCCGCCGTCGCGGTCCCCGCGGAAGCCGCCGCGCTCGCCGCGGTCCTTGCGGAAGCCGCCGCGGCGCTCACCGCGGTCCTCGCCGTCGCGCTCGGCGCGGGTCGGGCGACCGGTGTCCTTGCGCAGGCCGAGGCGACGGCCGTTGATCTCCGCGTTGGCCGCGGCCTCGAGCTGGGCCGCGGTCAGGTCCGCCGGCAACTCGACGAGCGAGTGGTTGCCGCGCAGGTCGATCGCGCCGATGGCCGAGGCGGGCAGGCCCACCTCGTTCGCCAGCGCGCCCACGATGTTGCCCGGCCGCACACGGTCCTGGTGGCCGACGGCGATCCAGTACGTCGCGTTGCCGGCCGCGGGCTCCCGGGCCGGGCCACGCGAGCCGCGGCCGTCGCTCGCGCCGCGCTCACGGCCGCCGTCGCGCCCACCCTCGCGACCGCCGTCGCGGTCCTTGCGGCCCCGGCCGCCGCCGGACGGGATCTCCTGTTCGCGGGCCAGCAGCGGGCGGCCGCCCTGGGCCATCATGCCCAGCGCGACGGCCACACGCGCCGGCTCGACCTCGTGCTCGTCGACGTACGCGGCGACGATCTCGCCGAACACCGCCAGCTCCTCCTCCGAGGCGCGCTCGAGGGTGCGGGTGATGCCGTCGGCGAAGCGGCGCTTGCGGGCCGCGTTGACGTCGGCGACGGAGGGCACGGCCATCTCCTCGACCTGCTGGCGGGTGGTCCGCTCGATCTGCTTGAGCAGGAAGCGCTCACGCGGGGTCATGAAGAGCACGGCGTCGCCCTGTCGGCCGGCGCGGCCGGTGCGGCCGATGCGGTGCACGTAGGACTCGGCGTCCTGCGGGATGTCGTAGTTGACCACGTGCGAGATGCGCTCGACGTCCAGGCCGCGGGCGGCGACGTCGGTGGCCACGAGGATGTCCACGCGGCCGGCCTTCAGGTCCTCGACGGTCTTCTCGCGCTGCTTCTGGGCGATGTCGCCGGAGATGGCCACGGCCTTGAACCCGGCGCGCGTGAGCTTCTGGGCGAGCTCCTCGGTGCCGGCACGGGTGCGCACGAAGGCGATGACGCCGTCGTGCTCCTCGGTCTCGAGGATCCGGCTCAGGGCCTCGAACTTCCACTGGTGACCCACCTGCAGGTAGCGCTGGCGGATCGTGGCGGACGTCGTCGACTGACGGGCGACGGCCACCTCCTCCGGGGCGTTCAGGTACTGGGCGGAGATGCGGCGGATGGCCGGGGGCATGGTGGCGGAGAACAGCGCGGTCTGCTTCGTGTCCGGGGTGGAGGCGAGGATGCGGTCCACCTCCTCCGCGAAGCCCATGCGCAGCATCTCGTCCGCCTCGTCCAGCACGAGGGTCTGCAGGTCGGAGAGGTCCAGCGAGCCGCGCTCGAGGTGGTCGATCACGCGGCCCGGCGTGCCGACGACGACCTGGGCGCCGCGGCGCAGCGCGGAGAGCTGGGGGCCGTAGGGCGAGCCGCCGTAGACGGCCAGCACGGACACGTCGCCGAGATGCTTGGCGTACGCGTCGAAGGCCTCGGCGAGCTGGAGCGCGAGCTCGCGCGTGGGGGCCAGGGCGAGGATCTGCGGGGCGTTGGCGCGCCCGTTGACGTCCGAGGCCTCCGCCAGGCGGGAGAGCGCCGGCAGCGCGAACGCGCCGGTCTTGCCGGTGCCGGTCTGGGCCAGGCCCACGACGTCGCGGCCCGCGAGCAGCAGGGGGATGGTCGCCTCCTGGATGGGCGAGGGCGCGGTGTAGCCCAGGTCCTCGACGGCGGCCAGGACGCGGGCATCCAGGCCGAGGTCCAGGAAGGTGGGGCCGGCCGGCTCGGCGGGAGCCTCGGGGGCGGCGGGCTCGGCGGCGTCGACCTGCGGGACGGTCCCGGTGGCCTCCTGCTCCGCCTCGGCGAGCTCGGGGGCGACCTCGGCGGTGGTCTGGGGATCGAGGATGTCGGACATGGGTCCTCCTGTGGGGATGCGCGGGCGCACGCCGGAGGACGTCGGTCGCGGGTCGACGTCGTGGGGCGCAGGGGCCAGCTGGGTCAGATGATTCCGTCCACCCGGCAGCCCCCGAGGGCCACGACGTTCGTGACCCGCACACACATCTGCACAGACATCTGCAGTCCGGCGTGGCACACGCGTCCACGCTCATTCATCACAGGGGGAGAGACCGGATCCGGTCCGCCCAGTCTACGCCACCGGATCCCGGGCCGGGCTGCGCCCTCGGACACCCCGGTCGCTCACCGGCCGGGGCGATAGGCTCGGCAGGTGCCCCAGAACAGCGAAGACCGCCCCCTCGCCCGCGGGCTCGGCCGGGCCGCCGGCCGCGCCGCCCAGTCCTTCCGGGAGAATCAGCGGGCCGACGACGCACGGCTGCGCGCCGAGCGCGCCCGCCTCACCGCCGAGGACGAGGAGCGCCTGGAACGGCGCCGCGCGGACCGCGAGCGCGACCTGGTCGCGCGGGACGCGGCCGAGTCCGACGCCGGCCTCGTCCACCCGCTCCTGAAGGTCGCGCGCCTCTACTGGCTCGCGGTCACCGTGGTGCTGATCGGCATCGCGGGCGCGTTCCTCTGGAACGGGGCCCGCGCACAGGACAGCGGCGAGCCCGTCATCGATCCGCTCACCGGCATGGAGTCGGTGGGCGTGCTGGGCGGCGCGACGGGGCAGTTCACGATGGGCACCGCCGTCGCCCTGCTGGCCGCGGCGTCCCTGTGGGGCTGGATCGGTCTGCTGCGCCGCCGTCGTTCGGCGATCGGGACCCTGACGTTCATCGCCGTCCTGCTGGCCGCCCCCGCGTTCCTGCGGGCCAACGGCCTGCTGATCATCCTCGCCGTCGTGATGCTCCTGGGCGCCGCGCTCGTCTGGCTGCCGCCCGTGCGCTCGCGCGTGCGGCGCTGAGCCCGCGCGTCCCGCCCCCGCCGCCGGGCGGCGGCGCCGCTCAGTCCTCCACGGGACGGGCGGAGGCGACGACGGGCCGGGCCGTGGCGAGGTCGTACTCCATGACCTGACGGCCGCCGATCCACACGCGCAGGGCCCGCTGCATGACATCGAGCGGGTCGCCGGACCAGAGCACCAGGTCGGCATCCTTGCCCACCTCGAGGGAGCCGATGCGGTCGTCCAGCCCCAGCACGCGCGCGGGATGCAGGGTGATGGCGCGCAGGGCGGTCTCCCGGTCCAGGCCCTCCTTCACCGACAGCGCCGCCTGGTAGACGAGGAAGTCGATGGGCACCACCGGGTGGTCGGTGATGATGCTGATCTCGACGCCGGCCCGCGCCAGACGGACCGGGTTGCGCATCGAGCGGCCCCGCAGCTCCGGCTTGGACTTGGTGGTGAACAGCGGGCCGATCAGCACCGGCACGCCGCGGGCCGCGAGCTGGTCGGCCAGCGGGTGCGCCTCGGTGCCGTGGTCCAGGACGAGGTCGTAGCCGAACTCGTCGGCCAGGCGCAGGGCGGTGGCGACGTCGTCGGTGCGGTGGCAGTGCTGGCGCCAGGGGATCGTGCGCTCCAGGACGAGGGCGAGGGCGTCGAGGTGGGGGTCGCGGGTGAAGGGCTTGTCCTCGCGCTCGGCCTCCGCGCGGCGGGCCATGTAGCCCTGCGCCCGCAGGAACGCCTCGCGGATCACGAGGGCGGTGCCCAGCCGCGTGGACGGGGTGCGGCCCTTCTCCTTGTAGACGTTCTTGGGGTTCTCGCCGAGGGCGGACTTCACGCCCGAGGGACTGCGCAGCACCATCTCGTCCACGGTGCGTCCGTGGGTGTGCAGCGCCACCGCCTGGCCGCCGATCGGGTTGCCCGAGCCGGGGTTCACGTTCACGGTGGTCACCCCGCCGGCCAGGGCGTCCTTCCAGCCCGGCTCGTTCGGGTCGACGGCGTCGATCGCCCGCACCCCGGCCATCACCGGGTCCGTCATCTCGTTGACGTCCGCGGTCGCACCGACCTCGCCCTCGGCGTGCATGCCGAGGTGGACGTGGGCATCCACGAAGCCGGGCAGCAGCCAGCGCCCCTCGCAGTCCACCACCTCGGCGCCGTCGGGCGCCTCGACGTCGGGGCCGAGCGCGGTGATCCGGCCGTCCTCGACGAGCAGGGCGCCGTCGAACGGCTCGGCGGCGACGGGGACGACATGGGCGTTGACGAAGGCGGTGAGGGTCATGCCCGTCACACTACGCCGCCCCGTGCTCCCCACCCGTGCGCTAGACCTCTGGCGGACGTCGGCGGGTCAGAGGCTGCCCAGAGCCCGCTCCAGGTCCGCCACGAGGTCCTCGGCGTCCTCGATGCCCACCGACAGGCGCAGCAGGTCGTCCGGCACGGCCAGCTCGGTGCCGGCCACGGAGGCGTGGGTCATCTCCGCCGGGTAGTTCATCAGCGACTCGATGCCGCCCAGGGACTCGGCGAGCTGGAACAGGCGGGTCGACTCGGCCACGCGGCGGGCCGCCGCGGCGCCGCCGGACAGGCGCAGCGAGACCATGCCGCCGAAACCGCGCATCTGCCGCTGCGCGAGCTCATGGCCGGGGTGGTCCGGCAGCCCCGGGTAGAGCACCTGGGAGACCTCGGCGCGGCCGGTGAGCCACTCGGCGACCGCCTGGGCGTTGGCCTGGTGACGGTCCATGCGCACCCCGAGCGTCTTGAGGCCGCGCGTGGTCAGGTACGCGTCCATGGGCCCGTTCACGGCCCCCGCCGCGAACTGCTGGAACTTCACCTGCTCGGCGAGTGCGGCGTCCGGGATCACGAGCGCCCCGCCGATCACGTCCGAGTGGCCGCCGATGTACTTCGTGGTGGAGTGCACCACCACGTCCGCGCCGAGGGCGATCGGGGACTGCAGGTACGGCGTCGCGAAGGTGTTGTCCACCACGAGCAGGGCGCCGTGCGCGTGGGCCGCCTCGGCGACCGCGGCGACGTCGGAGATCTTCATCATCGGGTTCGACGGGGTCTCCAGCCACACCATGACCGGCCCCGCGGCGGCGGCGCGCTCGACGGCGGCGGCGACCTGCTCGGCGTCCCCCATGTCCACGACGACGTGCTCCACGCCCCACGGGGCGAGCACGCGGGAGATGAGGCGGTAGGAGCCGCCGTACACGTCGTTGCCGAGCACGATCGTCATGCCCGGCCGGCCCGCGCCCATGATCAGCGCGGTCTCCGCGGCCAGGCCGGAGGCGAACGTGAGGCCGGTGGCCCGGGGGGCGCCGGACTCGTCGACGCCGGCCTCGAGCGCGGCCAGCTGCTCCTGCAGCGCGTCCCGGGTGGGGTTGGTGCCGCGGCCGTAGTCGTAGCCGCGCCGCAGCTCGCCGACGGCCGTGGGCGCGTAGGTGCTCGAGAGGTGGATCGGCGGGACGACGGCGCCGAACACCTCGTCCAGGTGCTGGCCCGCGTGCACGGCGCGCGTGCCGAAGCCTCCCCCCTGGGGGTGGGCGGCGGCGTCTTCGGCGCCGGTGTCGGGGGTGGTGGCGTGCGGGTCCTCGTGGACGTTCTGCTCGGTCATCTCGGGAGCCTCCTCGGAGAGATCGGGTCGGGTGGGGCGGGCGCGGCCGGTGCGGCCGGCCTCAGGCGGTGACGTGGGCGAGGACGTCGTGCAGGGTGACGACGCCCTGGACGCGGCCGGCCTCGAGCACCAGCAGCACGGGGTCCTGGGCGAGGCGCCGGGCCACGGCGCGCAGCGGGGTGCGCGCCCCCAGGCAGGGCAGCACGGGGCCCATGACGTCGGCCACGGGGGTCTGCGCGGTGGCCCGCCCCTCAGCGAGGGCGTCCGCGAGCGCGGCGGAGGAGACGGTGCCGCGGACCTCGCCGATCCGCAGGTCGTGCCGGGGCTCGAGGATCACGGGCAGGGCGTCGACGCCGTACCGGTTCATGGTCGCCACGGCGTCCGCCACCGAGGTGGTCGGGGCCGCGGTGACGAGGGTGGGCACGGAGCCCGGGAACAGGTCGGCCTTCTCGGTCAGCAGCTCCCCCGCCGTCGCGGACCAGCGGTCGGCCTCGGCGGGGGCGCCCGCGCGGGTCGCCGGCTCGGCGTCGGCGTGCTCGAGCACCTCGACGGGCGTGCCGGCCCCGCCGGCGGCCCCCGTGGCGCCGTCGTCGTCCATCTGCGGGACCGCCGAGCGGGTGCGCCCGCGCGCCCACGCCGGCAGCACGGTCTCGCGGACGTCGTAGTCGAAGCCGCGCTCGTCCATCCACGGGTCGTTGAAGATCTTGGCGAGGTAGCCGCGGCCCGAGTCGGGCAGCACGATCACCATGACGTCCTCCGGGCCGAGCTCGCGGGCGGCGCGCAGGCCGGCGACGACGGCCAGACCGGAGGAGCCGCCCACGAGCAGGCCCTCCTCGGCGGCGAGGCGGCGGGTCATGGCCAGGGCCTCGGCGTCCTCGACGGCGATGACCTCGTCCGGGACCGCGGGGTCGTAGTTGTCCACCCACATGTCCTCGCCGACACCCTCGACGAAGTAGGGCCGGCCGGCGCCGCCGGAGTACACCGAGCCGCTGGGGTCCGCGCCGATCACGCGGACCGGACCGGACGGGCGGTCCGCCGAGACCTCCTTGAGGTAGCGGCCGGTGCCCGTGATGGTGCCGCCCGTGCCGGCGCCCATCACGACGTGGGTGACGCGGCCGGCCGTGTCCTCCCAGATCTCGGGGCCGGTGGTCTCGTAGTGGGAGGCCGGGGCGGCGGGGTTGAAGAACTGGTTGGGCTGATAGGCCCCGGGGATCTCCCGCACGAGGCGGTCGGCGACCCCGTAGTAGGACTCCTCGGACGTCGGGTCCACGGCGGTGGGCGTGACGACGAGCTCGGCGCCGTACGCGCTGAGCACGTCCCGCTTCTCCTGACCCACCTTGTCCGGGGTGACGAACACGGTGCGGTAGCCCTTGAGCTGCGAGACCAGGGCCAGCCCCACGCCCGTGTTGCCCGAGGTGGGCTCCACGACGGTGCCGCCCGGGCCGAGCAGGCCCTCGCGCTCGGCCTCCTCGATCATCTTCAGCGCGATGCGGTCCTTCACGGAGCCGCCGGGGTTCAGGTACTCGACCTTCACCAGGACGGTGGCCTCGATGCCCTCCGTCACGGAGTGCAGCTTCACGAGCGGGGTGTGCCCGATCAGCTCGAGGACGTTCTCGGCGTACTGCATGGGCTGCGCAGGGGTGGGCGCGGGGGTCTTTTCACTCACGCACCCCACGCTACGCCAGGGGCCGGACGCCGAAGGAGGGCTCCGGACACGCGGGGCAACGCCCGGCGTGCGCGCCGTCACGGCCGACGTCGTCCTGTCCGGGCCCGGGTGTACGGTGCGGGCATGACCGCCCCGGACGCCGAGCGCCGCGTGCGCGTGCCCGTCCCCGTGGACGTCGCGCTCACCCTGCGCCCCCTGCAGCGCGGTGCGGCCGACCCCACGGTCCGCGCCACACCGCAGGGCGTCTGGCTCACTCTGCGCTCCCCCGCCCCGGACGTGGCGTCGGGCGGCCCGGGCCGGCCGACGTCGTTGCTGGTCTCCGGCGTCCGGGAGGCCGCAGGGGGCGGCACCGCGGTGACGGCCCGCGCGTGGGGCGCGGGCGCGAGCGCCGCCGTCGCCGGCGTGGAACGCCTGCTCGGCCTGCACGACGACGGCTGGGACGCCTTCGACGCCCTGCTGCGGCCGGACTCCGGCGCGCCCGCGCTGCCGCCGCACGTGCGCGAGGCGCGGCGGATGCGGGCCGGGCTGCGGCTGCCAGCGGCGGGCGCGCTGTCCCGGCAGCTGCTCACCGCCGTGCTCGAGCAGAAGGTCACCCACGACCAGGCGCGGCACGGCTGGCGCACCCTCGTGCGGCTGGCCGCCCGGATCGACGACGACGGGCCCGCCCCCGGCCCGGTGCCGCCGGGGATGCTGCCGCCGCCGACCCCGGCCGCCGTCCTGCGGATCCCCTCGTGGGACTGGCATGCGCGGGCCTGGGTGCAGCCCTCCCAGTCGCGGACCATGCTGGAGGTCGCCCGGCGGGCCGCGAGCATCGACCGGCTCGGCGACGCGGTCGCCCCCGGGGACACGGCCGGGGTGGCCGCGCTGGCCCGGCGCCTGGAGTCGGTGCCCGGGATCGGGCCGTGGACCACGGCCGAGGCGCTGCAGCGCAGCCACGGGGCGGCGGACCTCGTCTCCGTGGGCGACTACCACCTGGCGCAGTACGTGGGGCAGGTCCTCACGGGACGCCGGACCGACGACGCCGGGATGCTCCGCCTGCTCGCGCCATGGGCCGGGCACCGGCAGCGGGTGGTGCGGATGATCGGGCTCTCCGGAGAGCGCAAGCAGGCGTTCGGGCCCAAGCTCGCCCCGGCCGACCACCGCGCCCACTGACGCGACGCCGGGCCGGCCGAGGCCGTGCCGGCGCGTCCGCGCGACCCCTCCGCTCCTGCACAGGCCGCTGCTCCCGGCGTGTCCTCCCCAGCCCCGGCCGGGTCCGGCCGGCCGCCCGCCCCGGGTTCCTAGCGTGGGCGATGCCGCTCCGACCGGTGCGGCGCCGCCGGGACCCTGATGAGTCCCCACCCGGGAGGAGACCGCCATGACCACCGCCTTCGAGCCCCGCCCGCACACCGCCGCCGCCCCGCGCGAACCCGACCCGCACGGCCCCGGCACGCCCGGCTCCCTGCGTCCGGGCGAGCGCGGCTCCGTGCTCATCGTGACCCGCCACCCCGACCCGGACGAGGCCATGCGGCACGCGATGGCCTGGATCACCGCCTTCGAGGAGGACTGCGGCCTCGTGCTGGACACGGACGAGACCGCGCTCTACGCCGTCGGCCGAGCGGGCGACCTGGGTGAAGCCCTGCGTCGCGGCCCCCTGGTCCACGAGGACGGCAGCCCCGCCGACACCTCCGCGTTCGTGGACGCGGTGCTCGCGGACGGCACGTGGCGCCTGCGCGACGCCGACCCGCGGGCGTGGTCGACCACGTACCGTGCCACGATCCTGGGCGCCGCCCCCGAGGCGGTCTGCACCATCTGGGACGTGTTCCCGCTGCCCGCCGCCTGAGGGTGACGGTCGTCGTCAGCCCGCACCCTGGGCGTGGGCCTGGGCCTGGGCCTGGACGACCTTCGCGCCCTCTTCGCGCAGCTCGACCTTGCGGACCTTGCCGGAGACGGTCATGGGGAAGGCGTCGAGCACGCGGACGTAGGCCGGGATCTTGAAGTGCGCGATCCGGCCCGTGGCGAACTCGCGGACGGCGTCCACGGTGAGCGGCTCGACGCCGTCCTTCATGATCACGCAGGCCATGAGCTGCTCGCCGTACTTCTCGTCCGGCACGCCCACCACCTGGACGTCCTGGATGTCCGGGTGGGTGTAGAGGAACTCCTCCACCTCGCGCGGGGAGATGTTCTCGCCGCCGCGGATCACGAGGTCCTTGATGCGGCCCTCGATGCGCACGGAGCCGTCCTCGTCCATGGAGGCGAGGTCGCCGGAGTGCATCCAGCCGTCGGCGTCCAGCACCTCGGCGGTCTTCTCGGGGGCGTCCCAGTAGCCGAGCATCACGGAGTAGCCGCGGGTGCACAGCTCGCCCGTGGCCCCGCGCGGGACGACCTCACCGGTGGCGGGGTCCACGATCTTCGTCTCCACGTGGGGCATGGTGCGGCCGACGGTCTGGGTGCGCACCTCCAGGGAGTCGTCGCGGCGGGTCATGGTGGACACGGGCGCGGTCTCCGTCATGCCGTAGCAGATGGCGACCTCGGACATGTGGAACCGGTCGATGACCTTCTTCATCACCTCGACGGGGCACGTGGAGCCGGCCATCACGCCGGTGCGCAGCGTCGTCAGGTCCAGCTCGTCCGCCTCGGGCCGGGCGAGCATGGCGATGAACATCGCCGGCACGCCGTACAGGCTCGTCGCGCCGGTGGCGGCCACGGCCCGCAGCGCCGAGACCGGCTCGAAGCTGCGCGCCGGGATGACGGCGAGCGAGCCATGGGAGACGGTGGCGATCACGCCGATCACCATGCCGAAGCAGTGGAAGAACGGCACCGGGATCACCACGGTGTCCTCCTCCGTGTAGCCCAGCAGCTCGCCGATGTGGAAGCCGTTGTTCAGCACGTTGCGATGCGTCAGCGTGACGCCCTTGGGGAAGCCGGTGGTGCCCGAGGTGTACTGCAGGTTCACGGGGTCCGCCGGCCGGGTGGCGGCCTCGCGCGCGGCCAGGTCCTCGTCCGAGACCCGCGCGGCCCCGGCCAGGAAGGCGGCCCACGTGCCCTCGGCCACGGGATCGGCGGCGTGCCGGCCGGCCACGTCACCGTCCTGCACGTGGGCGTAGGCGTCCTCGCCGCTCCCGGCCGGCAGCATGATCAGCTGCCGCAGGTGCGGCGCCGACTCACGGGCCACGGCCCGCGCGGTGGCGGGCGGGTCCATGCGTGCGTCCGCGCAGGCCACCACCAGCCCGCGCATGTCGCACTGCTCGACCACGTACGTCAGCTCGTGGGCGCGGTACGCCGGGTTGAGGTTCACGAGGATGACGCCGGCGCGTGCCGCGCCGTAGAGCAGCGAGACCCACTCGGCGACGTTGGGGCTCCACATCCCGATCCGGTCCCCCGCCTCGTAGCCCGCAGCCATGAGCGCCTTGGCCACCGTCACGGACTCCTCCCGCAGCTGCCCGTAGGTCCAGGTGCGTCCGGTGGCAGGGTCCCCGTCCGGTCCACACTCCAGGAGGGCAGCGCGGTCGGCGAACCGGCGGGCGGTGTCGTCGAGGTTCTGGGCCAGGGTCTGCTCGAGCAGCTCGACGTCGGTCGGTCCCTGGGTGAAGGACTCGGGGGCGGTGGACTCGGTCATCGGGCGCTCCTCGCGGACGGTCGGGCGACGCCGCACGGCGTCACGATGCACGGCCGTGCCGCCGCCGGACCGCGGAGGGCATCGGGTGTGACACGGACCACAGGCAGGCTACGTCGCCTGGCGGGAGGCCGCCACCTCCCGGGGCGGGGACGCGGGGTGTGCCACGGCCCCGGACGGCAGAAGACCCCGGGACCGTACGGTCCCGGGGTCTTCGTTCCGGTGGCAGATACTGGATTCGAACCAGTGAAGGCAGTGCCAGCTGATTTACAGTCAGCCCCCTTTGGCCGCTCGGGAAATCTGCCGTGCCACCCGGCGGCTGCCGGACGTCTCGAGGACGACCGCACCGGTCGGGCGAGAGTCCACTGTACAGCATCTCCGCGCCACGCCGCCAATCGGCCCGGGACCGCGTCCGTCGTCCCCGGTAGGCTGGCCCGCAGAGCGCTCCGCGCGGCCCCGCAGTGGCCGTCGACGACGGGCGCGCCCCGTCCGCAGACCCTGAAGGAGAGCACCCGTGGCCAGCGATTCCACGTTCGACGTCGTCAGCAAGGTGGACAGCCAGGAGGTGTCCAACGCCCTGAACCAGGCGCAGAAGGAGATCGCCCAGCGCTACGACTTCAAGGGCGTCGGCGCCGAGATCGACTTCTCCGGCGAGAAGATCCTCATGAAGGCCTCCTCCGAGGAGCGCGTCAAGGCCGTCAAGGACGTGTTCGAGTCCAAGCTCGTCAAGCGCGGCATCTCCCTCAAGTCCCTCGACGCCGGCGCCCCGTTCGCCTCCGGCAAGGAGTACCGCATCGAGGCGACCATGAAGGAGGGCATCGACCAGCCCACCGCGAAGAAGATCACCAAGCTGATCCGCGACGAGGGCCCCAAGTCCGTCAAGGCCCAGATCCAGGGGGACGAGCTGCGCGTGTCCTCCAAGTCCCGCGACGACCTGCAGTCGGTCATCGCGATGCTCAAGGACTTCGAGGACGCGGACCTGCAGTTCGTGAACTTCCGCTGATCCGCACGCCGTCTCCCCTCCGAGCCCACCAGGAGTCCCCATGCTGTACCTGATCGACCCTCGCGGGGCCGTGTGGTCCGCCGACACCACGATCGGCCGGGCGCGGGCCCGGGCCCGCGTGGACGGCCGCCCGGTCGACGACCTGAAGTTCACCAAGGCCGCCATGCTCCTGACCTTCGAGGACCATGTGGACCTCGCGCTGCGTCACGGCATCGCCGCCCCGCGCGGCCTCCTCCTCGACCACGGGTTCGTGGCCCAGGTGCTCGCCCCCGCGAACCTGAAGGCCCAGCGCGCCAACCAGGACGCGATCGCCGAGCAGCTCGCGGTGGTGGAGCGTCGCACGGAGGACGTCGGATCGCTGCGCTCCCACCGGCACGCGGCCGCCTACGAGGGCGCGGACCAGGATCTGGAGCGCCGCATCAAGAAGGCGGAGGAGGCGGCCCGCGAGACGCTCCAGGCGGCCCCGGACGAGGACCTCGTCCGCCACTGGACGCGCCTGGGCGGCGCGGTGCCGGCCACGCTCCAGGCCGACCGCGACCGCTGACCCGCCGGCCGCCGTCGTCGTGGTGGCTCCCGTGGACGGCGGCTCAGGCTGCCGCGAGCCAGACGTTTCGGCGGTTTCGCGGCCCGATCTGCAGCAGAATCATCTGGCTCACGGGCAGAAACGTCTGGCTCGGCGCTCCTCGGCGCTCCTCGCGGTCGCGGGCTCGCAGCCTCCCGCCATGGAACCCCGCGCCCGCTCAGGGCGTGGGGTTCCGTGCGTCGTAGCGCAGGAAGCCGGGCTGCCACCGCATCAGCGCGCTCACGCCGAGCATGCACAGCACACCGCCGGCCAGCAGAGTCGGCCCCTCCCCCAGGCCCACGGACGCGCCGCCGGTGATCAGCTCGCCCAGGCGCGGCCCGCCCGCCACCACGACGACGAACACGCCCTGCAGCCGGCCGCGCAGGTGGTCCGGGGTCGCGGACTGCAGGATCGAGCCGCGGAAGACGCCGGAGAGCGAGTCCGCGGCCCCGCCCACCGCCATGCACAGCGCGGCGAGGGCGAACGCGAGCGTGAGGCGGGGATCGCCGTCGGGCAGGGACTGCGCCCACCACACCACGCCGCCGAACGCGGCCACCGCCGCGCCCCACACGAGGATCGAGACGTACACGCCCCAGCCCTGCGCATGCAGGCGTGTGAACGGCGCGGAGAACAGTCCCGCGAGGAACGCGCCCGCCGCCATCGCGGCCAGCAGCACGCCGACGGCGGCCTCACCGCCGCCGAGCACCATGGCGCCGATGGCGGGCAGCAGGGCGCGCGGGAACGCCGTCGTCATGGCCACGATGTCCGCGAGGAAGGTCATCCGCAGGTTCGGTCGCGAGCCGAGGAAGCGCAGGCCCTCGACCACCGAGGCCAGGCCCCCGCGCGGCCCCGAGGCGGCCGCGGCCTCGGCCCGCTGAGGCGGCAGGGACGGCAGCCGCCACACGGCGTACAGGGCGGCGAGGAAGGTGACGACGTCGATCGAGTAGGTCCACGCGTAGCCGACCGCCGCCACGAGCACGCCGCCCAGCACGGGGCCGACCATCAGGGCCACGGAGAACGTCATCATGTTCAGCGCGTTCGCCGCCGGCACGAGCGGCAGGCCCACGAGCGCGGGGATGATCGCGCCGCGGGTGGGCTGGTTGATGCCGGACGCGCCGGAGTGCAGGGCCACGAGGGCGTACAGCACCGGCACCGACTCGAGCCCGGCCCAGGCCTGCGCGGCGATGCCGACCGTGGTCAGCCACATGACGGCCGACGAGGTCAGTGCGACGCGGCGGCGGTCGTGCCGGTCCGCGATCGCGCCGCCGTACAGGCCCGCGACCACGAGCGGCACGAGCGCGGCGAGGCCGAGCAGGCCCACCGCGAACGAGGAGCCGGTCAGGGCGAACACCTCGAGGGACACCGCCACGAGCGTGAGCTGCGTGCCCACGTACGCGAGCGTGTTGCCGAGCCACAGCCGCCGGTAGGCGGGTGAGACCCGCAGCGGGGTGATGTCGACGAGGAGGCGGGCCACCCCGGAAGCCTAGCGCCGGGGCGGCCAGGGCCCGCCCCGGATCAGACGGACGGGATGGAGGCCCCGTCGCGGGAGATGCGGGTCATCTCCTCCCGGTCCACGACCTTCACCCGCTCCCGCGCCACCGGCCCGGCCTCCGTGGCCTGCACGCCCAGGGACTTCTCATGCTCATCCAGAGCATGCCAACCGGCCCACGTGGTGTACGGGACCTCACGGGACTCGAGCAGCTCGATCACCGACTCCTCGGAGGGCTCCTGGGCCGTCCACAGCCCCGGCTCGTCCTCGATCAGATGCTTGATCGTCTCCAGGGAGTCACCCTTGGTGTGCCCGATCAGGCCCACGGGGCCGCGCTTGATCCAGCCGGAGGCGTACAGACCCGGCACCGGGGCGCCGTCCGCGTCCAGCACCCGACCCTCCGCGTTCGGGATCACCCCACGCACCTCATCGAACTCCACCCCCTCCACGGGCGACCCGAAATACCCCACGGCCCGGTAGACCGCCTGCACCGGATAGTCCACGGTCTCCCCCGTCGGACGGACCCCACCGGAACCGTCCAACTCCATCCGACGCATCCGCAGACCGTCCACCCGGCCGTCCCCGTCCTCGTCCAGGAACTGCTCCGGAGCCTGCAGGAAATGCAGGTGCAGCCGACGCGAGGCACTCTGCTGACGGTCCTCCTGCTCCATCAGCCAGTTCGTCAGCGTCCCCACCATCGTGCGGACCTGGTTGTTCTCCTCGATCGCCTTCTCCGAGGCCTCATCGAAGTCGAAGTCCTCCTCGTACAGCACGATGTCCACATCCCGGGAATGCGCCAGCTCCCGCAGCTCCAACGGGGTGAACTTCACCTGCGCCGGCCCACGCCGACCGAACACATGCACATCCGTGACCGGGGAGGCGGCCAGGTCCCGGTACACGTTGTCCGGGATCTCGGTGGGCAACAGGTCCTCGGCATGCTTGGACAGGATCCGGGCCACATCCAGGGCCACGTTCCCGTTGCCGATCACCGCCACCTGCGTGGCCTCCAACGGCCAATGCCGCGGCACATCCGGGTGCCCGTCATACCAGGACGCGAAATCCGCGCCACCGAACGAGCCGGCCAACTCCACCCCCGGCACATCCAGGGCCGCGTCGCGCACGGCCCCGGTGGAGAACACGATCGCGTCATAGTGCCGACGCAGATCCGCCAGGCTCAGGTCCGTGCCGTAGTCCACGTTCCCCAGGAAACGGATGTCCCCGCGGTCCATGACCTTGTGCAGCGCGGTGACGATGCCCTTGATACGCGGATGGTCCGGGGCCACCCCGTAGCGGATCAGACCGAACGGGGCCGGGTACCGGTCGAACAGGTCGATGCTGACACGGAAGTCCCGTTCCTCCTTGGTCAGGATGTCCGCCGTGTACACCCCGGCGGGTCCGGCACCGATGATGGCGATGCGCAACGGGCGGTCAGGGCGAACGGTCACGGTGGGTGGGTCCTTTTCGACGACGGCGGGGCACGCCGGCGGAGCGCGGGGCAAGGCCCGGCACCGGCGCGCGGGATCGACCCCCCAGTCTACCGCCGTGACCGGGAGGAACCTGGGTGAGAGTGCTCACCCGGACCGTACAGTGGTCCGCGTGAGCCCCTCCTCCCCCGCTGTCCGGCCCGGCGTGACCCCCGACGGCGCCGCCCCCGACACCGGCGCCCTGCCCACCGTCTCCCCCGCCCCGGCCGATGACCCGCGTGGGCTGGCCCTCGGCTTCACCGCCTACTTCGTGTGGGGCCTGCTGCCGCTCTACATGGCGGTGCTCGCACCTGCCGGGGCCCTGGAGATCGTGGTGGTGCGCATCGGGTTCGCCCTGATCTTCTGCCTCGTGCTGCTCGGCCTCATGCGCCGCCTGGGCGAGCTGGGGACGGCACTGGCCACGCCCGGCCGCTGGGGCACCACGGGTCTGGCCGCCGGGATCATCGCGGTGAACTGGCTGCTGTACGCGGTCTCGGTCACCACGGGCAACGTGCTCCAGGCCTCGCTGGGCTACTTCATGAACCCGCTGGTGAACGTCCTGCTCGGCGTGCTCTTCCTCGGGGAGCGGCTGCGGCGGGGCCAGTGGGTGGCCGTCGGGATCGCGGTGGCCGCCGTCGTCGTCATGTCCGCGGCGATGGGGCAGGTGCCGTGGATCGCGCTCGGGCTGGCCACCTCGTTCGGGCTCTACGGCTTCGTGAAGAAGCGCTTCCCCTCCCCCGTGCACGCAGTGACCGCGATGACCGCCGAGACCGTGGTGCTGATCCCCGTGTTCGTGGTGGGCAGCGTGCTGCTGGCGCAGGCCGGGCTGCTCACCACGGTCACCGAGGGGCCCGGCCACTTCTGGCTCATGGCCGGGCTCGGCGTGCTCACCGCCGTTCCGCTCATCCTGTTCTCGGCGGCGGCCCGCTCCCTGACGCTGACCACGCTCGGGATGCTGCAGTACACGGCGCCCATCCTGCAGTTCCTCGTGGCGGTCACGGTGCTCGGCGAGCAGATGCCCGCGGCCCGCTGGGCGGGCTTCGGGCTGATCTGGCTGTCCCTGGCGGTGTTCACCGTGGACCAGCTGAACGCCTCCCGCCTGCAGCGTCGGGCGGTCCGGGCCGGGCAGGGCGCGCACGCCTAGACTGGCGGCATGCCCGCCAAGCCCCCCGCCCCCGTGTACCTCCCGGCCTTCCAGCGGCTCGTCCCGGACCTGCTGGGCGACGCCTGGGCCGAGGACGACGGCCTCGCCCCCGCCGACGTCGACGCCCGGCTGGCCCAGTCCCCCGCGGCGGAGCAGCTCGGCGCCGGGCTCATGATCCCGGCTGCTCTCCGCGAGTTCTACCTCGCCCTGGGCAACTGCGGCGACCTCGTGGAGACGGACCACTACGTGTGGGACCCCGAGGACCTCGAGGTGCGGGACGGCTTCCTCATGTTCCTGGAGGATGCGGACGAGACGGTCGTGTGGGGCCTGCCGGTGGACAACCTGGCGTTGCCGGACCCGCTGGTGTGGCGGCGCTCCGCCGGTGCCGACGCGCCCGAGGGCGAGTGGCAGGACGAGGGCGGCACCTTCAGCGAGTTCCTGACGGACCTGCTCGCGTGGACCTTCGAGGACCCCGAGGACGACGACGAGGGGCCGGACCGGTGACCGCGCCCGCCCCGGTCTCCCACGCCCCGGACGGCTACGTCTGCCCGTTCTGCGGGCTCGTGGCCGGCGACGTCTCCGACCCGGGCAACCGCTGCGAGCTCGGGGACACCGTCTACCAGGACGAGGACCTGATCGTGCTGATCGCCGTGGACGGGTTCGGCGACCACGAGGGCCACGCCATGGTCTGCCCGGCCGAGCACTACGAGAACCTCTACGACCTGCCCCCGCGCGTGCTGCAGCGCATCGCCCTGATGGCCCAGCAGGTGGCGCTGGCCATGAAGCGCGCGTGGGCCCCGGACGGGGTCTCCACGCGCCAGCACAACGAGCCCGCCGGCAACCAGCACGTGTGGCACTACCACCTGCACGTGTTCCCCCGCTTCGAGGGGGACATGCTCTACCGGCAGCTGCGCCACCCGGTGGCCCCGGAGGTCCGCGCCGGCAAGGCGCGGGAGCTCGCGGCCGCGCTGGACCCCGCCCCGACCCGCCTGGACTGAGCGGCCTCCCCGGATCGAGGCGGCGACGCCGCCGACCGCGGCGTCAGGCCGAGCGCCCGACCACGTAGTCGGCGAACGCCTCGAGCGCCGCCTTCACGGCGGAGTCCGGCAACGGGTCGAGCGCCTGCTTGGCCTGCTCCGCCCAGCCGCGGGTGATCGCCCACGCCTCGTCGATGGCGGGGTGGCCCGTGAGCGCGGCGACGGCGGCGGCCAGCTGCTCGTCGGTGTCGAGCGGCCCGTCCACGAGCGCGCGCACCCGGCGGGCGTCCTCGGCCTCCGGCCCTTCGCCCTGCGCGGCGCGGGCCAGCAGCAGCGTGGTCAGGGTGGGCACGCGCTCGCGCAGGTCCGTGCCGGGGACCTTGCCGATCCGCTCGGCGTTGCCGGTGAGGTCGATCAGGTCGTCGGCGAGCTGGAAGGCCAGGCCCACCTTCTCGCCGTATGCGCGCATCACCTGGACGGCGGCCTCGTCGGCCCCGCCCAGCAGCGCGCCGAGCATGCCGGCCGCGGCGATCAGCGAGCCGGTCTTGCCGGAGAGCACCGCGTAGTAGTGCTCGATCGGATCCGCGCCCTCGGCCGGGCCGCGAGTCTCCCACAGCTGGCCCTGCACGAGGCGTTCGAAGGTGTCCGCCTGGATCTGCACGGGCCGCGGGCCGAGCTCGGCCATGAGCTGGGAGGCGCGGGCGAAGATCAGGTCGCCGGCCAGGATCGCCGCCGAGTTTCCCCACAGTCGGTGGGCGGCGGGGGCGCCGCGGCGCACGGGGGCCTCGTCCATCACGTCGTCGTGGTACAGCGTGGCCAGGTGCGTCAGCTCCATCACGACGGCGGCCTGGCGGGCGGGCGCGTCCACGTCGGCGACCTCGCCGGAGGCCAGGGCGGGGTCGCCCAGGAGGGAGGCGAGCACCGTCAGGACCGGACGGACCCGCTTGCCGCCGGCGGCCAGCAGGTGGTGGGCGGCGGTGTCGGAGAAGAGGTCGTCGAAGCCGAGGGCGCTGTCCAGCTGCTCCTCGACCTGCTCGAGCGCGGTCAGCACGACCTCCAGGACACGGCCATGCTCGGCGAGGGGTTCGAAGCCGGAGGGCAGGGCGAAGCCGGGGTCTGCGGTGGTCACCGGGCAAGCCTACCCAACGGCGCGCCGCCCGCGGTCGTCAGCGCGGGGGTGAGCGCCTCGAGCACGCGGACGGCCCGGTCGACGGCGTCGCCGCCCCGCGCGTCCACCGTGTTGCCCATGACCTTCACCGCGGCCCGCAGCAGCGGGGGTGCGGCCATCCCGGCGCCCAGCGCCGCCTTCATCACGCGCGGATCGCCGATCAGGCGGGCGAACCGGGCGCCGAGGGCGAAGTGGCGGCCCCACAGGTGCTGGGTGATCACCGGGTAACGGGACAGGATCGCGTCCGCGGCGCCGTCGGTCCCGGCCGCGTGCGCCTGCACCGCCAGCTCCGCGGCGAGGCGGGCCGCCTCCATCGCGAACCCGATGCCCTCGCCGTTGAACGGGGACACCATGCCGGCCGCGTCGCCCACCAGGAGCATGCCCGGCACGTGCTGCGGGGTGCGGTTGAACGCCATCGGCAGGGCCGCGCCGAGGATCCGCGAGGTGCGCGTCTGCTCGGCGATCCCCCAGTCCGCGGTGAGCGCCCCGGTCCAGGACTTCAGCAGCCCGCGGTAGTCCAGCTTCCCGAACTGCGGGGAGGTGTCCAGGATGCCCAGGCCCACGTTCACGGTGCCGTCCGCGAGCGGGAACAGCCAGCCGTAGCCGGGCAGCGGGTTGCCCTCGGCATCCGGCAGGCGCAGCCAGGACTCCATCCACTCCCCCCGGTCGCCGGGCGGGGCGGGGATCGCCCCGTCGACGGCGGCGCCGGCGGTGTAGTAGGCCCGCACGGCCACTCCCATGGGCCGGTCCTCGCGGCGGTGCAGGCCCGCGGAGACGGCGGCGCGGGCGGAGACGCCGTCGCACGCGAGCACGATCGGTGCGGTGAAGCGGGCGGTCTCCCCGGTCTTGCGGCCGTTCGGCGCGATCAGCTCCGCGTCCAGCCCGACCACGCGTCCGGCCTCGTCCCGCACGACGCCGGTGACGGCGTGCCGCTCGCGGACCTCGGCGCCGCGGGTGCGCGCCAGGTCCGCCAGGAGGGCGTCGAAATCGCGTCGGGTGCGCGTGAGCGCGTAGTCCGGCCACGTCTGGGTGGGCGCCCACGGCACGTCCACGCTGCGCTCGCCCGCGCGCAGCCGCAGGCCGCGGATGACGCGCCAGCCGCCGTCGTCGCCGGGCTCACCCCGGTGGGGCACGCCGAGCAGCTGCAGCTCCCGGACCGCCTGCGGGGTCAGGCCGTCGCCGCAGACCTTCTCACGCGGGTGCGCGGTCTTCTCGAGCACCACCACGTCCAGCCCCGCCGCGGCGAGGTGGGCGGCGGCGGTGGCGCCGGCGGGGCCGCAGCCGGAGATCAGCACGTCGGCACGGCGCACGACGGCGGGGGTCGAGGCGGGCGCGGGCGACGTCGGCGTGCCGGTCACTGGGGGGCCTCCTCGGCGGCGAGCTCGGCGGTGGGCGGGGCGGGGGCCGGGCCGGCGTCCGGCGCGGGGTCCGGGACGGGGCACGCGGGCGGGAACGTGGCGCGCACCGCCGCGGCCAGGGCGGCGGCGACGCGCGGGCGGTCGGCGCGGTCGCAGCGGACCTCGAGCAGACGCCGGCCGCGCACCGGGTCGGACAGGGCCCGGACGAGGTCGACGCGGTCGGTGACCCGCGTGTGCGGGAGGCCGTACGCGGCGGCCAGGGCGGCCAGGTCCACGCCGTGCGGGGTGCCGAAGAGCCGTTCGACGGGGTCCGCCATGCCGGGCGCCTCGGCCACGGCCCCGTGTTCGAGGCTCGCGAAGATCGCCCCGCCGTCGTCGTTGACGACCACGAGGTCGAGGTCCGGCTCGGTCTCGGTGGGGCCCACGAGCAGGCCGCCCGCCTCGTGCAGGGCGGTGAGGTCGCCGAGCAGGGCCACGGTCCGCCGTCCGCGCGCCAGTGCGACGCCCGCGGCCGTGGAGACGGTCCCGTCGATCCCGGCGAGCCCGCGGTTGGCGTACACCTCCGCGTCCGGCGCCGAGGGGGGCCGCCAGGTCAGGTCCACGTCCCGGATCACCGAGGACGAGCCCAGCACGAGCGGACCCCGGACCATGGCGGCGCTCACGTGCGCCACCGTCTGCGGGCTGAGCCGGTCGCCGGCGTCGGTGGTGACGAGCGCGTCCTCCACGGCGGCCTGGGCGCGCATCGAGGCGTGCTGCCACGCGGCGAGCCAGCCGGGCTCGCCCTGCCCGGCGAAGGCGGCGAGCTCCTCGAGGGTCTCCACGGGCGTCTCCCGGCGCCGGCCCGGCTCGAACCATGGTGCGGGCTCGGGGGCGTGCAGGGCCGTGGCGACGTCGGGGCGGGCCAGCAGGGCGTTGACCGTCCGGGTGAGCGTGGGCCGGCCGAACAGCACGACCCGTTCGATGCGGGCGGCAAGGGGGTGTGCGTCCGCGTCGCGCCCGCCGGCCGCGCCCAGCAGGAGCGGATAGGCGGCGATGGCGTTGGCGGAGAACCGCGCGTTCGACGACGGCTCGGCCAGCAGGGGCAGGCCCAGGGACAGCGCGAAGGCCGCGGCCACGGGGCCGGCGCCGTGGCAGGCCAGCACGACGGTGCGCCGCTGGTCCAGGCGGGCGACGTCCAGCTCGGGCAGCCCCGAGAGCACCGCCCCGGGCGCCCGGTAGGCCGACGCGGCGGCGGCCGGGCTCGCGCCGGTCGGGGCGACGGCCGGAGCAGGGGTGTGCGGCGCCGCGGCGGCGCCCATGGCGGCCGCCTCCTCAGGACTCGGCACGAGCGGGTCGCGGAAGTGCAGGTTCAGGTGGACCGGCCCGGCCGGGGCCTCTGCCATCGTCACCGGACCGGGCGCGCCGTCGTCGGAACCGGCCTCGGCGACGACCCCCTCGGCCGCCAGCAGGGCCCGGCGCACGGTGGCCCGCACGTGGCGCAGATGCTGCTCGGCATCCACGCCGTCGGCGGCGTCGCAGCCGAGGGAGGCGGCATGGCGGACGTGCGTGCCGAACACGCCCCTCTGGTCCGTGGTCTGGTTCGCGCCGGTGCCGTGCAGCTCGGGCGGACGATCCGCGGTCAGCGCGATCACGCGCGTGCCGGCGTGGATGGACTCCATCAGGGCGGGCAGCAGGTTCCCGACGGCGGTGCCCGAGGTGGTCAGCACGCCCACCGGGCGCCCCGAGGCCAGCGAGAGCCCGTGGGCGAGGAAGCCGGCCGAGCGCTCGTCCACCCGCACGTGCAGGCGGACCTCGCCGGCGCGCTCGAGGGCCGCGAGCGCGTAGGCCAGCGGGGCGGAGCGGGAGCCGGGGCAGACCACCGCGTCCCGCATGCCGGCGTCGATCAGGGCGGTGGCGACGGCGCGCGCCACGGAGAGGGAGTCGACGGAGGTCATGGTGGCCACCAGTCTAGGCCCGGGCGCGGACGGGCCCCGGACGCGGCGAGGCCGCCACGGTGACGCGGTGGCGCCGGCCGTGACGGCCTCGTCGAGGGTCCTCGCGGAGGCGGGGGTCAGCCCTTCGGGCCCTTGCCGTTGCCGTTGCCCTTGCCGTTGCCCTTGCCGTTGCCGTTGCCGTTGCCCTTGCCCTTGTTGCCCTTCTCCTTGCCGGCGCCCTTGCCGATGCCGTTGTTCCCGGTGGCGTTGAACACCTGGACGACGCACGGACGCGGGGCCGCGACCTTGTCGCCCACCTGGACCGGGCCGGTCGGGCTCAGGAAGTCCGGGAAGGAGGAGGTGTGCGCGCCCCAGGTGCCGTCCTCGCCCGGGTGCTGGACGTTGACGAACACGGAGTTGTCGCGGTCGTGGATCACGGGGCCGCAGGTCTCGGCGTCGCGGGGGACGGCGAGGAACTGCTGGACGCGGCCGCGCTCGGCGCCGTCGAGGGTGACCTTGTGCAGCGCGTCGGCGTAGCCGATGGTGCCGGGCTGGCCGTCGGTGGAGATCCAGAGGTTGCCCTCGGAGTCGAACGCCAGGTTGTCCGGGCAGGAGATCGGGGAGACCTTCTCCTTCGGGTAGCCGGCGAAGTAGGCCGAGGAGGAGACCGCCGGGTCGCCGGCGAGCAGCAGGATGACCCAGGTGAAGGTGGTGGAGGTGTGATCCCCGCCCCGCTCGGTGATCTCGATGACGTGGCCGTCGCGGTTGCCGATGACCGGGTTGGCCTCGTCCACGGCGGTGCGCTTGGTGTTGTTGGTCAGGGCCGCGTAGACCTTGCCGGTGACCGGGTTGGTCTCGACGTCCTCCGGGCGGTCCATCTTGGTGGCGCCCATCTTGTCTGCCGCGAGGCGGGTGTAGACGAGGACCTCGGCCAGGGACATGCCCGGGACGAAGGACGTCTTCTCGTCGGCCAGGGCGATCCACTCGCCGGAGCCGTCGAAGGCGCCGTCCGAGGGCAGGGTGCCCCTGCCGTCGATCTGGGCGGCCGGGGAGTCGCCGGAGAACTTGGCCACGTAGAGGGTGCCCTTGTCCATCAGGCGCATGTTGTGCTTCTTGTCGCCCTCGCGGACCTTCTCGGCGGAGACGAACTTGTACAGGTAGTCGTGGCGCTCGTCGTCGCCGGAGTAGACCACGGCGTGGCCGGACGGGGAGATCACGGCGGTGCCGGCCTCGTGCTTGAAGCGGCCCAGGAGGGTGTGCTTCACGGGCGTGGAGGTCGGGTCCTCGGGGTCGATCTCGACGACCCAGCCGAAGCGGTTGGCCTCGTTCTCGTAGCCGGGCTTGGTCAGGTCGAAGCGGTCGTGGACCTTCTCCCAGCCGCGGCTGGTGGCGGCGGCGGAGATGCCGTAGCGCTTCTCCTCGGCCGTGCCGCGGCCCTTGAAGTACTGGTTGAAGTTCTCCTCGCCGGAGAGCACGGTGCCCCACGGGGTGGTGCCGCCGGCGCAGTTGTTCAGGGTGCCCAGCACGCGGGTGCCGGTCGGGTCCTCGACGGTCTTGAGCAGCGCGTGGCCGGCGGCCGGGCCGCGGACCTCGAACTCGGTGGTGCCGGTGATGCGGCGGTTGCGGCGGCCGCCGCGGACGTACTCCCACGGGGCGCCGCGCTTGGCGCGCTTGAGGTCCACGATGGACAGGCCGTGGGCCTGGAGGCCGACGTTGACGACGTCCTCGAAGTTCGAGGCGATGTACTCCGGGGAGAACATGATGTTCTCGTTGGTGTACTCGTGGTTGGAGACGAGGTAGCCGGAGCGGTCGTTGCCGCCGTCGGTGATGATGTTCAGGTAGTCGTTGTTGTAGCCGAACTGGGCGGCCTGCGACGCACCGGTCTGGTGCTCGATGTCGAACTCCGGGGAGTCGGCGAACAGCGGGTCGCCCCAGCGGATCACGGTGCCCCAGTCGTAGCCCTCCGGCACGGTCATGGTGTCCACGGTGCGGCTCACCGGCGCGATGGGCTCGAAGGGGAGCTTGCCGCCGCCGGTCGGGCGCCGGCCGTTGTCCGCGAGCGCCTCGGGGGCCTGGGCCACCTGGGAGCCGATGACGACGGCGGCGGCGAGACCGGTGCCGCCGACCAGGGCGGAGCGGCGCGAGATGGCGGTCTCCGCGATCTGCTGGAAGGTCGGGTTCGCCGAGGTGTTGGGCACCGGGTGGGCGCACGCGTTGCCGCACTTGAGCTCGCACGTGACGGCGGAGCGGTTGCCACGGGTGTGGCCGGCCATGGGGAGGAGGCGCTTCAGCATGACGGGGTCCTTCGCGTCGTGGGGATGGTCCGGGGTCCGGTGCCGGGCCGGAGACGACCCCGGGGTGAGACCGGCCGGGGCCGCCATCACCTTGGCCCCTCGCTCCGAGCGGCGAGCCACGCCCAGGTGGCCGCGAGTTGAACTCTTCCCGGCCGCCGGATTTCGCCCCGTCGACATGCTGTAATCCGGCTCACATGCCCCGCGTCGACGGGGACCGGGCGGGCTCGTCAGCCCTGCGCGGCCAGCACCGCGTGGGCCGCGCGCAGGCGGTCGGCCCACCACGCCTGCCGCGTCCCGTCCGCCCGGATGCGGTCGAGCAGCTCCGGGTCGGGGGCGGGTGCCCGCTCCCCCGGTGCCGGGAGGGCCCCCGCGCGCGGGCGCCAGGCCGGGGCGACGACGTCGTGCTCGAAGAGGGCCGCGGTGCCGAGCCCGCACGCGTGCGGCAGGGACGGCAGGCAGGCGGCGAGCGCGGCGCCGCCGGCGATGCCCACGGAGGTGTCCAGCGCGGAGGAGACCACCGCGGGCAGCCCCGCGGCCGCCACGATCGCCGCGGCGCGGCGCACGCCCCCGAGCGGCTGGACCTTCACCACGATCAGGTCCGCGGCCCCGGCGGCCGCGACGGCGAGCGGGTCCTCGGCCTTGCGGACCGCCTCGTCCGCGGCGATCGGGGTGGGGACGCCCCGGGCGCGCAGCTCCGCGCGGACCTCCGCGAGGGCGGTGATGCCGGGCACGGGCTGCTCCGCGTACTCGAGGCCGACGTCGGCCAGCGCGGTGAGCACGTCGACGGCCTCGGCGGGCGTCCAGCCGGCGTTGGCGTCGACGCGGACCTGCGCGTGGGGCAGCAGCGCGCGCACCCGCCGCACGCGGGCCAGGTCGGCCTCGCGGCCGCCGGGGACGAGACCGCCCTCGGGTCCGTGCTCGGCCACCTTGACCTTGACCGCGGTGATGCCGTCGCCGTAGCGGGCCAGGACGGCCTCGACGTCGTCCGCGGCCACCGCGGGCACGGTGGCGTTGACGGGGACGGTCTGGCGGACCGGGCCGGGCCAGCCCTGCCAGCCGGCCTCGATCGCGGCGGCCAGCCACGCGGCGCACTCGTGCGGACCGTACTCCGGGAACGGGGAGAACTCGGCCCAGCCCGCCGGGCCGCGCAGCAGCAGAGCGTGACGGAGGTCCGTGCCGCGGAACCGCACGCGCATCGGCAGGGCGACCGCGACGGCGTCGGCCAGCAGCTCCTCGACGCTCGGCAGGGCGGGACCGCCCGGCGCGCCGGGCAGCGGGGGCAGGGCGGGGGCGGTGCTCATGCGGCCAGTGTAGGAAGGGCGCTCGGCTCCCGTTCCGACGGGCGCCGGCGGGGTGGGACTGTCTGTGTCGGCGCCGACGCTCAGACGGCGCGGAGGTAGCCGAGGGCTCGGGCCAGGTCCACGGCGCGGTCGTGGGCGCCGAGCACCCCCTCCAGGCCGGCGACGACGGCGGCCGTCACCTCCTCGGTGAGATGCCAGTCGGCGGTGAACGGGTCGTCGAAGCGCGCCCACGCCGTGCCCACGGCCGCGAGCGCGCGGGTCATCTCGGTGAGGTCCTGGAAGACCGGTCGCGGCTCGTCCAGGCGGTCCTCCCAGCCCTCGTCTCCCGGGGCCATGAGCACCTGGCCGGTGGAGGCCGCGTGGATGAACGGGTCGGCGCCCTGCTTGGCCACCACGGTCCAGTCGTCGTTCCAGTCCACCAGCAGCGCACCGGTTCGGGGGTTCCACCGGTAGCCGGCCTGCTCGTCCCACAGGCGGTCCAGCGGGAAGAACATCACGGGCAGGCCGAGGGTGTCGATCTCCAGCCACTCCGGTCCCACGTAGCGGTAGAAGTCGGCCAGGTCCGGGGCGAGGGGCTCCTCGGCGGCCCACTCGATGGGCTCCTGCCGGCTCAGCCGGCCGAAGGGGGCCAGGGCGTCCCGGGCGGCCAGCAGGTCCTCGGCCGAGAGACGGGGCCGGGCGCCCGGCTCGACGCCCGGGCCGTGAGCCGAGCCGGTGGAGTCGCGGAGGGCCGGGCGATGTCCGTGGGCGGGGGGCACGCGGGTCATGGCCCCAGGCTAGGCAGGCGGCTCAGGGGCGCGGAGGACGGGACGGCGACGGGGGCGTGACCGTCCGATGAAGCCTGCATGACGGCTGCGCGTCCGACACAATGGAACCCATGCCCCCCACCGCCCGCGCCCCCCGCCGCCTCCCCTCGTGGACGTGGTGGCTGGCGCTGGCCGCGTGCGTGGCCGGCGTCGTGCTGGTCTACGCCGCCCTGGTGTGGTCCTCCGCCGGCCAGGTGCTCGAGTACCAGGTGTTCCGCGCCGTCGAGGAGCGCTACGCGGACACCGTTCCGGACGTAGCCTCCCAGGTGGTGCGGATCCTGCCGCTCGGGCTGGCGGCCGGCATGGCGCTGGCCTCGCTCGGCGCGCTCGCCGTGGCCCGGTGGCGGCGGCGGGGGCTGCTCGCCCTCCTCGTCCTGGCCGGGTCCAACCTCACCACGCAGCTGCTCAAGGCGGCGCTTCCGCGGCCCGAGCACGCCGACGGGGTCCCATGGTCCGGCGGCAACTCACTGCCCTCGGGCCACATGACGCTCGCGACGGGCGCCGCTGTGGCCGCGCTGCTGCTCGTGCCCGCCCGGTGGCGACCGCTCACCACCGTCCTCGGCGCCGTGGTCAGCGCCTGCACCGGCGCCGTCGCCTACACGGAGGCCTGGCACCGGCCGTCGGACATGGCCGCCGCGTCGCTCGTGTCCGCCGCCTGGGGGCTGCTTGCCGTGCCGTTCGTCCGGTACGACGGCGCACCGCGGCCCGCACCGCGCGGCGCCCGCGGCGTGGAGGCCACGCTCTGGTCCCTGGGCGTCGCGGGCCTGGCGGCCGGACTGACGCTGCTCGCCCTCACCCTCGACACCCCCGCGACCAGCGGCGCCGGCCCCCACCCGGCGGCCGAGCCGGCCGGGATCCTGCTCAGCGCCTCCCCCGCGGTCCTGCTGTGGGGCGCACTCGGCACGGCCTTCCGCCGCGGCCGCGCGGACTGACCCCTCCCCGCACGCCCACCGCACCCCCACCAGACGACGAGCCCTGCGATGTGGCGGCCATCCGCGAGGAATGGCCGCCACATCGCAGGGCTCGTCAGGGGCTGAGGCGGGCCGGGATCCTCCGGATCAGATCCGCGCCAGGGCGGCCGTCGGATCATGGAGGCAGTCCGCCACGAACGTGAGGAACGCGCTCGCGGTGGCGCCGTCGGTGACGCGGTGGTCGAAGGTCACCGTCATCTCGGTGACCTTGCGGACCACGATCTCCCCGTCCACGACCCACGGGCGGTCGATGATCCGGCCGATGCCGAGCATCCCCACCTCGGGCACGTTGATGATCGGCGTGGCGCCGTCCGTGCCCAGCGGGCCGTAGTTGTTCAGCGTGAACGTGCCGCGGGTGAGCTCGGCCGGGGCGGCCCGACCCGCGCGGGCGCGGCTGACGGTGTCGTTGATCGCGGCGGTGAGCTCGTCCGCGGACAGCTTCTCCGCGTGCTCGACGGACGGCACCATGAGGCCGCGGTCGGTCTGCACGGCCAGGCCGAGGTGGACGCCGTCGACCTCCACGATCTCGTCCTTGCCGTCCGCCCCGGCCTCGATGCGCGCGTTCATCACCGGGTACCGGCGCAGACCGGCCAGGGTGAAGCGGGCGATCAGGCCGAGCAGCGAGGGCGCGTTCTCCGGGTCCTTCGCCTTGAGCGCGGCCCGCAGCTCGAGCAGGGCGGTGACGTCGACGTCCAGCCACGCCGTGACCTCCGGGACCTCGCGGCGCGAGCGGGAGAGCTGGTCCGCGATCACCTTGCGCACCCCCGTGATCGGGGTGCGGGCGACGACGGCCAGGCCGGTCCGCCCGTCCACGGCGCCCGGCTGCGCGGTGGCCGCGGCCGCCGGGGCGGCGGCCGACGGGGCCGGGGTCGGGGCGGTCTGCGGGGCGGATCCTTCGGCCGCGGCGAGCACGTCGGCGCGGGTGATCAGGCCGTCCGGGCCCGTGCCGGTCAGCGCGGCCACGTCCACGCCCTTCTCGCGGGCGAGCTTGCGGACGATCGGGGAGGTCACGCGCGGGGCGCCGGCCTCGGCAGCGGGGGCCGGCGTCGGGCGGGCGGCGCCGCGGCCGCGCTTGGACGGACGGCTGCGGGAGGTGGCCTTGTGGCCGGAGGTGCCGTAGCCGATGAGCACGGCGCCGGAGGCCTCGTCGTCGGAGCCGGCGACGTCGCCGTCGCCGCCGCGGGCCTTGTCCGGCTTCGGCTGGACGCCGGCCATCTCCTCCTCGCGGTAGCTCAGCGCGCCGGGGCGCGCGGCCTCGGCCGCGTCCGCACCGGTGGCCGGCGGGACGGCCAGGGACTCGGTGCCGGCGACGGGCGCGGAGCCCTCACCGGACTCGCCGGCCGCGCCGATGGTGATCAGCGGGCTGCCGACGTCCATGGTCTCGCCCTCGGCGCCGTGCAGGGTCAGCACGGTGCCGGCGTACGGGCTCGGCACCTCGACGAGGGCCTTGGCGGTCTCAACCTCGACCATGGGCTGGTCGACGGCCACGGTGTCGCCCTCGGCGACGAGCCAGCGGACGATGTCGGCCTCGGTCAGGCCTTCGCCCAGGTCGGGCAGCAGGAAGGTGTTGCTCATGCGCGGGCCTCCTCGGCGTCCAGGTCCCAGTTCAGGTCATCGATCGCGTCCAGGATGCGGTCGATGTTCGGCAGGTGGTGCTCCTCGAGCTTCGGCGCGGGGAACGGGATGTCGAAGCCGGTCACGCGGCCCACGGGCGCCGCCAGCGAATGGAAGCAGCGCTGCTGGATCCGGGCCACCAGCTCGGAGGCCACGGACGCGAAGCCCTGCGGCTCGGCGACGACGACGGCGCGGCCGGTCTTGGCGACCGAGGCGGTCATCGTGTCCTCGTCCAGCGGGTTCACGGTGCGCAGGTCCACGACCTCCACCGAGAGCCCCTCCTCCGCGGCCGCGTGGGCGGCGGCGAGGCAGGTGGGCACGGAGGGGCCGTAGGAGACGAGGGTGACGTCCGTGCCCTCACGGACGACGGCGGCACGCGCCCAGGCCTCGCCGTGCTCCTTCTTGTCCTCGACGCGGGCCCAGCCCTCCTCGAACTCGGCGCGCAGCTGGTCGAGGTCGAGCTCGGCCTTGGTCCAGTACATCTTCTTGGGCTCCATGAAGACCACCGGATCGTCCAGGCGGATGGCCGAGCGCAGCATCATGTACGCGTCCTTCACCGAGGCCGGGGTGTACACCTTCAGGCCCGGGGTGTGCGCGTAGTAGGACTCGGAGGAGTCGCAGTGGTGCTCCACGCCGCCGATGCCGCCGCCGTAGGGGATGCGGATGGTGATCGGCATGGGCGTGGCGCCCTTGGTGCGGTTGCGCATCTTGGCCACGTGCGAGGCGATCTGCTCGAAGGCCGGGTACGCGAACGCGTCGAACTGCATCTCGATCACGGGGCGGGCGCCGCCGAGGGCCATGCCCACGGCCATGCCCGCGATGCCGGACTCGGCCAGCGGGGTGTCGAAGCAGCGCTCCTCGCCGAAGCGCGTGGTCAGCCCGTCCGTGATGCGGAAGACGCCGCCGAGGGTGCCGACGTCCTCGCCGAACACCACCACCATGTCGTCGGCGGCCATCTCGTCGGCCAGCGCCGCGTTGAGCGCGGCGGCGAAGGTCAGGGTCGCCATGCTCAGGCCTCCTGGTTCTCGGAACGGGACAGCTCCTCGGCCAGCTGCGCGCGCTGGGCGGCGAGCTGCGGGGTCTGCACGGAGTAGACGTGGTCGAACAGCTCGAGCGGATCGAGCTCCGTCTCGGCGTTCATGGCGTCGCGCAGCTGCTGCGCGACGTCCTCGGCGTCGCGGGCGATCTGGGCCGAGACCTCCTCGGTGAGGGCGCCGGTGGACTCGAGGTAGGCGGTCATGCGGCGCAGCGGGTCGCGCGCCTCCCACTCCTTCACCTCGGCGTCGTCGCGGTAGCGCGAGGGGTCGTCCGTGTTGGTGTGCGCCTGCATGCGGTAGGTGTCCGCCTCCACGAGGAAGGGGCCCTGGCCCTGCCGGCACAGGTCCACGGCGCGGCCCAGCACGGCCAGCAGGGCGCCGAGGTCGTTGCCGTCCACGCGCTCGCCGGCCAGGCCGTAGCCCACGGCCTTGTGGGCCAGGGACGGGGCGGCCGACTGCTTGGCGAACGGCACGGAGATGGCGAACTTGTTGTTCTGCACGAAGAAGATCACCGGCAGCTTGAACACGGCCGCGAAGTTCAGCGCCTCGTGGAAGTCGCCCTCGGAGGTGCCGCCGTCGCCGACCATGGCCAGGCACACCACCTCCTCGCCGCGCAGACGGGCGGCCTTGGCCATCCCGACGGCGTGCAGCATCTGGGTGGTCAGGGGCGTGGACTGGATGGAGACGTGGTGCCTCTGGGGGTCGTAGCCCTGATGCCAGGTGCCCTGGTAGGCCACCATCACCTCGAGCGGCGGGACGCCGCGGGCGATCACGGCCACGGTGTCGCGGTAGGTCGGGAACAGCCAGTCGTCCTCGCCCAGGCAGACGGCGGCGGCGACCTCGGAGGCCTCCTGGCCGTGCGAGGACGGATAGACGGCCATGCGGCCCTGGCGCACCAGGGCGTAGGCCTGGTCGTTGACGCGGCGGCCGATGACGAGGTGGCGGTAGGCGGCCAGCAGCTCCTCGTCGGAGGGCAGCGGGTACTCGTGGCCGGGCTCGGTGCCCTGCTCCTCCGGGGCCAGCAGAGTGCCGTCCTCGCCGATCAGCTGGATGCGGCGGGCGGCGGGGAGCAGGTACTCCTCGAGGGAGATGCCGAAGGCGGCGCCGGCGTTCGGGCGGGTCTCGGCCTCGTCGGTCCGGGCGGCCCCGGGCACGGCGGGGGTGGGGTCACTCATGGCGGGTCCTCTCGATCTGTGGCCTTCAGTGTGCCCAAGAGGGTCAATGTGTCGCGCGCCCACCCGGGATCACGAGACAATCGGGCGCGAACCAGGCACTCCATCGGACGAACTGCTATTGTGACTCGTGCCACGTAGACGGTCCGCCGCCGCGTGGCCGACCCGTCCGCCCCGCCCCAGGAGGAGCCATGGCCGCCGAGCCGCTGGACCGCGTGGACCGCGCGATCGTCCGCGAACTGACGCAGGACGGGCGGATGTCCGTCGCGGCCCTGGCCGAGCGCGTGCACATCTCCCGCGCGCACTGCTACTCGCGCCTGAACCGCCTGCAGGACGCGGGCGTGATCACAGGCTTCACCGTGCGGGTCGACCCCGTCAAGGTCGGCTTCGGGGCCTCCGCCCACGTGACCATGAAGCTGCGTCAGCACGACTGGCGCGAGCTGCGCGCCACGCTCCTGGCCATCCCCGAGGTCTCCCACGTCTCCCTCGTGGGCGGGAACATGGACGTGATCCTGCTGGTCCGCGCGCGGGACACCGCCGACCTGCGCCGCGTGATCTTCGACGAACTGCAGACCCTGCCGAGCGTCGTCGACACGCAGACGTACATGGTCTTCGACGACCAGGCCTCCGGGCAGACCATCCCCCCGGACGAGACCGCCGACTGAGTCGACGGTCCGGCGCCCCGGTCAGCGGGAGCGCACGACGACGGGCGGCGGGTCCGCCACGGCCCCCGGCCCGCGCGGCAGCACCGCGGCGAACACCACCGCTCCGACCCCGCAGACGACCGCGAGGGAGCCGACGCCGACGGCCAGCCCGGCCGCGGCGGTCGCCCCGGAGAGCAGCAGCGGCCCGGCGAGCATCCCCGCGTCGGACATCGAGCGCCACAGGCCGAGGAACGGGGCGCGCGCGTTGGGCGGCGAGTGGTCCGCCCCGAGGGTCATCACGATCCCCGCGCCGAAGCCGTTGCCGATGCCCAGCAGCACCGCCGCCGCCGCGAACGCCGTCGGTTCCCGGGTGAGGCTGATCGCCAGGAACCCCGCCCCCAGCAGGGTCAGGCACGGCAACCGCCACGGCGCGCCGGCCGAAGCGGTCCATGAGCCGACCCGAGGGGTAGAAGAGCAGCAGGTCCGCCGCGCCGGCCAGGCCGAAGACGACCGACGCCGTCGCCGCGTCCAGGCCCAGGTGCGTGGCCCACAGCGGGATGACCGCGTTGCGCGCCGCGCGGGCGGCGGAGACGGCGACGACGCCGAAGCCGGCCGTGAGCAACGCCCCGCGCCGGGCGCGCGCCACGTCCAACAGGCGAGGTCGTCCGGCCGGGCCGGGCTCCTCCCCCGCCGCCAGACCGGGCGCCGGCACCGGCAGATCCCGGATCCGCAGACACAGCCCGGCACCGACGCCCATGGCCGCGGCGGCCGCGGCGAACGCGCCGTCCAGCCCGAGCGGCGCCTGCGCGGCGGCACCCAGGAACGGGCCCAGGAAGGTCCCGATCCGCACGGTCCCGCCGAGCGTGGACATCGCGCGGGCCCGGTGCGTGGCCGGCACCGCCACCGCCAGGTACGCCTGCCGGGCCAGGTTGAACCCGGCCCCGGCCATGCCCACGGCGAGCACCGCGGCCAGGAACAGCGCCAGCCGCCCCGGCTCGGCCACCCCGGCCGCCGACGGCCCGGAGGACACCCCGGCGGTCGTCGCCCAGGCCAGGCCCGCGCCGGCCGTGCCGAGCACCGCGGAGACGACCATGGTGACCCGCTCCCCCGCCCGGGCCGCGAGCGCCGAGGCCGGCCCGTTGGCCACGAGCGAGCCGAGCCCCACCAGCAGCACGACGGCGGCCGCCCGCGCCGCGTCCAGGCCGAGGGCCAGCGCCGCCACCGCGAGCGCGGGCGTCATGGCGCCCAGGCCGACGGCGTAGACGGTGGAGGGGGCGTAGATCTGCACGGCGTCGCGCAGCGCCTCCCGGGTGCGGGCGGCGGAGGCGGAGCGGGGACGCATGCCCGCGAGCGTAGCGGGACGGCACGCGCGCGATCGTCGTGGGACCGGGTCACTACGCTGGTGCCATGGCCTCCCGCACCGCCTCTCCACCGCCCTCGTCCGCCCCGTCCCCCGCCGCTGCCCGCGGCGCCCTGGACCGGTACTTCCGCATCACCGAGCGCGGCTCGTCGGTGGGCCAGGAGTTCCGCGGCGGCCTCGCCACGTTCCTGGCGATGAGCTACATCGTGGTGCTGAACCCGCTGATCCTGTCCGGGCCCGACTCGGCCGGGAACACCCTGGGCATCCCCGCCGTGGCCGCCGTGACCGCGCTCGTGGCGGGCGTCATGACCATCGTCATGGGCGTGTGGGCGCGGCACCCGTTCGCGGTGGCCGCGGGCCTGGGCGTCTCCGCGTTCGTCTCCATCACCATCGCCACGACGCCGGGGCTCACCTGGCCCCAGCTGATGGGCCTCGTCACCCTCGCCGGTCTCGTGATGCTGCTGCTCGTGGTCACCGGCTTCCGCCGCGCCGTGTTCGACGCGGTCCCGGAGGCGCTGAAGTCCGGCATCGTGGTGGGCATCGGCCTGTTCATCGCGCTGATCGGTCTCGTCAACGCCGGGTTCGTGCGGCGGCTGCCGGACGCCGCCGACACCACGGTCCCGGTGGGCCTGGGCACGGGCGGCGAGCTCGAGGGCTGGCCCGTGCTGGTCTTCGTCGTCGGGCTGCTGCTGACCGCGGTCCTCGTGATCCGCAAGGTGCGCGGCGCGATCCTGATCGGCATCGTCGTGGCGACGATCCTCGCCAACGTGCTGGAGGCCGTGTTCCACATCGGCCCCTCCGTGGACGCCGACGGGAACGCCGTGCCCACCGGCTGGTCCCTGATCGCCCCCTCCCTGCCCGAGTGGACCGCCCCGGACCTGCACCTGCTCGGCAGCGTGGACCTGTTCGGCGCCTTCACCTCCGTGGGCGGGCTGATGGCCTCCCTGCTCGTGTTCGCGATCCTGCTCTCCGTGTTCTTCGACGCGATGGGCGTCTCCGTGGGCCTGGCCCGCGAGGCCGGCACCGTGAACCCGGACGGCTCCATCCCCGACCTGAACCGGGTGCTCGCCGCGGATGCGCTCGCGGTCACCGTGGGCGGCGGCGCCTCCGGCTCGGCACACCAGATCTTCGTGGAGTCCGGCACCGGCATCGGCGAGGGCGCCCGGACCGGCCTGGCCTCCGTGTTCACCGGCCTGTTCTTCCTCGCGGCCGTGTTCCTCTCCCCGCTCATCCACCTCGTGCCGTTCGAGGCCGTGGCCCCCGCGCTCGTGGTGGTCGGGTTCATGATGTGCCAGCACGTGGTGCAGATCGACTGGTCCGACCCGGGCGCGGCCTTCCCGGCGTTCCTCACGTTCATCCTCATGCCGTTCACCTACTCGATCGTCAACGGCATCGGCGCCGGCGTGGTGGCCTACGCGGTGATCCGCACGGGCCAGGGCCGCGGCCGCGAGGTGCACCCGCTGCTGTGGTTCGTGGCGCTCGCGTTCGTCGCGTACTTCGGGCTCGGCGTGGTCCGGGCGGCCCTCGGCCTGAACTGACCCGCCACCCCCGACGGCGGCGCACCGGCCCGGTGCACCGCCGTCGTCGTGTGCGGCGCGGGGTGTCGGCCCCGCCCCGCGCGGCGTGATGGGATGGGCCGCATGCCCCAGACCACGTCGCACACCCCCGTCCCGCCGCCCGTCTCCGCCGAGCCCGTGACCCGCCGCCACCACGGCCACACGTTCCAGGACGACTTCGAGTGGCTGCGCGGCAAGGCGGAGCCCCGCGTGCTCGAGCACCTGGCCGCCGAGAACGCGTACACCGAGGCCGTGACCGCGGACCAGGCGCCGCTGCGCGAGGCGATCGTCGGCGAGATCAAGGCCCGCACGGTGGAGACGGACCGCTCCGTGCCCGCCCGCCGGGACGGCTGGTGGTACTTCGTGCGCACCCGCGAGGGCGCCGAATATCAGATCCACTGCCGCGTGCCCGCACGCGACACCGGCGACCTCGAGGCCGACTGGACCCCGCCCGTCATCACCCCGGACGCCGCCCTGCCGGGCGAGCAGGTGATCCTGGACGGCAACGCCGAGGCCGAGGGCCACCCGTTCTTCGCGCTCGGCGGCCTGCACATCAGCCCGGACGCCACCCGGGTGGCCTACGCCGTGGACCACACCGGCGACGAGCGCTTCACCCTGCGCGTGCGCGAGATCGCCACGGGCGAGGACCTGCCGGACGCGGTCGAGAACGTGGCCCACGGCGTCCGCTTCGACCGCTCGGGCACCCGCGTGTTCTACACCGTGTGGGACGACTCGTGGCGGCCGTACCAGGTCAAGGCCCACGTGCTCGGCACCGACCCGGCCGAGGACGTGCTCCTGCACGAGGAGGGCGACCCGGGCATGTGGACCGGCTTCGAGGGCGTGGCCGACCGCACCCAGCTGCTGATCGGCGTCGGCAACTCGGAGGTCTCCGAGACCCTCGTGGTCGACCTGCCGGAGGACCCCGCCGCGCCCCTGCCCGCCCCGCGCGTGCTGATCCCCCGCGCGTGGCGGATGCTCGCGGACGTCGAGCCCGTCACCGACGCCGACGGCGTCCGCCGGCTGCTCGTGGTCCACGACCGCGCCCTGGACGACGACGGCGCCCCCGTCGCCGCGCCCAACGGGATGCTCTCGGTGGTCGCCGAGGCGGACGTCGCCGACCGCGGCGCCTGGCGCACCGTCGTGCCCCACCGCGAGGACGTGAAGGTCGACGGCGTCATGGTCACCCTGACCCACGCCGCCCTGGCCGTGCGCCGGGAGACCACCCCGCGCGTCGTCGTCGCCGAGCTGGAGGCGGTGCTGGCGGGTGAGGGCGCCGACTGGCGCGAGCCCGCGTTCGACGAGGAGCTCTACGCGTGCCACCTGTCCGCGACGGCGGCCGAGTCCCCGTTCCTGCGCCTGGCCTACACGTCCTGGATCACGCCCGCGCGCGTGCTGGACGTCTCGGCGGCGACCGGCGAGGTGCACCTGCGCCGCGAGACCGAGGTGCCCGGCTACGACCCCGAGCGCTACGTGGCCGAGCGGGTGTGGGCGCCGGCGTCCGAGCCGAGCTCCGTCACCGGTGAGCCGATGCGGATCCCCGTCACCGTGATCCGGCGCCGCGACGTGGCCGCGGACGGGACGGCCCCGTGCGTGGTGTACGGCTACGGCTCCTACGAGATGTCCATGGACCCCGTGCTGGGTGTGGCCCGGCTGTCCCTGCTGGACCGGGGCGTGGTGTTCGCGGTCGCGCACGTGCGCGGCGGCGGCGAACTGGGCCGGCGCTGGTACGAGGACGGCAAGAAGCTGGCCAAGCGGCACTCCTTCACGGACTTCGTGGACGCCACCCGGCACCTCGTGGACCTCGGCTGGGCGGACCCGGCGCGCGTGGCCTGCATGGGCGGCTCGGCCGGCGGCCTGCTCATGGGCGCGGTGCTGAACCTCGCGCCGGAGCTGTACCGGGCGTGCCTGGCCGTGGTGCCGTTCGTGGACGCGCTCACCACCATCCTCGACCCGGAGCTGCCGCTGTCCGCGCTCGAGTGGGAGGAGTGGGGCAACCCGATCGAGGACGCGGCCGTGTACGCGGCCATGCGCGCCTACACCCCGTACGAGAACGTGCGGGCGGTGGACTACCCGGCGATCGCGGCCGTGACGAGCCTGAACGACACCCGCGTGCACTACGTCGAGCCGGCCAAGTGGGTGGCCCAGCTGCGGCGGACGGTGACGAGCGACCAGGCCACGCCCCTGGCCGAGGGCGGCGCCCCGATCCTGCTGCGCACCGAGATGGACGGCGGCCACGGCGGCGCGTCCGGCCGGTACCAGGGCTGGGAGGACACCGCGTGGGAGTACGCGTTCCTGCTGACCGCGCTGGGGGCCACGGAGCGGGTGGACTGACCGGCCCGCCCGGCGATCCGGCCCCTCTCTCCGGGGAGCTGCAGCCCTCACCGATTATCGAGGATGCCAGCGATACCCCTATGCTTTGAAGCACCGTGAATCGAACGCTGCGCTGACGCTGGGCAACCTGCCCGCCGGGCGGCTCCCCTGCCATCGGAGAAACCCATGTCCTTCACGGACCCTCAGTCACCCGCCTCGCCCCCTTCCCTGTCCCGCCGTACCGTGGCCCACGGACTGGCCTGGACTGTTCCGGCCGTGGCAGCCGCCGCCGCAGCCCCGGCTTTCGCCGTCTCATGCGCGAACCCGGCCGCGTTCACGGGCAGGTTCACCCAGGCCAACGTTTATGGGACGCCCCCGTCCACCTACACGTGGTCAGCCGCAGGCCGCACTCCCATCACCCTGTCCCTGAACACCGTCGCCGACATCGGCAAGTCTCTGAGGCCCGAGAACCTCACCTCGGCCGGCGGCATCAACCAGGGCTACAACGGACTCGGAGACCTGAGGGCGGACGGTCTGCTGCTCCAGCAGTCCGGCTCTGGCGGGCAGAGACTCACGATCACGTTCAGCCGCCCCGTGACCAACCTCCAGTTCACGATTGCCGACGTCGACTGGCTGCGCAATCAGTACCGTGACGCCATCGTGCTCGACCCCGAACCCACCAGCGTGACCAACGGCCCCCCCCTGCAGGGCAACGGGACGACCGGATCGCCCGTGAGGGCCGTGTCAGCCAGTGAGGTCAGGTCCGACACCGAGGCGAACCGGTCCGTGGTCACCTACGCCGGCCCGATCAACTCCTTCACTCTGTACTTCGCGTCCACCGATGGAACGACGGCCCAGCAGATCTTCCTCACCGGCCTGACCTTTTTTGCCTGCTGAGGTCGTCCGATTCAGGGAGGAGACCCCAGCCGCCCTCGCGCCTCTGGTACACAAGCTGGCCGATGGCCTGTTGCCACACGAGCACTTGGTCGGCTTCGCACACCCGGGCGCTTAGTCAATTTCCCCTCGAGCCCCGATTCTATTTGGGAACTGGGAATTTCCCAGAACACTTTCATTCGGGAAACGGGTGTTTTAAAGGGCAGGTTGAAGTGGTGGATGCGACAGGATTTGATGGAATAATCTGGAAAAGCGTGCTGCGTTTCTCTCCTGAGTTCGCCCAGACGTTTTGA
Source organism: Micrococcus sp. CH7 (assembly GCF_001595485.1). Lineage (NCBI taxonomy): Bacteria > Bacillati > Actinomycetota > Actinomycetes > Micrococcales > Micrococcaceae > Micrococcus > Micrococcus sp. CH7. The sequence goes on from NZ_LOSQ01000008.1 coordinate 165,913, forward strand.
GCGAGGAGCCCACGGCGGCGCCCGCCCGCGTCCGGGCACCGTCGCCGGCCCCCGTCCCCCACGGTGACACACATCACCTCGAGCGGTGGGGGTCCGGGGGACACCTAGACTCGATGCCATGACCCCGCACAGCCCCGAGCACCCGGACCGCGACCGCCTGCCCGAACAGGTCTCCGACATCTTCGACCCCACGCGCTGGCGCGTGGTCGAGGGCTTCGACTTCGAGGACCTGACCTACCACCGCCAGGTGGAGCGCGACGCCGACGGCCGGTGGGTGCGCGACCTGCCCACGGTGCGCATCGCCTTCGACCGCCCCGAGGTCCGCAACGCGTTCCGGCCCGGCACCGTGGACGAGCTCTACCGCGCCCTCGACCATGCGCGCATGACCCCGGACGTGGGCACGGTGCTGCTCACCGGCAACGGCCCCTCCCCCAAGGACGGCGGCCACGCGTTCTGCTCCGGCGGGGACCAGCGCATCCGCGGCCGCGACGGCTACCGCTACGCCGAGGGGGAGACGGCCGAGACCATCGACCCGGCCCGCGCCGGACGCCTCCACATCCTCGAGGTCCAGCGCCTGATGCGCACCTCCCCCAAGGCGATCATCGCCGTCGTGAACGGCTGGGCGGCCGGCGGCGGCCACTCGCTCCACGTGGTCGCGGACCTGACCCTGGCCTCCCGCGAGCACGGGAAGTTCAAGCAGACGGACGCCACCGTGGGCTCCTTCGACGCCGGCTACGGCTCGGCCCTGCTCGCCCGGCAGGTGGGCCAGAAGCGCGCCCGCGAGATCTTCTTCACCGCCCGCGAGTACTCGGCCGAGGAGATGGTGGCCATGGGCGCGGTGAACGAGGCCGTGGACCACGAGCGCCTCGAGGAGGTCGCCCTCGAGTACGCCGCGGACATCAACCGTCAGTCCCCGCAGGCCCTGCGCATGCTCAAGTTCGCGTTCAACCTTCCCGACGACGGCATGGCAGGCCAGCAGGTGTTCGCCGGCGAGGCCACCCGCATGGCGTACATGACGGACGAGGCCGTGGAGGGCCGGGACGCGTTCCTGCAGAAGCGCGACCCGGACTGGTCCGCCTTCCCGTACCACTTCTGACCGACCACCACGGCAGGACGGAGACCCGCCCATGCTCGCACTGCTCAACGACCAGCCCATCCTCGTCCTCATGGCCACGGTCGCCCTGGGCGCCGCCGTCGGCACCATCCCCCTGGGCAAGATCCGCCTCGGCGCCTCGGGAGCACTGTTCGTGGGCCTGCTCGTCGGGGCGGTGCTGCCCGACGTCGGCGACCGGCTGGCCCTGTTCCAGAGCTTCGGCCTGGCCCTGTTCGCCTACCTGATCGGGCTCGGCGCCGGCAAGGTGTTCTTCCGGGACCTGCGCGGCAACCTGCCCCTGATGCTGGCCGCCGTCGTCGTGGTGATCCTCACCGCCTTCACGGTGCACCCCCTGGCCGCGCTGCTCAACCTGGACCTGCCGACGGCGATCGGCGTGTGGACGGGTTCGCTCACCGCGACGCCGGCGATGGCGCTGGCGAACCAGCTCACCGGCGGGCAGGCCCCCGCCGTGGGCTACGGGCTGTCCTACCTGGTGGGCGTGGTCGGCACCATCATCGCGATCACCGTGCTCGCCGCCCGCCCGTGGAGCAGTTCCCCGCGCGATCCGGCGCCGGTGACCGACGGCAAGCTGCGCTTCACCGCCGCGGTCGCCACCTCCGCGCTCGCCGTGCGGGAGATCCCCGGGATCTCCGAGGGGCTGGTGCGCGTGGTGGCGCTGCGCCACGGCGGCGTGGCCCGGATCGCCGGCTCCGCCGACCGGATCGAACCCGGGGACGAGGTCGTCCTGGACGGCACGGAGAAGAACATCGACGCGGCCGTGCAGGCCTTCGGCCGCCGCACCGGCGCCGACCCGGCGCAGGTGATGAACCCGCTGCAGACCTCCATGGTCATCGTCACGGCCCGCGCCCTGGCCGACCGCCGCCTGGGCACGCTGTCCCTGCGCGAGCGCTTCGGCACCGACGTCGCCCGGCTGCGGCGGGACGACGTCGAGTCGCTGGCCACCCCGCAGACCGAGCTCAAGGTCGGCGACCGGGTGCTCATCGTGACCACCGCGCCGCGGATGGAGGCGGTGCGCGACTTCTTCGGCAACTCGACCCGGGGGCTCTCGAACCTGGACTGGATCTCCCTGGGCACGGGCATGGCGCTGGGCTACCTGCTGGGCATGGTGACGATCCCGCTTCCGGGCGGGGCCTCCTTCTCCCTCGGCCCGGCGGCCGGGTGCATCCTCGTCGGCCTCGCCCTCGGTGCGATCGGCCGAACGGGACCCACGGTGTGGGAGCCGTCCACGGAGATCGCGCTGACGCTGCGGCAGTTCGGCCTCATGCTCTTCCTGGGCGTGGTGGGCCTGGCCGCCGGCCCGGCGTTCATCGAGACGGTGTTCACCCGGGTCGGCGGGCTGGCCATCCTGATGTCCGCCGTGCTCACCGCGCTGACCGCGGCCCTGCTCATCGCCGCGGCACGGCTGCTGGGGCAGTCCGTGGATCGCACCTACGGGGCGCTGGCGGGCATCACGGGCCAGCCGGCGATCCTGGACTACGCGCTCTCCCGGTCCACCGACGCCCGCGTGACCGAGGGGTACGCCCAGCTGTTCGCGCTGATCATGGTGGTGAAGATCGCCACGGTGCCGTTCATGCTCTGACCGGCCGGGCGGATCCGGTCCACCGGGCGGGTCCGTCCGGTCGTCGGGCCTCCTACACTCGGGGCCATGCCCGCCACCGCCGATGCCCTCGCCCGCGCCACGGACGCCCTCGCCGCGGCCTTCGACGGCGGCGCCCCCGTCGAGCTGACCGAGGACGGCGCCGCGCTCCCCCGGCCCGAGGCCCGCGACCCGCGCCGCTGCGGTGCCCCGGACGCCGTCGCCGTGGTGCGCACCTCCGGGTCCACGGGCACGCCGAAGCAGATCGTCCTGACCGGCGCGGCCCTTGGCGCCTCGGCCGCGGCCACGGCCCGGCGGCTCGGCGGCGAGGGGGCGTGGCTGCTGGCCCTCGGCGTGCACTACGTGGCCGGGCTCGCCGTGCTCTCCCGCTCGATCGCGGCCGGGACCGCACCCGTGGCCCTGCCACCGGGCCCGTTCACGCCCGCGGCGTTCGCCACCGGGGCGGCCGCCCTGCCCGACGACGCCGGCCCCCGGCTCGTCTCGCTCGTCCCCACCCAGCTCGCCCGCCTCCTCGCGGCCGACGCCGACCCGGCCGGGCGGGCGGCCCTGCGCTCCTTCGACCGCGTGCTCGTGGGCGGCGCCCGGCTCGATCCCGCGCTGCGGGCCGCGGCCGAGGCGGCGGGGGTGCGCCTCACCGCCACCTACGGCATGGCCGAGACGTGCGGCGGCTGCGTCTACGACGGCGTGCCGCTGCCCGGCGTCGCCGTCGCGGTGGCCCCGGACGACCCCGACGCCACGCCGCGCGTGCGCCTGGCCGGGCCCATGGTGGCGGCCGGCTACCTCGACGACCCCGCCCGCACCGCCGCCCACTTCGTCCCCACCGCGGACGGCGCCCGCGCCTTCCTGACCGAGGACACGGGCGTGCTCTCCCCCACCGACGACGGCGGCGTGCGGCTGGCCGTGACCGGTCGCCTGGACGACGTCGTCATCACGGGCGGGGTGAAGGTGTCCGCGGCGGCGGTGACCGCGGTGCTCGAGGCGCACCCGGGCGTCGCGGCGGCCCACGTGGCCGGCGTGCCGGATCCCGAGTGGGGCGCCCGGCTGTGCGCCGCCGTCGTGCCCGCCGACCCGGCCGCGGCCCCCGACGAGGCCGTCCTGCGCGCCCACGTGCGCGCGGCGCTGGGTGCGGCCGCGGTGCCCAAGACGTGGCTCGTCCTCGACGCCCTGCCCCTGCTCTCGACCGGCAAGACGGACCGGCAGGCCCTGGCCGCCCGGTTCACCGCCGGCTGAGCGCCGCCCCGCCCGCGTGGGAGAATGACCCGGGCCCGGCCGACGTCGGGCCCCGGCCGCGCGCCGCCGTCGACCCGGCCCGCCGCGCGCCGCCGCCCACCCCGCTCCCCAGGAGGAACCCCCGCCCATGGCCGCCACGCTCTCCCAGTGGGTCGCCGCCGCGCGCCCGCGCACGCTGCCCATGGCGATCTCCCCCGTGATCGTCGGCTCGGCCGCCGCCGCGGAGCTCGGCTCCTTCCACCTCGGCGCGGCGCTGCTGGCCCTCGTGGTGTCGCTCGCGCTGCAGATCGGCGTGAACTACGCCAACGACTACTCGGACGGCATCCGCGGCACCGACGACGAGCGCGTCGGCCCCTTCCGGCTCACCGTCTCCGGGCTCGTGCCCGCGGCCCGGGTGAAGCAGGCGGCCTTCGCGTTCTTCGGCCTCGCCGGGCTGGCCGGCCTGGGGCTCATCCTGCTCTCGGGGCACTGGTGGTTCCTGCTGGTCGGCGTCGCCTGCGTGCTGGCCGCGTGGTTCTACACCGGCGGGAAGCGGCCGTACGGGTACCTCGGCCTCGGCGAGGTGTTCGTGTTCGTGTTCTTCGGGCTGGTGGCCGTCCTCGGCACCACGTACACCCAGGCCGACGCCGTCAGCGGCCTGGCCTGGGCCGGCGCGATCGGCTGCGGGCTGATCTCCACGGCCCTGCTCATGGCCAACAACATCCGGGACATCCCCACGGACCGCGAGGTCGGGAAGATGACGCTGGCCGCCCGCCTGGGCGACGGACCCGCGCGGGCGTCCTACGGCGTCATGCTGGCCGTCGCCCTGCTGCTGCCGCTGTTCTGGGTGGCGGTGCACCCGGGGCTGCTGCTCGTGCCGATCGGCGGCCTGCTCGCGATCCGGCCGATCCGCACGGTGCTGCGCGCCGACGACCGCCGGGCGCTGATCCCGGTGCTGCGCGCGACGGGCGTGATCGGGATCGTCTACGCGATCACGTTCACCCTCGGCGCGCTGCTCTGAGCCGCACGGGATGACGGCGGCGTCATCCGCCCCGTCGTCCCGCGGGGCTCACTCGCGGAACCGGCCCTCGGTGTAGGCGTCCTCGGCGTCCGCGTCGGCGGTCTCGGTGCGGCCCCGGCGGCCCGGGCGGCCCTCCCACGCGGCGGACAGGTCCTCGGTGGCCCCCGTGCGCAGGCGGTCGAGGAAGAGGTAGCTGACGGCGAACGCCAGGATCGTGGCGGCGATCACCGCGAAGATCATCCAGAGGTTCATCACGTAGTAGAACAGCGCCCACAGGGCGACGAAGAGGACCACGCGGACCAGACCGTAGAAGAAGATGCGCACCGGTCCATCCTACGAGGACGGACGCCCCGCCCGCCCGCCCGCCGATCCCACAGCCCGCGCCTAGACTGGAAGGATGGGCCGTTTCATCATCCCCGCCGCGATCATCCTCGCCGGACTGACCCTCTACGCGCTGTTCGAGGCGCTGCTGACCCCCGCCCGCGAGGTGCGCAGCCTGCCGAAGACGGCGTGGGTGGCGGTCATCGTGCTCGTGCCGCTCGTGGGGCCGCTGCTGTGGCTGCTGCTCGGGCGCGCCCGCCCGGCCGGCGCGGGCGGACGGGCCGCACCCCGGCCCTCCGGAGCCCCGGACGACGACGAGGCGTTCCTGCGCAGCCTGCGCGTGCAGCGCCGCCAGGACGCCCGTGAGCAGGACCTGGACCGCCGCGAGGCCGAGCTGCGCGCCCGCGAGGAGGAGCTGCGCCGTCGTCGGGAGCAGGGCGACGACGACGCCGACCCGGACGGCGACGGCCCGCGCGCCTGAGGGGCCCCGCCGGACTCAGCCGGGCAGACCCGCGTACGAGTGCAGGCCCGGGAAGTACGTGTTGACGATCGTGTAGTTGAACACGATGCACAGGAAGCCCACGATGCTCAGCCACGCGGCGCGGGCACCGGTCCAGCCGCGGGTGGCGCGAGCGTGCAGGTACGCCGCGTACACCACCCAGATCACGAAGGTCCAGACCTCCTTGGTGTCCCAGTTCCAGTAGCGGCCCCACGCGGCCTCGGCCCAGATGGCGCCGGCGATCAGCGTGAAGGTCCACATGACGAAGCCGACGGCGTTGAGGCGGTAGGACCAGTTCTCCAGCCCCTGCGCGGCCGGCACGAGGCGCAGGAACGCCCACGAGCGCTCGCCCGCCGCAACGCGCTTCTCCGCGCGGTCCTGCAGCAGCTGCAGCACGGACATCGCGGCGGTCAGCGCAAACAGCGAGCTGGCCAGCACGGCGATGGACACGTGGATGACGAGCCACGGCGTCTGCAGCGGCGGCTGGAGGTGGCCCACCGGCGTCGGGAAGCCCATGGTGGCCGCGCACATCATCGCCACGACGATGCCGGTGACGAACGTGCCCACGAAGCGCAGGTCCTTGCGGAAGAGGAACAGCAAGTAGACGGTCGTGATCACGAGCGCGCCCGTGGTCATGAACTCGTACAGGTTGCCCCACGGCACGCGGGAGGCGGCGAGGCCGCGGGCGACGACGGCGAACGCGTGCAGCGCCCAGCCGACGGCCAGCACGGCCACCGCCACGTTGGCGACCGGGCGGCGGCCGCCGCCCGTGTAGTCCATGTCCTCGTCCACGAGGGCGCCGTCCGCGTCGACGCCGCGCTCGGCGGCGCCGGTCGGACGGGCCGCGTCGGAGGCGCTCGCGCCGACCGCCGTGGACCCGCCGACGGCGGCCCCCACGGTCCCGCGGGCCGGAGCGGTGCGCACCTGCCCGCGCTGGGCCGCGAGGTCGGCCTCGAGGCGGCGGATGGTGGCCGAGGCGGTGGCCATGTCGATGGTGAACAGGATGAACGCCGCCGCGTACACGAGCGCGGCGATGAGCATGAAGAGGTCGCTGTACAGCGCCAGCTGCTCGTTCACGGGGGCCGTGGGGTTGAACACTGTCAGTCTCCTGATCGGGCGTCGGCGGGGCCGGCGGGGGTCTCGGGGGCGGTGGGGGTGGACTGGGGGGCGGCACCGGCCGCGGCGTCGTCGGCCGTCTCGGTGGCGGCGACGATGGGCCACCACTTCTCCATGGCGGCGCGCAGGGCCACGTGCTCCTCGTGGAGACCGAACTCCTCGCCGCGGGCGAGCAGCGCGTACTCCACGCGGGTGCGGCCGTCGTCGTCGGTGCGGGCACGCACCCACACGCGGCGGCGGCGGACGAACAGACTGATCGCCAGGCCGAGCAGGGCGGTGCCGGCGAACACGCCGACGCCCCACTTGCCCGGGTCGTAGTGGATGTCCAGGCCGACGTAGCGGCGGACGCCGTCGAAGCTGATGGAGCCCTTGCCCTCGGGCAGCTCGTACGTCTGGCCCGGGCTGAGCACGATGCCGCCGTTCTCGTTGGTGCGGCTGTTGAGCTCGGTGAGGGATGCGGTGTCCAGCACGTACACGTTCTGCGGGCGGCCGGTGTCCAGGCCGAGGTCCCCGTAGTACGAGTTCAGCTGCAGCTCCGGGTTGAGCAGCTCGGGGTCCGCGGAGAACGCGGCGCCTTCCTCGTCCTCCACCGCCGAGGGCAGGAAGAAGCCGACGAAGCCCAGCTGGTCCGGCCGCGCGTCGGGGACCTTGATGGTGGCCTGCGAGCCGTAGTTCTGGTCGAACACGCGGGTGACCACGGGGCCCTGGAAGGCCACGTCCCCGGCGCCGTCGCGGATGGTCACCACGGGCGCGTAGCCGTTGCCCACGAGGTAGACGCGCACGCCGTCGATGTCCAGCGGCTGGTTGACCTTGAGGATCTGGCGCTGGAGCTCGCCGCCGGAGCCCTCTCGGACCTCCATCACGGCGGTGTAGTCCAGCGGCTGGCCGTAGTGGGTCTCGGACTCGCGGTCGAACACGGCGTCGAAGGAGTCGAGGGTGAGGGAGAACGGCTGGAGGTCGTCCGCGCTGAAGTAGGTGCCGGGGGTGAAGGAGTCGTAGGCCACGAGGTTGTTGGCGAAGCCCTCGCCCTCCACGATGATCTTCTGCCCGCCGTACTTGGTCATGCCGCCGTAGGCCATGAACACGAGCACGCCGATCAGCGAGACGTGGAACAGGATGTTGCCGATCTCGCGCAGGTATCCGCGCTCGGCGCCCACGGACGCGCCGCCGGCCTCGGGGCGGTGCTCCACGCGGTAGCGGCGCTTGCGCAGCCACGCCTGGGCTCTGGCCACGGCCTCCTCGGGGCTCGGGCCGCCCTCCTCGAGGACGACGACGCCGGAGGCCGGCAGGCGCGTCAGGTTGCGGGGGGTGCGGGCCGGGGGCTGGCGCAGGGCCTTGGCGTGCTGGATGGCGCGCGGCCACACGCAGCCCACGAGGGAGACGAACAGCAGCAGGTAGATGGCCGAGAACCAGACGGAGTTGTAGACGTCGAAGAACTGCAGGGCGTCCAGGACGGGGCCCCACACGGGGTTGTCCTCGATCCACTGGTCCACGATCTCGGGGCCGGCACGGCGCTGGGGCACGAGGGAGCCGGGCACGGCGGCGACGGCGAGCAGGAGCAGCAGCATGAGCGCGGTGCTCATGCTGGTCAGCTGGGTCCAGATCCAGCGCAGGGTGCCCGCCAGGCCGAGGCGCGGCAGGGTGACGGGCTCGGAGCGCGTCCGGGCGGCCTTGGAGCTCACAGGGGCATCTCCCATTCGTTGGCGAACCACAGCTGCAGCTGCGTGGTCCAGGCGGTCCAGACGCCGGTGACCATGAGCAGGCCCAGCGCGATCAGCAGGGCGCCGCCGAGGCGCATGATCAGCACGCGGTGCCGGCGGAAGAACCCGAGGGCCCGCATGCCGCGCTCCATGCCGAGGGCCATGAGCACGAACGGCAGGCCCAGGCCGAGGCAGTAGAGGAAGGCGAGCAGGGCGCCGCGGCCCACGGAGCCGGAGCTGGCCGTGGACATGGCCAGGACGGCGGCCATGGTGGGGCCGATGCACGGCGCCCAGCCCAGGCCGAAGGTCATGCCCAGCAGGGGCGCGCCGACCAGGCCGGCGGCGGGCTTGAAGTGGACGCGGCGCTCCTGCTGAAGCCGGCCGCCGCCGCCGAGGAACACGAGGCCCATGAGCATCACGAGCACGCCGAGCACGGGGGTGACCCAGGCGCCGTCGCGCCCCAGCCAGACCATGGCCTGGGTGAACACCACGGTGATGCCCACGAACACCACGGCGAACCCGAGCACGAACAGCACGGAGCCGAGCACGAGGCGCCCGCGGCGGCGGCTGGTGAGCACGTCCCCGCCGAGGCCGGTGACGTACCCGAGGTAGCCGGGCACGAGCGGCAGCACGCACGGGGAGAGGAAGGAGATCAGGCCGGCCAGCACGGCGATCGGCGCGGCCAGCAGCAGGGAGCCGTCGAGGGCGATCTCGGCGAAGGGGTTGCTCTGCATGGACACGGCGGCCGGGTCAGGCCGCGGCCTCGTCCACCACGGTGGTGAGCAGGGCGCGCAGGGTGGACTCCTCCACGGCGCCGAGCACGCGGGCGGCCACGCGGCCCTCGACGTCCAGGACGAGGGTGGAGGGCACGGCCTGCGGGGGCACGTAGTCGGTCATGTTCAGGAGCACGTCCCCGCGGGCGTCCTCGATGGACGGGTAGGGGATCTCGAAGGTGCGCTCGAAGGCCTGCGCGGTGGTGACGGTGTCCCGGACGTTCACGCCGAGGAACCGCACCCCCTGCGGGGCGAACTGCTCGTGCAGGGAGACGAGGTGGGGGGCCTCGACGCGGCACGGCGCGCAGGCGGCGTACCAGAAGTTCAGCAGGGCGGGGGTGCCGCGCAGGCTCGCGCCGGTCACGGGGGTGCCGTCGAAGAGCTCGGCGGCGAACTCCACGGGGGCGCCGCGCTCGGCGGGGGCGATCTCCAGGACGGAGCCGTCGCCGGCGATGTAGTTCTTGCCGTCCGCGTTGCCGGCCTGCCGCGTCAGCGAGTCGTCCCCCGAGCACGCCGCGAGGACGGGCGCGAGGCCGAGCAGCGAGAGGCCGGTCAGCACGGTGCGACGGGACGGACGGGGGGTCTGCATGGCGGGCTGCCCTCCAGGGGACGCGCGGGGCTGGATTCCGGGTACCTGGGGAGTCTACTGTCCGCCCCGCATTCTGACTGAACCCTGGACGTCACACCCCCACCCCGTGGGAGGCTGCGGCCGGCGTCGTCGACGCCGGCCGTCTCAGGCGCCCGGCAGGGAGGAGGCGTCCTTGAGCAGGGCCTGGTTCGGCTCGTGGTACTCGACGCGCGGCACCCCGCGCCCCTCCTCGTACACGAGCGAGGTCACGGAGGTCAGCGAGCACTCGCGGCGGCGCGGGTCGTGCCACAGCGGACGGCCCTCGACGGCCAGGCGCGTCACCCAGATCGGCAGCTGGTGCGAGACGAGCACGGACTCGGCGCCGGGCCCGTCGGCGGCCACGGCCTCGCCGCGGAGCCGGTCGACGACGGCCAGCATCCGGGCGGCCTGCGCGCGGTACGGCTCGCCCCAGGACGGGCGCAGGGGATTGCGCAGCCGGGGCCACAGCCGCGGGTTCCGCTTCAGCGACGCCGCCACCTGGGACATGCCCTCGAAGGCGTTCTCCGCCTCGATCAGGTCGGGCTCGGTGACCAGCGGCAGGTCGAACGCGGCCGCGAGGGGCGCGGCGGTCTGCTGCGCGCGGGTCAGCGGGGAGGCGGCGACGACGGCGGGCGCCCGGCCGGTCTGCGCGGCGCGCTCCGCGAACCACGCGGCCACGCCCCGGGCCATCTCGTGGCCGAGCTCCGAGAGCCCGAACTCCGGCAGGCGGCCGTAGAGGACACGATCGGGGTTGTGGACTTCTCCGTGGCGGACCAGGTGGACGGTGGCGAGCGTCTGCATGGGGCCAGTCTGGCAGAGGCGGACCGGTGGCCCCGGCGGTAGCGTGGGGCACAGCTCGGCGCGACCGCGCCGCCACCCCCGTCCGCACCGAGACGCCGCGAGCGTCGGCGTCGCTAGGAGGCCCCATGTCCGGCACCTCGCCCACCGATCCCCACGGCAGCCAGAACCCGTACGGCACCGACCCCTACGGCGCCGCCCCGCAGGGGCCGACCCCGGGCTCCTCCGACCCGGCGGGCGCGAGCCCGTACGGCCAGGACCCCTACGGCGCACCGCCGGCGGCTCCGTACGGCGCCCCGGGCCAGGCGGGGATGCCCCAGGCCCCCTCCCCCCACGGCCCGGCCGGCTGGCAGTCTCCCGGCCCGGTTGAGCTGCCCCCGCGGCCGCGCTCCCTGACGGCCGCGTTCTGGCTGATCGTCTCGGGCGGCCTCCTGCTGCTGGCGACGACCCTGCTGGCGGCCTTCGCCATCACCCAGCCGGAGGGCCAGGCCGCGATCCAGCAGGAGCTGGACCGGTCCGTCGAGCGGATGGATCTGCCCGCCGACCAGGCGGAGCAGATGCGCGCCATGATGGACGGGATGCTCCCGACCCTCGCCACGACGGCGGCCGTGTTCGGCGTCCTCGCGTTCCTCGTCTACCTGTGGGTGGCGTTCGCGATCCGCGGCGGCTCGCGCGCCGCGCGCATCGTCGGAACGGTGCTGGCGTCCCTGTCCGTGCTGGTGCTGGTCTCCAACGCCGTGATGGGGGCGTTCAGCCCGCTGGACCTCGTGTGGGTGGGCCTCGGCGTCGCCGGCATCGTGCTCGCCTACCGCCCGGACGCCACGGAGTACATGCGGCTGAAGGCCTGGCAGCGCTTCGCGCGCCGCTGAGCCCGCTCAGGCCCGCGGGGCGTCCAGGAGCCGGCCCAGACGGGCCGGGTCCACGCGCCAGAAGTCGCGCTGGACGCCGTCGACGAACAGCACGGGCACCTCGTCCGCGAACCGCTCGAGCAGGGCCGGGTGCGCGGCGCCGTCGACGGCCTCCCAGGCCTCGCCCCGCGCGTCGCACACCTGCGCCACCGTGGCCTCGGCCTCGGCGCACAGGTGACAGCCGGGCTTCACGAGCAGCTGGACGCGGGCGGTGGTGGCGGGCAGATCGGCGGTCATGGCCCCACTCTACGGATCGCCGTCCACGACGAAGCCGCCGTCCCCCCGGAAGGGGACGGCGGCTTCGTCTCGTCAGCGCCCGGAGGGCGCGGGCGTCACTTCTTGTTGCGACGCTGGTGACGGGTCTTGCGAAGCAGCTTGCGGTGCTTCTTCTTCGACATGCGCTTGCGGCGCTTCTTGATCACAGATCCCATGGGGACTCCTTGAATCGGGGCGAGGGTCGGCGGTCGTGGGACCGCAGGCATCCGGGGCGCCGGACACGCCGACCCGCATTCCACCGGATGTGGAACGCCTGGAAACGTTCTCGGCCACAATACCGGCCGCACGGGCCCCGGTCGAACCGGGACGGGGACCGGCTCAGTCGAACCAGGGGTCCAGCCCGTGCAGCGGGAACACCTCGCGGCGCGTGGCCATGATCGACTGATCCACCGGGTCGGCCGGGTCGTAGCCCACCTCCCACGAGCGCCACCACACGTCCGCGTCCTCGCCCATCACGGTGGGGATCCGCTCGGCGTCGTCCCCCTCGTGCACGGTCATGTCCCCGGTCAGCTCGTCCGCGGTGAGGGCCCGGACGTGCTCGATCCAGGCGGCGGGGATCTCGCTCCTCACGGGGATCGGGGTCTGCAGGACGGCGGCGGTCAGGTGGGTCCACGCGCGCGGCACCACCCGCAGCGGGTTGTAGCCGCCGCCCCCGGTGGCCAGCCACCGGCCGTGCGCGAACCGGTCGGCCCAGTCGCCGACGTCGAACGCGAGCTGGCGCTGGCCGTCCACGCTCAGCCGCAGGTCGGCGAGCGGATCCGTGAGGTGGCCGTCGCAGCCGTGCTGGCTGACCAGCACGTCCGGGGCGAACGCCTGCAGCAGGGGCGGGACCACGGCGTGGGCGGTGCGCAGGAAGCCGGCGTCACCGGTGCGCGGGGGCAGCGCGACGTTCACCGCGGTGCCCTGCGCGGCCGAGCCGCCGATCTCGTTGGCGAAGCCCGTGCCCGGGAACAGGCTGATGCCCGTCTCGTGCAGGGAGATGGTGAGCACGCGGGGGTCGTCGTAGAAGATCGACTGCGTGCCGTCGCCGTGGTGCGCGTCCACGTCGACGTAGGCCACGCGCTCCGCGCCGAGGTCCAGCAGGCGCTGGATGGCCACGGCGCAGTCGTTGTAGATGCAGAACCCGGACGCCGAGGACCGGGCGGCGTGGTGCATGCCGCCGGCGAAGTTCACGGCGCGGTCCACCTCGCCGGACCAGATGGCCTCGGCCGCCGCGAGGGAGCCGCCCGCGATCCGGGCGGCGGACTCGTGCAGGTCCGGGAACACCGGACAGTCCTCGGTGCCCAGGCCGAAGCGGCCGTCCTCGGCCGACGACGTCTCCGCGGCCCGGCGCACGGCGGCGACGTACTCGGGGTCGTGGACGAGGGCGAGCTGCTCGTCCGTGGCCACGGGCGGCTCCACGATCCGCACGTGGGGAGCGTCCAGCAGGCCGAACGCCTCCACGAGCCGGTGCGTCAGGTCCAGCCGCAGGGGCGCCATCGGGTGCTCCGCGCTGAACCGGTAGCGGAGCAGGCTGGAGTCCCACACCACAGCGGCGGGGGTGGGAGCGGGAGGGGTGGACGTGGTGCTCATCACGGTCCAGCCTAGGGCTCCGGGCGGCACCGTGGCGACGATCGCCTCGGATGTCTCGCGCGCGTGACGCGCGGGCCACGGGGGCGCGCGATACTGGGAGCCGGTCCGTTCCCCGTCCCGCGTGCAGGAGGTGCCCCGTGGCAGGTCCCCGTCCGACCCCGCACGCCCGCCGCCACGGCGGGCTGCGTCGGCCCGGCGGCCTCCCCCGGCCCGGCCAGGCCTCCACGCTGGAGTCCTCGACCGGCCCGCGCACGGTGCTGCGGCGCTCGGGCCGCGCCGTCAGCTCGGTGGTGGGCGGCTCCCCGGCCCGCGCCGCCCTCTCCGCCTTCGCCCTCATGGCCCTGGTGTTCACCGGGCTCCTCGCCCTGCCGTGGGCCGCGGCGGACGGCCACGCCACCCCCCTGCACGACGCCATGTTCACCGCGGTCTCCGCCTTCTCCGTGACCGGTCTGACCACCGTCAACACGGCCGTGCACTGGTCCCCCGCGGGCCAGGTGATCATCCTCGTGGCCATCCAGATCGGCGGCCTGGGCATCCTCTCGATGGCCTCGCTGCTCACGCTGGCCGTCTCCCGGCATCTGGGTCTGAGGTCGAAGCTGGCGACGCAGCAGGCGGGCATGACCTCCGGGAATCTCGGCGAGGTCGGCCGGCTGCTGCGCGTCGTCGTCGTGACGGTGCTGACCGCCGAGGCCGCGCTGGCGTTCTTCCTCGTGCCGCGGTTCGCGGCCATCTCCGGCTCGTGGCTCACCGGCCTGTGGCACGGGGTCTTCTACTCGGTCAGCGCCTTCAACAACGCCGGGTTCACCCTCCACGTGGACGGCCTGCCGGAGATCATGCACGACCCGGTGATCATCACGGTGCTCGGCGTCGGCGTGTTCCTGGGTGCGCTCGGCTTCCCCGTGGTCATGGTGCTGCTGGAGAAGGGGTGGCGATTCCGGGAGTGGAACCTGCACACCAAGCTCACGGTCGAGGTGACGCTGGCCCTGCTGGTGCTCGGCGCCGTCGCCCTCTTCTTCTTCGAGGCGGGCAACCCGGCGACCCAGGCCGGCATGGGCTTCTGGCAGCGGGTCGGACACTCGCTCTTCGGTTCCGTGATGACCCGCTCCGGCGGCTTCGCGATCGACGACACGAACGCGCACCGGCCCGAGTCCCTGCTGCTCATGGACGCGCTGATGTTCGTGGGCGGTGGGTCCGCCTCCACCGCGGGCGGCATCAAGGTGACCACGCTGGCGATCATGTTCCTCGCGATCGTGGCGGAGGCGCGCGGCGACCGCGAGGTGACGGCGCACGGCCGCACGATCGCCCCCGAGTCCCTGCGCGTGGCCATCGCGGTGCTCGCCCTCGGTGCCACCCTCGTGCTCGTGGCCACTCTGGCGCTGGTGCACATCACCGACGAGTCCCTCCAGCGGCCCCTGTTCGAGGTGATCTCCGCGTTCGGCACGTGCGGGCTCTCCGTGGGCGTCTCCGCGGAGAGCCCACCGGCCGGCAAGTACGTCCTGACGGCCATGATGTTCGCGGGCCGCGTTGGTACGATCACGTTCGCCGCCGCCCTGGCCCTGCGCCAGCGGCGCGTGCTCTACCGCTACCCCGTCGAGAGGCCGATCATTGGCTGACGCCCCGCAGCGCACCGATCCCAACGCCCCCGTGCTCGTCGTGGGGCTGGGCCGCTTCGGCGCCGCCACGGCGGAGGAGCTCGTCGCGCAGGGCCGCGAGGTGCTCGCCGTCGAGCGGGACCCCGTCCTCGTGCAGCGCTTCGCCCCCTCGCTCACCCACGTGGTGGAGGCGGACGCCACCGACTCCGAGGCCCTGCGCCAGCTCGGCGCGCAGGACTTCGCGACGGCGGTGGTCGGCGTAGGCACCTCCATCGAGGCATCGGTGCTCATCACCGTGAACCTCGTGGACCTGGAGATCCCCCACATCTGGGTGAAGGCGATCAGCGAGGCGCACGGCACGATCCTCAAGCGGATCGGGGCGAACCACGTGATCTTCCCGGAGCACGACGCCGGTGTGCGCGCCGCCCACCTCGTGAACGGGCGCATGCTCGACTTCATCGAGTTCGACGACGACTTCGCGATCGTGAAGATGTACCCGCCGGCCGAGTGCGTGGGCTTCACGCTCGCCGAGTCCCACGTGCGATCCAAGTACGGCGTGACCGTGGTGGGTGTGAAGACCCCGGGCGAGGACTTCACCTACGCCCAGCCGGACACCCGGGTGGGCCCGCGCGACACCCTCATCGTCTCCGGGCACACGGACCTCATCGACCGGTTCGCGGCCCGGCCCTGAGGCACGCCGGAGCCGTCAGGCCCCGAACTCCTCGGCCATTTCCTTGTCGCGCTGCGCGGCCGCGTCCATGGCACGGTTCACGAGGTCGCCCATGCCGCCGTCCAGGAACGCCTCCACGGCCTTCTCGGTGGTGCCGTTCGGGCTCATCACGGCCTTGCGCAGAGCCTCGGCCCTGGCCCCCTCCTGCTGGAGCATGATGCCCGCGCCCTTGACGGTGGCCGCGGCCATGGCCTCGGCGGCGGCGGCGTCCAGTCCCATCTCCGCACCGTGGGCGGCGATCAGCTCGGCCAGCAGGAACACGTAGGCCGGGGCGGAGCCGGCGGTGGCCACCACGGCGGAGAGCTGCTCCTCGGCCACCGGGACCACCAGGCCGGAGCCCTCGAAGAGAGCGCGCACGGCGGTGGTCTGCTCCTCGGTGACGCCCGGCCCGGGGGCCATGCCGACGACGCCGGAGCCCACCGTCAGGGGCGTGTTCGGCATGGTCCGCACGATCGGCTGCCCCGCCGGCAGCACGGCGGCCATGGTGGCGGAGGTGACGCCGGCTGCCACGGACACCACCACGGTCTCGGGGCGCAGCGACGGCGCCAGGTCCGTGAGGGTGGCGACCATGTCCTTCGGCTTCACGCCCACCAGGACGATGTCCGCCTCGGCGACCGCGGCATGGTTGGCGCGTTCGTCCCGCTCCTGGGAGGTCACGGTGACGCCGTGCTGCGCGGCGGCCTTCTCGGCGGACGCGGCGGAGCGGGTGGTGGCGGTGACGTCCTCGGCGCGCACGGCGCCGGCGTCGAGGGCTCCGGCGAGGATCGCGCCGGTCATGGTGCCCAGGCCCAGGATGGTCAGCTTCATGGTCGGTCCGTCTCCTTCGTGGTCGGGCGCGGGGCGTCGTCGTGGTGGTGGTCGGTCCCGCCGGCGGCCAGGTGATCGCGCGCGAAGGCGAGCGAGGCGGCGAGCATCTCCTCCCGCTGGCCCGCGTACTCCACGCCGCGCGTGCCCACCTCCACGCACACCGTGCCGGCCAGGCCCGCGGTCGCCAGGTGGCGCAGGGTCTCGGCCACGCGCTGCGTGCCCTCGCCGGGGGCCAGGTGGTCGTCCTTGCCGGAGTCGTTGCCGTCGGTGAGGTGGACGTGCCGCAGCCGCGGGCCGAGCTCGCGGACGGCCGCCAGGGAGTCCGCCCGCGCGATGGCCGCGTGGGAGAAGTCCCAGCAGATGTGCTCGTACGGCTCGGGCAGCGGGTTCCAGTGCGGCAGGTACATCTTGGCCTCGCGGCCGTAGGCCCGCCACGGGTACATGTTCTCCACGGCGATCACGACGCCGGTCTCCGCCATGAGCTCGTGGATGCCCTCGGCGAAGCGCACCGCGTACGTGCCCTGCCAGCGGAACGGCGGATGGGCCACCACGGTGGCCGCGCCCACGGCCTGCGCCAGCTCCACGGAGCGGCGGATCTTGGACCACGCGGAGCCCCAGACCTGCTGCGTGAACAGCAGGGTGGGCGCGTGGATGGAGTCGATGGGCATCCCGTGCCGCTCGGACAGCCGCGTCAGCCGCCGCGCGTCCTGGCTCCACGCGTTGTGCGTGACCATGACCTCCACGCCGTCGTAGCCGAGGTCCTCGGCGGTGGCGAACACGTCCTGGGTGCCCAGGGGGAACACGGACGAGGAGGACAGGGTCACGGGGATGTCCGCTCCGAAGCGCGCCGCGGGGGCCAGGTGCGCGGTGGAGTCCGCCATGGTCAGCGCACCCCCAGGCTCAGTCCCGGCAGGAGGGTGTCCGGGTTGAGGTTCACGTGGCCGACGCCGGGCCGGCCGTCCCGGGTGAGGTGGCCCTCGAGCATGAGCGCGTCGAGGCGGTTGAGGATCAGGCCCTCGCGCAGCGCCCACGGGCAGATCTCGAGCTGGGCGATGCCGAACGTGCGCATGGCCGTCAGCGCGACGATCGCCCCCGCGAACACCTGGTGCGCGCGCACGTCCGAGACGCCGGGCAGCTCCGCCCGCTCCGCGACGGTCATCGCCGCGAGGCGGTTCACCCACAGGTGCAGGTCGTCCGCGCGCAGGTGCCGCTTCACGAAGGGGCCCGCCGCCGACGGCGCCGCCCCGGTGATCCGGGCGAGGGAGCGGAACGTCTTCGAGGTGGCGGTGACCACCACGGGCGACTCGATGCGCGGGAAGGCCGTATACGCCTCCTCGAGTCGCTTCTCCACGTGCTTGCGGAGCTTCTTCACCGCCTTGGGGCTGGGCGGGTCCTCGAGCACCCAGTCGCGGGTGAGGCGGCCGGCGCCCAGCGGCAGGGACAGGGCGTGCGAGGGCAGCTCGTCCTGGCCGTAGGCGATCTCGAAGGAGCCGCCGCCGATGTCGAAGTTCAGGATGGAGCCGGCGCCCCAGCCCTGCCAGCGGCGCACGGCGAAGTACGTCATGGCCGACTCCTGGTCCCCCGTGAGCTCGGAGAGGTGCACACCGGTCTCGGCCTGCACGCGGGCCAGCACGGCGGCGCCGTTCGCGGACTCGCGGATCGCCGAGGTGCAGAACGAGATCATGTCCTCCGCCCGATGCTCCTCCGCGAACGCGGCGGCCTCACGGACGAAGTCCACGAGCTCCCGCTGTCCCTCCTCCGTGATCGCCCCGTCGGCGTCCTGGTAGCGGATCAGCGGAAGGGAGCGCTTGTGCTCCGCGTAGGCGACGGGGCGGGCCCCCGGGTGGGCGTCCACGAGCAGCAGGTGGACGGTGTTGGACCCGATGTCCAGGACGCCGAGGCGCATGGCGCTCAGGCCTTCTTCCGCGCGGTGGTCTTCTTGGCCGGGGCCTTGCGGGCCGCCGGCTTCTTGGCACCGCCGCGGGTGGCCGGGCCCTTGGCACGCTTGTCCGCGAGCAGCTGGTAGGCCTCCTCCGCCGTGAGCTCCTCGGGCTGACGGCCGCGCGGGACGGTGATGTTGGTGACCCCGTCCGTGACGTACGGGCCGAAGCGGCCCTCCTTCACGGTGACCTTCTTGCCGGAGACCGGGTCCTCGCCGAACTCGGCCAGCGGCGGCTTGGCGGCCCCGCGGCCACGCTGCTTCGGCTGGGCGTAGATCTCGAGGGCCTGCTCCTGCGTGATGCTGAAGATCTGGTCCTCGGACTCGAGCGAGCGCGAGTCCGAGCCCTTCTTCAGGTAGGGCCCGAAGCGGCCGTTCTGGGCGGTGATGACCTCGCCCTCGGCGTCCGCGCCCACGACGCGCGGCAGGGACATCAGCTGCAGCGCCTGCTCGAGGGTCACGGTGTCCACGGACATGCTCGTGAAGAGGGAGCCGGTGCGGGGCTTCTCCTTGGCCGGCTTCTTCTTCGGCTTGGGCTTGCCGTTCTTGTAGTACTCGGTGGGCTGGGCGTCGAGCCAGGCCTGCAGCTCCTCCTCGGTCATCTCCGGGATGACCTCGGTGACGTAGGGCCCGTAGCGCCCGTCCCTGGCGACGACGGTCCGGCCCGTCTCCGGGTCCGTGCCGAGCTCGCGCTCGGAGGGCTGGGCGGTGGCGAACAGCTCCTCGGCCTTGGCCGGGGTGAGCTCGTCCGGGGCCAGGTCCTCGGGGACGTTGGCGCGCGGCGGGGTGGCGCCCGCCTCCGCGTCGGCCGGCAGCGACCGCTCCAGGTACGGGCCGTACTGGCCCACCCGCAGGGTGATGTCCTCGGTGATCGGCAGCGAGTTCACGGCTCGCGCGTCGATCTCGCCGAGGTTGTCCACCACGTGCTTGAGGCCCTCGACGCCCTTCTCCGTCTCCGCGGCGGGGGCCCCGAAGTAGAAGGTCTGCAGCCAGGCCTCGCGGCCGAGCTCGCCCGCGGCGATCCGGTCGAGGTCGTCCTCCATGCGGGCCGTGAAGTCGTAGTCCACGTACTTCGCGAAGTAGTCCTCGAGCAGTCCGATCACCGCGAACGCGGTCCACGACGGGACGAGCGCGGTGCCGCGCTTGGACACGTAACCGCGGTCCATGATCGTGGAGATCGTCGGGGCGTACGTGGAGGGCCGCCCGATCTCGCGGCGCTCCAGCTCGGCGACGATCGACGCCTCGGTGTAGCGGGCCGGCGGGGAGGTCTCGTGCCCGGTGGCCTCGATCGGGTCACCGGTGAGGCGCTCGCCCTGGGCCACCTGCGGCAGGCGGCGGTCCTTGGCCTCCGCGTTCTCGCCGTCGACCTCGGCGTCCCGGCCCTCCTCGTACGCGTCGAGGAAGCCCTTGAACGTGATGACGGTGCCCGAGGCGCTGAACTGCGCGAGGCGGCCGTCCTGCGCGGTGGCCGAGAGCCGCAGCGTGGCGGTGTAGCCCTTGGCATCGGCCATCTGCGAGGCCACGGTGCGCTTCCAGATCAGCTCGTACAGGCGGAACTCGTCCGGGCGCAGCTCGGCCTTGACCTGGGCCGGGGTCCGGAAGGAGTCCCCCGCGGGCCGGATGGCCTCGTGGGCCTCCTGCGCGGTCTCGTTGCGCTTGGCGTAGACGCGCGGCTGGGCCGGCACGGCGTCCGCCCCGTAGAGCTCGGTGGCCTGGCGCCGGGCGGCCTGCACGGCTTCCTGCGAGAGGTTCACCGAGTCCGTGCGCATGTACGTGATGTAGCCGTTCTCGTACAGGCGCTGGGCCACCTGCATGGAGACGCGGGAGCTCATGCGGAGCTTGCGGGCGGCCTCCTGTTGCAGCGTGGAGGTGGTGAAGGGGGCGGCCGGGCGGCGGGTGTACGGCTTGTCCTCCACCGAGTCGACCGTGAAGTCCGCCCCGCGCAGACCCTCGGCCAGCGAGCGGGCGCCGGCCTCGTCCAGGTGGGTCACCTTCTTGCCGGCGGAGGCCTTGAGCCGCCCGGCGTCGTCGAAGTCGCGGCCCGTGGCCACGCGCTCGCCGTCCACCGTGCTGAGGCGGGCCGTGAACGAGCTGCCCACGGCGTCCGCGGCCTGCGCGCCCTCGGCCACCGTGAAGGTGCCCTCCACGCCCCAGTAGTGGGCGGAGACGAAGGCCATGCGCTCCCGCTCGCGCTCGACGACGAGGCGGGTGGCCACCGACTGCACGCGGCCCGCCGAGAGCCCGCGGGAGACCTTGCGCCACAGCACCGGCGAGAGCTCGTAGCCGAACAGGCGGTCGAGGATGCGGCGCGTCTCCTGGGCGTCCACGAGGGCCGTGTCCAGCTCGCGGATGTTCTCCAGGCCTCGGCGCACGCCCTCCTGGGTGATCTCCCCGAAGGTCATCCGGTACACCGGCACCGTGGGCTTGAGGGTGTCCAGCAGGTGCCAGGCGATGGCCTCGCCCTCCCGGTCCGCATCCGTGGCGAGGTAGAGGGCCTCGGCGTCCTTGAGCTCGCGCTTGAGCTCCGCGACCTTCTTCTTCTTGTCCGGGTGCACCACGTAGTACGGGGTGAAGCCGTGCTCCGTGTCCACGGCGAACTTCCCGAACGGGCCCTTCTTCATGTCCGCCGGCAGGTCCGAGGGCTTGGGCAGGTCGCGGATGTGCCCCACGGAGGAGTCCACCACCCAGCCGGAGCCCACCGCGTTGAGGTACTTCGCGATGGACTTGCTCTTGGCCGGGGACTCCACGATGACCAGCTTCTTGCCCTCGGGCACGGGAGCGGTCACGGAAGCGGATGACGTGGACAAGGGGGTCCTCCTCGGACGGGGAAGGCGGTGGTTCCGGGCCGGTGCGCGGTGCACGCCGGCGTCGGGCGGACGTCCCCACATCGTAGGGGGCGCGGTGCCCACGATAACGCCCGGCGTCCCCGCGCCCGCCACCGCCCGATCGTCAGCCCTCCACCAGGAACCCGTCCTCGTACAGCTCCCGCAGCGCGGCCAGCAGGCCGGCCCGCCCGACGTCGTCCAGCTCCAGCAGCGCGGCGACCGCGCCCACCAGCTGCCCCACGGACAGCTCGCCGTCGGAGGCGGACAGCACGCCCGCCGTCGCGGTGTCCAGGCGCGCCACGCGCCGGAACCCGGAGCCCTGCCGGGCCAGGATCACCTCGGGGTGCTCCGCCCCGAACCGCTGGTGGCGCTCCTCCGTGACGTCCGCGGCCACGCGCAGGTGCAGGCCGCGCAGCGCGGCCAGGGCCGGGTCCCCGACGGCGTCCCCCGCCCCGGCGCCGGCGGTGAGCCGGTCCCGGCGGGCGACGGCGGCGGCCCACGCGGTGCCGAGGGCCTCGTCCACGGGCTGGGTCAGCTCCTCGGCGACCACCCACCCCCGGCCCTGGGAGCCGTCCGCGGCGGGCCGACGCAGCCACACGTGGCCGAAGCCCACGCCCGCGACCCCGCGCGCGGCGAAGTCGTCCAGGTAGCCGCGGTAGGCGGCCTCATAGGCGGGCGGGTCGAGCTCGAGCGAGGAGTCCTGCAGCCATGTCTCCGCGTAGCCCGCGGGGTCCTGCCGGTCGCGCTGGAGGAACCAGGCCTGCATCCCCGGCGCCACCCACGAGCGCGGGCGCGCGTCCCACGGTGCGGTGTCGGCGTCGGCGGTGTCCCCCGCCGGGATCTCCCAGTTGGCGAGCAGCTGCGCGGTGCCGCCCTCGGCGAGCACGTCCGGCAGGGCCGCGATCAGCTCCGCGACGATCCGGTCGCCTTCGCGGCCGCCGTCGCGGTAGGTCAGCATGGGCGCGTCCGGGTCCGTGCGCGGGGTGATCACGAACGGCGGGTTCGAGACCACGAGGTCGAACCGCTCCCCCGTCACCGGCGCCAGCAGATCGCCGGCCGCCAGCCGGACCCGGTCCTCGAGCCGGTCCCGGTCGAGGCCGAGCACGTCCGCGTTGAGCAGCAGGTTGAACCGGGTGAATGCCAGGGCCCGCTCGGACAGGTCCGTGGCGGTGACATGGTCGGCGTGGGCGAGCAGGTGCAGGGTCTGGATCCCGCAGCCCACCCCCACGTCGAGGGCGCGGGCCACGGGACGGCGCTGCGTGGCGCCGGCGAGCGTGAGGGAGGCCCGGCCGACGCCGAGCACGTGCTCGGGAGGCAGCGGGCCGCGCCGCTGCAGGGCCGTCAGGTCCGAGGCGATCCACATCCGGCCCGGCTCGTCCGCCTCGTACGGCGAGAGGTCCACCGCGCCGCGCACGCGCCCGTCCGGCCCCTCGACGACGAGCCCGGCCGCCACGGCCCCGGCCAGGCCGAGGCGGGGCAGCGCGGCGTCGAGGTCGGCGGCGGGGACGGGGTCGCCGAGCAGCCAGGCCCCGACGGCGGCGGCGAGGCCCCGCGTGCCATACCGGTCGCCGGGGCCGGCTGCGTCGTCGGGCCGGCCGGGGCCCGCCAGGTGACCGGCGACGACGCGGCGGGCGGCCTCGGCGTGCTCGCGGTCCAGGGCGAGCGTGGCCACGGGTCCGAGCAGCCCCTCGACGGCGGCGGTGGTGAACGGCAGGGCCGCCAGATCCGCGGCGAGGGCCACGGCCGTGGCCGGGGTCAGCCGCGGGGCGGGGGGCGACGGGGGTGTCGGGACGGGACTCATGCCTCGGTCCTCTCAGCGGGGTGGGGGCGGTGGGCGCAGACAGGACAGCGGTGCTCGGGGTCGTCGGCGGCGCAGGCCGCACAGCGGACCTCGAGCGTGGTGCAGGCCGGGTCGGCGCAGTTGCGCAGCGCCGAGGTCGGTGCCTCGCACGCGACGCACCGGCCGATGGTCTCGGCGTCGGCGGTGAAGCGGGTGGACAGGCGCCGGTCGAACACGGCCAGCTCGCCCCGCCACAGTCCGGCGTCGCCACGGGCCTCGCCGTAGCGGACGATGCCGCCGTCGAGCTGGTAGACCTCGGCGAAGCCGCGGTCCTTGAGCAGGGCCGAGAGGACCTCGCAGCGCACGCCGCCCGTGCAGTAGGTGATCAGCGGCGCGTCCTTGACGTGGTCCAGGGCCCCGGAGTCGACGGCGGCGAGCAGGTCGCGGGTGGTGTGCGCGTCCGGGACCACGGCCCCGTCGAAGCGGCCGATGGCCGCCTCCACCGTGTTGCGGCCGTCGAGGAAGCGCACGGGGTTCGCGGTGCCGGCCCGCTCGGCGACGAGCGCGTCCACCTGGGCGGGGGTGAGCCGCTCCCCCGTGCCGACGACGCCGTCCGCGTCCACGGTGATGCGCTCGGGGGCCCCGAACGCGACGAGCTCGGGCTTGACCTTGACGGAGAGGCGGGGGAAGTCCGCCGCCGAGCCGCCCGACCACTTCACCTCGAGGTCCCGGAACGCCGGATGCTCCCGCGTGCCGCGCACGTAGCGCTTGACCGCGTCGACCGGTCCGCCGACGGTCCCGTTGATCCCCTGCGGCGACACGATGATCCGGCCGGTCAGGCCGAGGGACGCCGCGAGCGCGCGCTGCCACAGCCGCACCGCCTCGGGGTCGGCGAGCGGGGTGAACCGGTAGTACAGCGCGATGCGGGAGAGGGCGGCGGTGCTCATCGAGGTCCAGGCTAGTGCGCGGCCCCGGATGTGACGGCCGTGCGGGACGGGCGGGGCCTGGCCCGCACCGGCCACACGCCTTACCCTTCAGACATGACTGAGCATCTGGATCCGGCACTGGTCGACATCTGGTTCGCGGCCTGGTCGCGATCGCGCGGCTACCGCACGAGCCAGGAGGCGGGGCGACGCGCGGCCCTGCGCACCCCTCGCCCCGCCCGCATGATCCCCGGCGGCTCCGGTCGCGCCACGGTGGACGTGCCGGCCACGTGGGAGCACGTGGTGGTGAACCCCTCCCGCGCGGAGCTGGAGGACCTGCGCGAGGCGCTGCGGGACCAGGAGCAGATCCTGCTCACCGTGTTCGGCGACGCCGGTGAGGACCCGAAGGCCATGGGCCTGAAGTCCCAGGCCGAGCCGGAGCGCTTCATGACCATGGACATGGACCCCGAGCTGCAGGACGTGGAGCCCCCGCTGCTGCCCGAGGGCTATGAGGCCCGCGTGGACCAGCCGATGGAGGGCAGCCGTCGCCTGCGCATCCTGGCCGTCGGCGCCTCGACCGCGCCCGAGGGCGAGGAGGAGCTCGCCGCCCTCGGCTGGGTCACCGAGGCGGACGGCACCGCCGTCTACGACCGGATCTGGACGTCCCCGAACCACCGTCGCCGCGGCCTCGGCTCCCTCGTGATGCGCTATCTCACCTCCGAGGTCATGAGCGAGGGTGAGATCAGCCGCGGCCTGCTCGTCGCCTCGCCGGACGGGCAGAAGCTGTACCGCCACCTGGCCTGGACCGACCTCGGCCCCGTGTCCATCTGGGGTCGCGGCCTGGCCGAGGACAACCCCACCGCCGAGCACACCGGCACCATGGGGGCGTGACCGGCCACCTCCCGGAGCACGATCCCTGGGCGGATCCCGCGGGCGGCTGGGGGACGCCCGGCGCGGCGGACGCCGCGCCGCCCGTCGACGACGCTGACCCGGACTTCTCCGGACCGGAGCCGCAGCCCGTCGGTGAGGTGGTGGCCGACGTCGTGGCCGGGCTGTCCGTCACGGCACCCGGCGACCTGCGCCCGGACACCCCGGCGGGGGCCGGACTCCGTGCGGCGCTGGGCCGGACCGGGCTGCCCGAGCAGATCCGCCACGTCACCGAGCTGCCCGCACGGCAGGCCCGGCACACGGACTGGCCCGCGGACGCTCCGGAGGGCCTGGTCGGGGCGTTCGCGGCGCGCGGCGTCGAGCGGCCGTGGCTGCACCAGGTGCGCGCCGCGGCCCTGGCCGGCGCGGGGACGCACACCGTGCTCGCCACGGGCACGGCGTCGGGCAAGTCGCTGGGCTACCAACTGGCGGTCGGCACCCGGCTGGCCGCCGACCCCCGGGCCACCGCGCTCTACCTCGCCCCCACCAAGGCCCTCGCGGCGGACCAGCTGACCTCCTGGCGCGCCCTCGAGCGGGACGGCGCCCCGGGGCTGCGCGCGGCCCCCTACGACGGCGACACCGCACCGCAGGACCGGATCTGGGCCCGCGAGCACGCCAGCGTGCTCATGACCAACCCGGACATGCTCCACGTCGGGATCCTGCCGCACCACGAGCGGTGGGCCGCGTTCTTCCGGAACCTGGCGTTCGTGGTGGTGGACGAGTCGCACACCTACCGGGGCGTCTTCGGCTCGCAGGTGGGCATCCTGCTGCGCCGGCTGCGGCGCATCGCCGCCCACTACCGCGGGGACCGGCCGGAGACCGTGTTCATCGGGGCGTCGGCGACGTCGGCGGATCCGGCCGGGCACTTCGCCCGACTGATCGGGGCGCCGGCCAGGGCCGTCACCGAGGACGCGTCCCCGCACGGGGCGGTCACGGTGGCGTTCTGGGAGCCGGAGCTGACGGACCGTCGGGGCGAGAACGGCGCGCCCGTCCGCCGCTCGGCGATGGCCGCCGCCGCCGACCTGGTCACGGACCTGGCCCTGCAGCAGGTGCGCACGCTGGCGTTCATCCGCTCGCGGCGCGGGGCCGAGGCCATCGCCAGCGCGGCCAAGCGGCAGCTCGAGGAGGTCGAGCCGGGGCTCGGCACGCGGATCGCGGCCTACCGCTCGGGCTATCTGCCCGAGGAGCGGCGGGAGCTGGAGGCGGACCTGCGCTCGGGTCGGCTGCTGGGCATGGCCTCGACGCCGGCGCTGGAGATGGGCATCGACGTCGCGGGGCTGGACGCGGTGGTGGTGGCCGGCTGGCCGGGCACCCGCGCGTCGTTCTTCCAGCAGATCGGCCGCGCCGGGCGCGGCGGCCAGGACGCGCTCGCGTTCTTCGTGGCCTCGGACGACCCCCTGGACACGTTCGTGGTGGACCACCCGGAGGCCGTGTTCGACCTGGGCGTGGAGGACACCGTGGTGGACCCGGAGAACCCGCACCTGCTCGGCCCGCAGCTGTGCGCGGCCGCCGCCGAGCTGCCGATCACGCCCGAGGCGTTCGGCTGGTTCGGGGAGCCGGAGCGGGTGCGCGCCCTGCTGGACGTGCTGGTCGAGCAGGGGCTGCTGCGCCGTCGGCCGGCCGGCTGGTTCTGGACGCACCCCGAGCACGCCGCCGGCATGGTCTCCCTGCGGGACGACGGCGGCGGGCCCATGGACATCATCGACGCCGAGTCCGGTGCCCTGCTGGGCACGATGGACTCGCCCCAGACCCACTACCAGGCGCATCCCGGCGCGGTGTACGTGCACCAGGACCGCACGTACCTCGTGGAGGAGCTGGACGAGGACGCGCACGCGGTGGTCGTCACGCGCGCCTGGCCGGACTTCACCACGCAGGCCCGGGACGTCACGGAGATCGAGATCGTGGCGGTGCACCGCCGCCTGGACGCGCGCGCGGGCACCCTGCGCTGGTGCCTCGGGGACGTGCAGGTCCGCACCCAGGTGGTGTCCTTCCAGCGCAAGGCCCTGGTCTCCGGGGAGGTGCTCGGCGAGGAGCCCCTCGACCTGCCGGCACGGGACCTGTTCACCTCCGCGGTGTGGTTCCAGGCAGCCTCGGACGAGCTCATCGCCGCGGGACTGACCACGGATCGCCTGCCCGGCGCCCTGCACGCGGCCGAGCACGCGATGATCGGCATGATGCCGCTCGTCGCCTCGAACGACCGCTGGGACATCGGCGGCGTCTCGATGGTCCTGCATCCGGACACCGGCTCCCCCGCCGTGTTCGTCTACGACGGCCGGCCCGGCGGGGCGGGCTTCACCGAGCGCGGCTTCGAGCAGGCGCGGCGCTGGGTCGAGGCGACGGCGGGGGCCATCGCGGCGTGCGAGTGCGCGGAGGGCTGCCCGTCCTGTGTGCAGTCCCCCAAGTGCGGCAATCGCAACAGCCCACTGGACAAGGCCGGCGCGCTGACCGTCCTGCGGTTCCTGATGGACCACGCCGATCACCTCGTCCCGGCGGACGCCTCGACCGACGGCTCGGGCGGCGCCTCCTCCGGCGGGGCCACGGACGCGGCGCCCGGGGCCTGAGACCGCGGCGGGCCCGCGACGGCGTCGGCCGTGGCCGCCGGCAGCGGGGCGCGGGTGAGCTCGACCGCGACGCGCACGGTCCCGTCCTCGCGCACCTCGCACGCCACGACGGCGGCCCCGTTGCGTTCGGCGGTCCGCCCGGCCAGCGCGCACGGCTCGTGGTCGGAGAGCCCGCGCCGGGCGTCGGAGGCGGCGAGCGCCGCCAGATCGGCGGCCCCGGCCGCCCGGGCGCCGGTGACCGAGGCCTGCCCCAGCGCCGCGACCGCCAGCAGCAGCCCCGCCCCCAGGGCGGCGGTGCCCAGGACGGACACGGTGCCCGAGCCGCGTTCGCCCCGCGCGGGCGCCCTCCCGCGGGTCATGACCGGTCCTCCGGCGAAGCGGCGGGCGTTCCGGGCCGCTGGTCGGGGGCGGCGGCGTGCGCGGTGAGGGTGAGGGCCTCGGCCCAGGCGAGCGGCCCGGGACCGGGCTGGACGACCTCGACGGTCACCCAGCCGCCCTTGATGGTGTGCGAGAGCGAGGCATCGTCGCCGGCCATGCGTGCCACGGCGTCCCGGGCCGCCGCCTCGTCATCGCCCCGGGCGAGGATGCGGGCGGCCGACGCCGCCGCGTCCTGACCCCGCACCTGCTGCACCGCGGCGGCCCCGGCCAGCAGGACGGACACGAGCACGAACGCGATCACGGGCAGCAGCACCGCGTACTCGGCCGTGACGGCCCCGGTCTCGCCGCCCCGGAGCGCCCGGGGCCACCCCGCCGTCCGGGCGCCCGTGCGGCGCCCGGACGGCGAGGCGGAGGTCGGGTGCTCAGTCACGCTGGAGCGCCCCGGAGACGAGGTCCACGAGCAGCGACTGCACGTCCGGGCTGGTGAGCACGACGGCCAGCACGCCCGCGAAGCCCACGGCGGCGAGCGTGAGGATGCCGTACTCGGCCGTGATCGCGCCGGTCTCCTCGCCCGCAGCGTCGACGACGCGGGCGAGGCGGTCGCGGTCGCTGGGGCGGGTGACGGCGGGCTGGGCGGAGTGGGAGCGGTGGGTCATGGTGGTCCTCCTGGAGTGGGCCCCGCGGTGCGGGGCGGTGATGACGGCCCGGCCGGGCCGCTGGTCCCAGGCTGGCCCGCTCCGGGGCCCGCGCGCCGGGGGCGATGCGGATCCGGGGATGGGCCGGGGCGATCGGGGCCCTGTGCAGGACCGGACGCCCCGGCGTCGCCACGGCCTCAGCCCGGTCCCGCCCCGAGCAGGGCCATGACGACGGGCACCACGCCCCAGCACACGAAGGCCGGCAGCAGGCACAGCCCCAGCGGCATCACCAGGCGCACGGCGAGCTCCTCGGCCGCCCGTTCATCGGCCCGCCGGGTCTGCTGACGGACGGCGGCGGCGGTCTCGGCCAGCGTGCGGGCGCCGGCCATCCCGGACCGGTGCAGCGGCCGCAGCCGGGCGGCGGTCTCGATCCACACCGGGTCCGTGTCGAGCCCCGCCCACGCCTCGTCCCAGTCCCGGCCCCAGAGCAGCAGCGTCGCGGTGGTGCGCAGGCCGCGGGCGCCCGGCAGGGTTCGGCCGAGGTCGTCCAGCGCGGCGGGCAGGGATCGGCCGGCGCTGAGCAGCGCCGCCAACACGTCCAGCACGACGGCGGCGCCCACCGCCGCCGGTTCGCGCGCGGCCGCACGCAGCAGCAGGCGCGTCCAGGACCGCCCGGCCAGCCAGAACAGCAGCCCCACCGCGGCGACCACGGCACCGAAGGGCGAGCGGGCCAGGTCCCACGGGGAGGTGCCGAGCAGCCACGCGAGGCCGAGGCCGCCCAGGGGCAGCCACTGCAGCAGTCGGGACGTCGCGCCCGGCCCCGCCGCGGCCGAGCGGCGGGCCCGGGCCGCGTCCACGTCCGCCTCGAGACTGTGGGCCAGCCGCCGGGCCACGGCAGCGGGAGCGGCACCCGCCCGGGCCCCGGCCGCGAGCGCCGCGTCGACCAGCGCCCAGCCCGGGTCCCGTGCGGGGGTCCGCCAGGGCAGGGTCCCGCCGCCGCGCGCCGCCTCCCCGGTCGGCGCATGCGACGCCGGCACATCCCAGGCCAGTGCCTCGGCCCGGCGTCGGGCGCGGTGATGGGCACAGCACGCGGTGCCCGCCTCGCTCGGGCCCGGCCCGCAGGCGGGCAGGGTGCACGCGGTCTCCCGCCAGGCCTGCTCCTCGGTCAGGCCGGCCGAGACGAGGGCGGCCCAGCGGCGCAGCACGCCGACGAGCACCTCCGTCTCCTCCTCCGGCGTCGGCCGCCCCGCCCGCCAGGACAGCAGCGCCGCGGCACGCCCAGCGCGCGACCGTCGTGCCTGCCCGGCCGCCGTCGTCGTGCTCACCGGCCGCTCCGCCCCGCGAGCCGGGCCGCGAGCGCGGGCACGCCGGGTCCCTCGATGGTCCGCCCGCCCGCCGCCTCCGTCCCGGGTCGCCACGTGAGGGCGGGCAGCAGGGCGAACCCGTCGGCGCGCGGGTCCGGGACGGCGAGCTCGACGGGGTGCCGCCCGTGGCCGTCGCGGGCGAGGTGCAGCACGGCGTCCACGCCGGCGCGGGCCTGCGCGGCCACCGTCTCGGGCCGCCAGCCGGCCAGGGAGGCCATGGCCGTCAGCCGGGCGGGCACCTCGGCGGCGGCGTTGGCGTGCAGGGTGCCCCACGCGCCCTGGTGGCCCGTGTTCAGGGCGGTGAGGACATCGGCCACCTCGGCGCCGCGGCACTCGCCGACCACGAGCCGGTCCGGCCGCATCCGCAGCGCGTGGCGGACGAGCTCGGCCAGTCCGACCTCGCCGGCGCCCTCCGCGTTGGCGGCGCGGCACTGCAGGGCGACCACGTGCGGGTGATCGGGCGCGGCCTCGGCCGTGTCCTCCACGACGACGATCCGTTCGTCCCCCGGCACCCGGCCGAGGGCCGCGGAGAGCAGGGTGGTCTTGCCCGCCCCGGTCGCGCCGCTGACCAGGACGGTGGCGCGGTCGCGCACGAGCGCCTCGAGGGCGTCGGCCCAGAGGGCGCCGTCCGGCCAGCCGTCGGCCAGCGCGGCCAGCGACGGCGTCGTCGCGGCCGGGATCCGCAGGCTCAGCAGGGTGCCGCCGCCACTGACCGGGGGCAGGACCGCGTGGACGCGCACGCCGCCCACGCGGGCGTCGGCCAGCGGCACCGCCGCATCGAGGCGGCGGCCGGCCCGGTGCAGCAGCCGCACCGCGAGCGCCCCGGCGGTCTCGGGGTCGAGCCGACCGGGGCGGCGGACGAGGCCCTCGTCCCCGTCGGTCCACACCGCGCCCACGCCGTCCACGAGCACGTCAGTCACGCCCGGGGTGCGCACCCAGGGTGCGAGCGGGCCGAAGCCGTCGAGCTCATCGACCAGCGCCGCCACGCGCGGGTCGTCGATCGGCGCGTCGAGGGCCTCGGCGATCAGCGGGGCCAGCGGCGGCTCCGCACCGTCCGCGGCCGACGCGCGGGCCTCGGCCACGCGTCGGCGCACGGCGGCGACGTCCAGCCCGCAGGGGCCCGCTGCGGGTGCGGCGAGCGGCGGCGCGGCGACCTGCGTGCGTTCCGGCTCGGCCGCACCGGTGCGGGGCCACGGGAACCGTCGGCCGCCCTCGGGCGGGGCGAGGCGGGACCGTCGGCCCCGGGGCGGGCGGGCCGGGGCGGCGGGGACGAACGGGCGCATGGCGGACCTCCTGCGGGATGGGGGGCGGCCGCCGCGGTCCGCGGCCGCCGGCCCGTCCAGTCCACCGCCTCGCCCGCGCGCCCGCCTGCCCCGGTCGTCCGGCTGGGGACACGTGCCCACCCCCCGGCGCCTGTGCAGGAGCGGACGGCGCCGCGCAGCCGTCAACCGCGCAGGATCTCGTGGGTCCGCGCGTCGCGCACGCGGGAGTCGTCCCACGGCACGTCCCAGCCCAGCAGCGCCAGCACACGGTCCAGCAGCGCCGCCGTGAACCCCCACACCAGGCGCTCGCCCACGAGGAAGCCCGGCGTCTCGCCGCGGCGGCCGCCGGGCCGGGCCACGCGGCACCGGTTCGCGGGGTCCACCAGGTCCGCGACCGGCATCCGGAACACGGCCGCGGCCTCGGCCTGGTCGACCACCGCCACGCGACTGGGGTCCCGCCACCACCCGAGCACCGGGTGCACCACGTGCCCGGAGACCACCACCGGCACCGCCGGCAGCACGCCCAGGACCTCCACGCCGGCCGGGTCCAAGCCGGTCTCCTCCTGCGCCTCGCGCAGGGCCGTGGCCACGACGTCGGCGTCCTCGGGGTCGACGCGACCGCCGGGGAACGCGATCTGCCCGGCGTGCTGGCGCAGGGTGGCGGCGCGCTGGGTCAGCAGCACGTCCACGTGCGGGTGCACGCGCTCGGCGTCGTGACGGGCGGGGACGTCGTCGAGGGCGCCGAACAGGATCAGCACGGCGGAGGGGCGCGGATCGCCGGACCGGGGCCACTCGAAGCCCCACATCGGCACGGCCTCGGGCGGGATGGTGGTGAGCGAGGCCGGGTCGTGGTGACCGGGCGCGTCCGCAGGGGCCGTGCCCCACCGGGCCACGAGGTCCGCCAGCTGGTCCCGCGCACCCGTCAGCGACGCCTCGGACGTCCCGGCGGCGTCGCGGGAGGTCGGGCGGGGGCTCGCGGGGGTCTCAGGCATAGCCCCCACGCTAGCCGCCGGTCGTAGCCTCGGGGCATGACGGCTCCCCTGACCTCGCCCCCGGCGGACGCCGCGTCCCCGGATCCGGTGGACGTCGCGGTGATCGGCGCCGGACAGGCCGGACTGGCGGTCGGCTACTTCCTGGCCCGGGCCGCGCGGGACGTCGACCGCGGGCGCCGGCCGGGCCCGCCGCCGTCGTTCGTCCTGCTCGACGCGTCCGCCCAGCCCGGCGGCGCGTGGCCGCACCACTGGGACTCCCTGCGCCTGTTCTCCCCCGCCGAGCACTCCTCCCTGCCGGGCCGACCCATGCCGCCGTCGCCCGGTCCCGGCACCCCGGACGCCGGGCACGTCGTCGCCTACCTGGCCGACTACGAGGACCGCTACGGGCTGCCGGTGCGCCGGGGCGTGCGTGTCGCGGCGGTGACGCACGACGCCGCCGCGTCCCCGCCGTTCACCCTGCGGCTCGAGGACGGCACGGCCCTGAGCGCCCGCGCGGTGGTCTCCGCGACCGGCTCGTTCACCCGCCCGTTCGTGCCGGCTCTCCCGGGCGCCGACCGCTTCGGCGGCACGCAGCGGCACTCCGCCGCGTACCGCTCCCCCGACGCGTTCGCCGGGCGGCGCGTCCTCGTGGTGGGCGGCGGCAACTCGGGCGCCCAGATCGCGGCTGACCTGCTGCTGGCGGGTGTCGCCACCACGTGGGCCACCCGGCGTCCGCCCCGGTTCATGCCGGACGACGTGGACGGGCGGGTGCTCTTCGACCGGGCCTCGGCGCGCGTGCTGGGCCGCTCCGAGGCGCGCGTGGGCGACCTCGGGGACATCGTCATGGTGCCCTCGGTGATCCGCGCCCGCGACGAGGCCGGGCTCCACGCGGTCCCCGCGCCCACCGCGCTCACGCCGGACGGCGTCCGCTGGGACCACGACGCCGGCGCGAGCCACGGCTGGCCCGCCGCCAGCCGCGCCGCGGCCCGGGTGCGCGGCACCGAGCACCCGGTGGACGACGTCGTCTGGTGCACGGGCTTCCGGGCGGACCTGCGCCACCTGCGGAGCCTCGAGCTGACCCGCCGCCCCTCCGGGGCGCCGGCGACGGAGCGTGCGCTGCCGACCGCCTCGGTGGACGTGCCGGGGCTGCACCTGCTCGGCTACGACGACTGGTGCGGGGCCGCCTCGGCCACGCTCGCGGGCGTGGGGGTGCACGCGCGCCGGGCCGTCGACGCGATCCTCGCGGGCCTCACCGCGGGCTGAGCGGGTGGACCAGCCGGGCGGTCAGGCCTCCAGTCCGTGGCCGAGCGCGCGCAGCTCGCGGCGCGTCCGCCCCGCGCGCAGGAGCTCGAGCAGCTCCTCCCGGCCGGGCTTGAGCTCGTAGGCGAGCAGGGCGCGCGCCCGCTCGGGGTCGGTCTCCCCCTCGCCGTAGGACGGGCACCAGCGGGCGATCGGGCACGCCCCGCACGCCGGGCGGCGCGCGTGGCACACGCGGCGGCCGTGGAAGATCAGCCGGTGGGAGAGCATCGTCCAGTCACGGCGCGGGAACAGGGCGCCCACGGCGTGCTCCACCTTCACCGGGTCGGTCTCGTCCGTGAACCCCAGGCGTCGGGCCAGCCGGCCGACGTGCGTGTCCACCGTGATCCCGGGCTGGCCGAAGGCGTTGCCGAGCACCACGAACGCGGTCTTGCGCCCCACCCCGGGCAGCGCCACGAGGTCCTCGAGACGGGCGGGGACCTCGCCGTCGTGCCGGGCCACGAGCTCCTGGGACAGCCGCAGGATCGCCGAGGCCTTGTTCCGGTAGAACCCCGTGGAGCGCACGAGCTCCTGCAGCTCGGGCTCGGTGGCCGCCGCCATCGCGTGGGCATCCGGGAAGCGGGCGAACAGCGCCGGCGTGGCCGCGTTGACGCGCACGTCGGTGGTCTGGGCGGACAGCACCGTGGCCACGAGCAGCTCGAACGGCGTCTCGAAGTCCAGCTCGGCGACGGCGTACGGGTACGTCTCGGCCAGGATCCGGTCGATCCGCCGCGCCCGGCGCACCAGGGCCAGCCGGGTCTCCCCGGTCGGCGTGCCCGTCGACTCCGTCTCCATCCGCGCGTCCTCCCGCCCTCGTGCGATCCGCTCAGGTCCGACCATCCTAGGGAGCGGGGCACATGCCGACGTCCGCACCGCGTCCGGCCCCCGCTTCTGGGTGCGATGCGACACACAGGACCTGAGGATTTGTGGCGACGACGCCGCGCGCGGCATGCTGAGGCGGGAGACTAGTGTGGGACGCGTCACATCCGTGCCGCGCACCGACCGCACCACCCCGAAAGGACCCCGTCGATGGACGAGCAGATCCCCACGTTCCCGCCCCCGACCGAGTTCGCCGCCCAGGCGGTGGCCGGAGCCGACCTCTACGAGGAGGCCGCCGAGGACCGCCTGGCCTACTGGGCCCGCCGCGCCCGCGAGATCCTGCACTGGGAGCAGGACTTCACCGACGTCCTGGACTGGTCCGACGCGCCCTTCGCGAAGTGGTTCGTCGGCGGCACCACCAACGCCGCGTACAACGCCCTGGACCGCCACGTCGAGGCCGGCCACGGCGACCGCGTGGCCATCCACTTCGAGGGCGAGCCCGGCGACACCCGGACTTACACCTACGCCGACCTGGCCGCCGAGGTCCGGCGCGCCGCCAACGCGTTCGAGTCCCTCGGCGTGACCAAGGGAGACCGCGTGGCCGTCTACCTGCCGATGATCCCGGAGGCCGTCATCACGATGCTCGCGTGCGCGCGCATCGGCGCGGTCCACTCCGTGGTCTTCGGCGGCTTCTCCTCCGACGCCCTGCGCTCCCGCGTGGACGACGCCGAGGCCAAGCTCGTCGTCACGGCCGACGGCTCCTTCCGCCGCGGCAAGCCCTCCATGCTCAAGCCCGCCGTGGACCAGGCCCTCTCCGCGCCCGGCCACACCGCCGAGCACGTGCTCGTGGTCCGCCGCAACGAGGCCGAGGTCGAGATGACCGAGGGCCGCGACCTGTGGTGGCACGACGTCGTGGACGCCCAGTCCGACGAGCACGAGCTCGTGTGGCACGACGCCGAGCACCCGCTCTACATCCTCTACACCTCCGGTACCACCGGGAAGCCGAAGGGCATCCTGCACACCACCGGCGGCTACCTCGTGCAGGCCGCGGCCACCCACCACGACACCTTCGACCTGCACCCGGAGTCGGACGTCTTCTGGTGCACCGCCGACGTCGGCTGGGTCACCGGGCACTCCTACGTCGCCTATGCGCCGCTGGTCAACGGCGCCACCCAGGTGATCTACGAGGGCACCCCGGACTCCCCGCACCAGGGCCGCTGGTGGGAGATCGTGCAGAAGTACGGCGTGAGCATCCTCTACACGGCGCCGACGGCGATCCGCACGTTCATGAAGTGGGGCCGGCACATCCCGGACGAGTACGACCTCTCCAGCCTGCGCGTGCTCGGCTCCGTGGGCGAGGCCATCAACCCGGAGGCCTGGCGCTGGTACCACGAGGTCATCGGCGCCGGCCGCTGCCCCATCGTGGACACCTGGTGGCAGACCGAGACAGGCGCCCACATGCTCACCCCGCTGCCCGGCGTGACCACCCTCAAGCCCGGTTCCGCCCAGAGGCCAGTGCCCGGCGTCGTGCTGGAGGTCGTGGACGAGCTCGGCGAGCCCATGACGGACACGAGCGCGGGCTTCCTCGTGGTGCGCGAGCCGTGGCCGTCCATGCTGCGCGGCATCTGGGGCGACCGGGAGCGCTTCAAGGAGACCTACTGGTCCCGCTTCCCCGGCATGTACTTCGCCGGCGACGGCGCCCGCTACGACGAGGACGGCGACATCTGGCTGCTGGGCCGCGTGGACGACGTCATGAACGTCTCCGGCCACCGCCTGTCCACCACCGAGATCGAGTCCTCCCTCGTGGCGCACCCGTCCGTGGCCGAGTCCGCGGTGGTCGGCGCGAAGGATGAGACCACGGGCGAGGCGGTCGTCGCGTTCGTCCTGCTCACCGAGGACGCCGCCGCGGCCGATCGCGACGTCGCCGAGGTCGAGGAGGAGCTGCGGCAGCACGTGGGCAAGAACATCGGCCCCATCGCCAAGCCCAAGCGCGTGCTCGTGGTCCCCGAGCTGCCCAAGACGCGCTCCGGCAAGATCATGCGCCGCCTGCTCAAGGACGTGGCCGAGGGCCGCGACCCGGGCGACTCCACCACGCTGGCCGACCCCACGGTCATGCAGCGCATCGTGGAGACGCTCGCACCGAAGGCCTGAGCCGGCACGACGACGCCGCCCCGGTCCGCACGCTGTGTGCGGTCCGGGGCGGCGTCGTCGGTGGGCGGGCCCGGCTCAGGCGCGGGCGGCCGCGTCCCGCCGGACCAGCTCCACGGCCTCGTCGGGCGTGTAGCCGAGGCGTTCGAGCAGGGTGTCGAGACAGCGGCGCACGGCCTGGTGCGCGGCGTCCGCGCGGGCGTCCGCCGAGGCGGCCACGAACGTGCCCGCGCGCCCCCGGGTGCGGATGGTGCCGTGCGCCTCGAGCTCCTTGTAGGCCCGGGCCACGGTGCCCGGTGCCACGCCGAGCTCGGCCGCGAGCGCACGCACGGGCGGCAGTCGGTCCCCGCGGGCGAGGGATCCGGAGGCGACGCCGGCCAGGACCGCGTCCACGATCTGCCGGTAGGGCGGGGCCGGCAGGCTCCCGTCCACCGCCACGACCGGCAGGGAGGCGGAGACCACGCCCGCGGCCCCGTCGGCGACCGAGGCCGCGGACGGGGCCGCTGCGGACGGACCGGGGGCCCTCATCGACTCACCGGTGCTGCGCGTCGAGACGGCCATCCTCGCGCTCCCACACGGCGGGGGCCAGTTCGTCCTCGATGGCGAGGTCGCCCGAGGAGTCGTCCGGGTGGCGGAGCAGGTGGACGGCGGAGACCGCGAGGCCGCCCCACACCAGGAGGATGGCCAGGGACATCATGACGATCGCTGCGGTGCTCATCGGTCAGAGCTCCTTCCGGGTGGCGGCCGCGGGCACCACCGGCAGGGCGCCGGTGGGGACGGTGCCCTCGGGCACGGCGTTGTGCGGGATGAGGTCGCCGTGGATCTCGCTGTCCAGGTCCTCGGCGTAGAGGTTGGACTTGCGGGACCACGGGATCAGGGAGAGCAGGATCGCCAGGGCGACGGAGCCGAGCGCGATGCCCCAGCCGAAGACGCCGAGGAAGTCGCCCGGGTAGCCCTCATAGCCCTCCGCGATCACCTTCATGATCCAGGAGAGCCAGATGTAGGCGAGCACGATCGGCATGAGCACGCCGATCAGCAGCACGTACCCGCGGCCGACCTTGAAGGAGGAGACGGCGTTGAGGTGCGCCGTGATGCGACGGGCCGAGCCCAGCGCACCGGTGACCAGGAGCACCGACAGGAGCGCCGCGCCCACGATGCCGAAGTTGTTGGCGAACGCGTCCATGGTGTCCAGCATCTGCAGGCCCGTGGTGGTGGAGAACAGGGCGAGGGAGACCACCCCGGACAGGCCGATCACCACGATCGTGGCCGTCCAGCGGCCCCAGCCGAGCTTGTCCTTCACGGCGGAGATGACGACCTCGAGGATCGAGATCAGCGAGGTGAAGCCGGCGACCACGAGCGAGCCGAAGAACAGCACGCCGATCAGGGCGCCGAGCGGGGCCTGCGAGATCAGGGTGGGGAAGGCGATGAACGCCAGGCCGATGCCGCTGCCGGCCACCTCGGCCACGGACACGCCGGAGGCCTGCGCCATGAAGCCCAGGGCGGAGAACACGCCGATGCCGGCCAGGATCTCGAAGCCCGAGTTGGAGAAGCCGACCACGAGGCCGGAGCCGGTGAGGTTCGTGCGGCGGTTGAGGTAGGAAGCGTAGGTGATCATGATGCCGAAGCCGACGGACAGCGAGAAGAAGATCTGACCGTAGGCGGCGATCCAGACGCCCGGGTCCGCCAGCGCGGCCCAGTTCGGCGTGAACAGCGCGTCCAGGCCCTGGGCGGCGCCCGGCAGGGTGAGGGCGATGCCGACGAGGATCAGGAACATCACGACGAGCAGCGGGATGCCGACCATCGAGGCCAGGGCCACGCCCCGGCGCACGCCGAAGCCCATGATGAGCAGCGTGATCACCCAGACGGCGAGCATGGGCCAGAAGACGCCCGAGACGACGTCGAAGGACGGGGACGGGTCGTCGGCGACCTGCAGGTAGTCGCCCATGAGGAAGGTCTCCGGGTCGTCGCCCCACCGCTGGTCCACGGAGAACCAGGTGTACATGATCGCCCAGCCGATGATCGCGGCGTAGTAGATCCCGATGACGACGCAGATGAGCACCTGCCACCAGCCGACGGTCTCGGTCCACCGGGACAGGCGCCGGAACGCCAGCGGCGCGGAGCCGCGGAAGCGGTGGCCGATCGCGTAGTCGAAGAACAGCAGCGGGATGCCCGCGGTGAGCAGCGCGATCAGGTAGGGGATGACGAACGCGCCGCCGCCGTTCTCATAGGCGACGTAGGGGAAGCGCCAGATGTTGCCGAGGCCCACGGCGGAGCCGATGGCCGCCAGGATGAAGGCCCACCGGCCGGTGAACTCCTCCCGGGTGCGCTTCGGCGCCGACGCGGGCGCGGAGACGGTGCTGGACATGCAGGACCTCCGGGGGTCGGGAAAACTCGAGTGTGACGGAGGACACAATAGTCGACACGGGCCGTTGCCGGACAGTCCGGTCCGGAATGCGGGCATCAGGCGCGTGGCGCGGCGCCGGCTCAGCCGCCCGGGACGCAGTCCCCCGAAGGGACCGTGGCCGTCATTTCCGGGGCCGCGGCGACGACGGGGGCGATGGTGTCCGCCGTCAGGGCGTAGCCGACGGCGTCCGAGCCCGGGGCCCGGGCGAACACCAGACCGGCCAGGTTCCCGGCCGTGTCCACCACCGGGCCGCCCGAGTAGCCGTGGCGGATGTCCGCCGCGAGGGTGTAGACGTCCACCATGCTCGCGGCACCGGTCAGGACGTCGCCGAGCGGCACCTCGCCGACGGCCTGCACGGTCGCGGGGGTGGAGGCGAACGGGCCGCCGTCGGGATAGCCCAGGACGGAGGCCGACGCGCCGCCCGTCAGCTCGGCGCCGACCGGCATGACGGGCAGGTTCGCGTCGTCGACCGCCAGGACGGCGAGGTCGTGCGCCGTGTCCAGGTGGACGATCCGCGCCGCGTGCACGCCGCGGGCGCGGTCCGTCACGGTGGGGGCGTCCACGCCGAGGACCACGTGCGCGTTCGTGAGCACGCGGTCCGGGGCCACGGCCACGCCCGAGCCGCTCTGCACCTGGCTGCACTGCGCGGCCGTCCCGGTCAGCCGGACGACGGCGGCCGACGCCGAGGAGGCGGCGGGAGTCGAGGGGGCGGCCGTCGACGTCGACGAGGCGGGGGCGGTCGTCGTGGCCGACGGCGCGGCGGCGTCGTCGGGCTCCTCGGGGGTCGCCGAGGCGGACGGGGCGGACGTCGCGGTGTCGGACGGGGAGGAGGCGGCCGAGGGCAGACCCGGCGTCGCGGCCGGGGCCGGGGCGGCGCGGACGCCGTCGTCGGACTCCGGGACGGGGGCGGGCAGCTCGAGCTCCGGCAGCACGTCCAGGTCGGCGACGGCGGAGCGCGAGCGGGCGGCCCAGGCCAGGAGCGAGTCGGGCATCACGGTGTCCAGCGCCGTGATCACCTGCGAGCGGTTCACCTCACGGGTGACCGCGGTGGAGCCGGAGGCCGCGATGGAGAACGCCACGAGCCAGAGGACGAGGGCGCCCGCGAGACCGGCGGCGAGCGCGCCGAGCAGGCGGTCGACGAGTCGCAGGGCCGGCAGGTTCACGCGCAGCCGGATCGCCTCGCCGATGGCGGCGCCCACGTACTGGCCCGCCGCCACGAGCAGGACGAGGGTGGCGATCAGCGCGGCCCACCGCCACTGCGGCGCGGTGACGAACTCCGCCACCTCCGGCAGGGCGTAGAACGCGATCGCGGCACCGCCGACCAGGCCGACGAGGTTGCCCAGCACCACCCACAGGCCGCGACGGTGGCCCTGGACCAGGAGCATCGCGAGCGCGACGATGAGCAGGACGTCCAGCCACGTCAGACCCAGCGGCATGGGCGACCTCCTTCGGATGCGACGGCACCGGCCACGCACGGGGACCGCCCGCGCGCCCGGTGGAGGATCCAGGGTATCGGCCCGCACGGGGGTATGGGGCACAATGGACGCCAGTGAACCGGGCGGCTCCTCCGCCGCGGTGTGAGGAACTGCCCACAGAGAGGACACGCACACATGGATCTCGAGGTTCTGCGGAAGGCTCCGCTGTTCACCAACCTGGACGACGAGGTGTTCGCCATCCTCACCTCGGAGCTGACCGAGGTGGAGCTCTCCCGCGGCGCGTCCGCGTTCCACGAGGGCGACCAGGGCGATCAGCTGTACGTGATCATGTCCGGCAAGATCAAGCTCGGCCGCACCGCTTCGGACGGCCGCGAGAACCTCGTGGCCGTGCTCGGCCCCGGCGAGATCTTCGGCGAGATG
Source organism: Micrococcus sp. CH7 (assembly GCF_001595485.1). NCBI lineage: Bacteria > Bacillati > Actinomycetota > Actinomycetes > Micrococcales > Micrococcaceae > Micrococcus > Micrococcus sp. CH7. Next base: position 206,641 of record NZ_LOSQ01000008.1, read on the forward strand.
GCCCTGTTCAACCCCGCCCCGCGCAACGCCACCGCCACCGCGGTGTCCGCCACGCGCCTGGCCGGTCTGCGCCATGAGAACCTGCGCCGCGCCATCGCCTCGTCGCCGGATGTGTCGGTCCAGCTGCTCCAGGCCCTGGCCCAGCGCCTGTCCAAGACCAACGAGTCCCTGGCGGACCTGGTGTTCTCGGACGTGCCGGGCCGCGTGGCCAAGGCGCTCCTGGACCTCGCGGACCGCTTCGGCCGGCCGGCCGCGGACGGCCTGCTGGTGGCGCACGACCTCACGCAGGAGGAGCTCGCCCAGCTGGTGGGCGCGTCCCGCGAGACCGTGAACAAGGCCCTGGCCGAGTTCGTCCAGCGCGGCTGGATCCGCCTGGAGAACCGCGCCGTGGTCATCCTGGACCTGCAGCGTCTGCGTCAGCGTTCGCGCTGACGCCCCCCGCCCTGCCGTGGAGCGGGCCACCCCGGTCAGTCCCGGGTGGCCCGCTCCACGCGCATCCGGGGGGTGCCGTCGTCGCCGGCCTCGGTGGCCAGATGGTATTCCGGCACGGGACCACGCCGGACACAGGGCGTGACGGAGAGCAGGAAGGCGGCGGCCGTCCGGTGCGCCGCGACCCGACGCACGATCACCTGCGTCAGCGGGGTCGCCACCTGGTCGAAGGGTGCCGTGCCCTCCGCCCCGGCGGGTCCGGGCAGCCGCAGCGGGCCGGCGAGCGCGCGACGCGCGGGCACCCACGCCTGAAGTTCGGGACCGGGTTCCTCGGATGCCGGCGCGGACTGCAGCGGTGGGGTCATCGTGGCGAACACGGCCGTGTCGAAGCGTCGGTGGACGTGGGGCGCGGATCGCCAGCGCATGACGGGGCGCAGCAGGTCGGCGCGCACCCCGAGGCCACGCGCGGCCAGCAGATGGGGCAGACTCTCCGAGCCCTCCTCGAGGGAGCTGCGGCCCCCGCCCCAGGTCTCGATGCGCGCCGTGGACACGACGTCCGTGTCGGAGCGACCGGCGAGGAGCACTCCGGCCTCGTCGTGGAGCTCGCGGACGGCGGCCACCACGTGCTGCCGCGCACGCCGCCGGTCCGTGGTCCCGAACGTGCGGGCCCACTGGGAGGGCTCGGGCCCGTACCACGGGCAGGAGTCGGCGTCGGACTCGAGGAGCGCGCCGCCGGGCAGGCCCACGCGGCCGAGCGGGGTGCGTCCCGCGCGGTGACGGAGGAAGACCTCCGGGCCGTCGTCACCGTCGCGCACGAGCACGACGGACGACGCGGGCCGGGACGGGCGGACCTGGCGGAAGCGCCGGTCCAGCCACTGGCGGGTGAGGTCTTCCTCCTGCCCCGGGACCGGCAGCAGCAGGCCGGCCGGGTCAGCGGACACGGACGGTGATCTCCACCTCGACGGGAGCGTCCATGGGCAGCACGGCCACGCCGACGGCGGAGCGCGCGTGGCGGCCGGCCTCGCCGAAGATCTCGGCCAGCACGTCCGAGGCGCCGTTCACCACGCCGGGCTGACCGGTGAACGCGGGGTCGGAGGCCACGAAGCCGACGACCTTGACGACCTGGGCGACCCGGTCCAGGTCGCCCACCAGCTCGTGCACCGCGGCCACCGCGTTCACGGCGCATGCCCGCGCGAGCTCCTGGGCGCGTTCGGGGGTGACCTCCGCGCCCACCTTGCCGGTGGCGGGCAGGGCGCCGGCCACGAAGGGGAGCTGGCCGGAGGTCAGCACGAGGTCGCCGTCCCGCAGCGCCGGGACGTAGGAGCCGACCGGCGCCGCGACGGCGGGTCGGTCGATGCCGAGCTCCGCGAGGCGGGCCGCGACGGCGCCGTCGCCCCAGGTGGGGGCCGAGGACTGCTCCGTCACGTTCACGCCGCCTTCGGACGCTTGAGGTAGGCCACGGGGTTGTTCCCCTCGGGGCCCGGGATCACCGTGACGAGCTCCCAGCCGTCCTCGCCCCACTGGTCGAGGATCTGCTTGGTCGCGTGGATGAGGAGGGGGATCGTGGCGTACTCCCACTGCGTCTGCTGAGTCATGGGACCCACCCTAGCCACCGGCGCGGACCCCGGAAGAGGTCCCAGGTGCCCGCGCTACACTCGCGCCCATGGCCTCCCGCACGACCCGCTTCCCCGCGCCCTCGAGCGCCCTCGGCCGCCTCCTCGCCTTCGTGGGCCTCTCGGCGGTGGCCGGCCTGCTCGTGGCGGCCCTCCTGCTGCCCGTCGCGGGCCTGGCCGGTGTCGCCGCCGCGTCGGGCCGGGAGATGCTGGACGAGCTGCCGGACGAGCTGCCCACGGAGCCGGTCTCCGTGCCGTCGCGCATCCTCTCGGAGGACGGTGAGGAGATCGCCGTCTTCTACGAGGAGAACCGCACCCCGGTCCCGCTGGACGAGATCTCGGAGCACATGCAGCACGCGATCGTGGCCATCGAGGACGAGCGCTTCTACGATCACGACGGCGTGGACGCGCGCGGCCTCATCCGCGCTGCCGTGAACAACGCCACCTCCGACTCCACGCAGGGCGCCTCCACCCTCACCCAGCAGTTCGTGAACAACATGCTGGTGAACGTGCAGCAGATCCGCGGCGACTCCCGCCTCACCCTCTCCGGCTCCAAGAACATCGCGGACAAGGTCAAGGAGATCAAGCTCGCCGTCGCCGTCGAGGAGCAGATGTCGAAGGACGAGATCCTCGAGGGCTACCTCAACATCGTGCTGTTCTCCGGCCGCGCCTACGGGGTCGAGGCCGCCTCGCAGTACGTGTTCGGCAAGTCCGCCGCCGACCTGGAGAGCTGGGAGGCCGCCACGCTGGCCGGCATGGTCCAGTCCCCCACCCGGTTCAACCCGGCCCGCAATCCGGAGGAGGCCACGGAGCGGCGCAACCTCGTGCTGAACGCGATGAAGGACAACGGCTACCTCTCCCAGGAGGAGTACGACCACGCCGTCGCCCAGCCGATGGAGGTGGTGATGGAGTCCCGCCCCTCGGGCTGCCTCTACGCCAAGTTCGGCGCCTACTTCTGCGACTACGTGGAGCGGCAGATCCTTGCCGACCCCACGTTCGGCCCGGACGTCCAGTCCCGGCAGGCCCTGCTGGACCGCGGCGGACTCACCATCCGCACGACGATCGACTCGACGCTCCAGAAGGAGACCGAGAAGAACCTGCGCGCCTCCGTGCCCAACAACGAGTCGCTGGGCGCCGGCCACGCGCTCACCTCGGTGGAGGCCGGCACCGGCAACATCCGCACCATGGCCCAGAACACCGAGTACGCCATCCAGGACGAGCTCGGCCACACCTCGCTGAACTTCAATGTGGACAAGCAGTGGGGCGGCGGCCAGGGCTTCCAGGCCGGCTCCACGCTCAAGCCCTTCGTGGCCCTGACGTGGCTGCGCAACGGCAACCGCCTGGTCGACTCCGTGGACGCCTCCCGGAACGTCTACCCCACGGGCACGCGCTTCGCGGCCTCGTGCCGCCCGGGCGGCTACACCACGATCGGCGGCACCTGGCAGTTCAAGAACGTGATCCCGAACATGCTGCGGCAGGTGCGCGTGGACGAGGGCCTCTTCTGGTCCGTGAACACCCCGACCGTCGCCACCGCGTACCAGCTGGACCTGTGCGACATCACGAGCCTCACCACCCAGCTGGGCATCACCCGTGCCCTGGACAGCTCCCCGCTGCAGCCGGACGACCCGTCCTTCCTGCTCGGCAAGGACTCGGTGGCCCCGCTCTCCCTGGCCGGCGCGTACGCCGCCATCGCCGCGAACGGCCTGTACTGCGAGCCGCGCGCCATCCTGGAGGTCACGGACACCGCCGGCAACCAGTACGACGTCGCCGACCCGCAGTGCGACCAGGTCATCGACCCGGACCACGTCCGGGAGCTGATGCCGGTCCTGCGCCACATCGGCGGCTTCAACATCGCCGAGGAGGGCGCCGGCTACGAGTTCGGCGGCAAGACGGGCACGAACGACAACGTGTCCTCCACGTGGTTCGTCGGATTCACCAGCAAGCTGGCCACCGCCGTGTGGACCGGCCGCTACAACAACCTGAAGTCCATGACGGGCGAGACCGTCAATGGCGAGGTCCGCAACCCGTTCTACTCGACCTCCATCAACGGCCCGTCCTGGCTCGAGTACAACCAGTTGGCCAAGGAGAAGTTCCCGCCGGGTGAACTGCCCGAGTGGGACGGCCCGCAGTCGGAGGACCCGGGCGAGGCCGGCGAGCACCCGGACGGACGCCAGTTCACCATCGACGACCTGGACCGGGGCGGGCCGCAGCCCCAGGCGGTCCCGGGCTTCTGACCGCGATGCGCCCCGCCGCCTCCCCCGCCCGGCGCATGTTCTGCGCCGCAGCGCCTGCCGCCGCCGGGCTGGCCGCGACGGCGGGCCTCGGCCTGGCCTGGGGCCTCGCCGAGGCTGAGGCCCGGACGGTGCGCACGCACCGACTGGCCGTGCTGCCGGCCGGGTCGGCGCCGCTGCGGGTGCTGCACCTCTCGGACATCCACCTGCTGCCCCGGCACCGGGCCAAGCGGGCGTGGCTGCGCGGATTGGATGCACTCGAGCCGGACCTCGTGGTCAACACGGGTGACAACGTGTCCGCCGCGGCGTCGGTGCCGCTCGTGCTCGACGCGCTCGGGCCGCTGCTGGCGCGGCCCGGCGTGTTCGTGCCCGGCTCCAACGACTACTACGCGCCCAAGGCGGCCAACCCCCTCCGGTACTTCGCGGGCCCCTCGCGCATGGACGCGGACCGGCCCCGGCTTCCCTCCGACGTCCTGTTCGGCGCGTTCCGCGCCGCCGGCTGGGCCGACCTGACGAACCGGGGCGCCGCTCTGGCCGTGCCGACCCGCGCCGGGACCACGCTCGAGGTCCTCGCCGCCGGCACCGACGACCCGCACCTCGGTCTGGACGCCTGGGCCGGCTTCCCCGGCTCCGCGCCCGACGGCGGCGCCGGGCGGCCCGGCGACGACGGGCGGTTCCGGCTGGGCGTCACCCACGCCCCGTACCGCCGCGTGCTGGACGCCATGACCGCCGACGGCGCCGACCTGCTGCTCGCGGGCCACACCCACGGCGGGCAGGTGTGCGTGCCGTTCCTCGGCGCGCTCGTCACCAACTGCGACCTGCCCCGCCGCCAGGCCTCCGGGGTCTCGACGTGGATGGCCGCGGGGCGGACCGTCCCCCTCGAGGTGTCGGCCGGCCTGGGGACCGCGCCGTCCGCGCCCGTGCGGTTCGCGTGCCGGCCCGAGGCCGTGGTGCTGGACCTGGTCCCGCGGGGCTGAGCCGCCTGTCCCGTCCGGGGCCGCGGGTACAGTGGAGCCCCGTGACCCGCGCCACCTCTCCCGCCGCCTCGTCCCTGCGTGACGCCCTGGGCGGGATCGCACCGTACCTCGAGGGCGTGCGGGCGCGCTGGGTGCTCGGGCTCGCCTCGGCCACGGCGGCGGGCCTCGTGGCCCTGGCCATCCCGCAGGTCATCCACCTGCTCGTGGACACCGTGTTCACGCAGACTGTGCTCGCCGGGCCCTCCTCCCCCGACTCCCGCGCGGACGTGTGGCGGGCCGCCGGCCTGCTCACCGTGCTCGGCCTCGCCGAGGCCGCGTTCATCGGCCTGCGCCGGTACTTCATCCTCCCGCCGGCCGCCGGGGTGGAGAACCGGGCGCGCATCGCCCTGTTCGAACGGCTCCAGCGCCTGCCGGTGGCGTTCCACGACGCGTGGCCCTCGGGGCAGCTGCTCTCCCGGGCCCAGGGCGACCTCTCGCTGCTGCGGCGGTGGATCGCGTTCGGCTCGGTCATGCTCGTGGTGGACGTGGTGACCATCGCCGTCGGCCTCGTCCTGCTGTTCCTGCTGTCCTGGCAGCTGGCCCTGCTCTACCTCGCCGCGGCCGTGCCGATCATGTGGGCGTCGTTCGGGTTCCGCAACGACTTCCGCGCCGCGTCCCGGCTCTCCCAGGACCAGGCCGGGGACCTCGCCACGTCCGTCGAGGAGTCGGTGCACGGCATCCGCGTCCTCAAGGCGTTCGGCCGCGGCGCGCACGCCCTCGACGGCTTCCGCGGGCGCGCCCGCACGCTGCAGGGCACCGAGGTGCACAAGGCCTCGGTGCTGGCCCGGTTCATCGCGCTCATCGTGGCCCTGCCGGAGACGGTGCTGGGCCTGGGCCTCGCCCTGGGCCTGTGGCTCGTGGCGACCGGGGAGCTGACGGTGGGCGCGCTCGCCGCCTACTTCGCCACCGCGGCCGTGCTGGCCGGGCCGGTCGAGTCGGTGGGCCAGCTGATGGGCATGACGCTCTCGGCCCGCACGGCGATCGACCGCCACGTGGACGTCCTCGCCACGCCCGTGGACATCGCCTCGCCCACCGGGGAGGCCGCCGTCGTGCCCCCGGCCACCGGCGCGCTCGCGTTCCGCGGGGTGCGCTTCCGCTGGCCGGACGCGGACCCGGGGCGCGGGGAGCGCGACCTGCTCGACGGCGTCGACCTCGAGCTGGTGCCCGGCGAGACGATGGCCCTGGTCGGCGCGACCGGCGCCGGCAAGTCGACGCTGCTGCAGCTGGTCCCCCGGCTGCTCGACGTCACGGCGGGCTCCGTCTGCGTGGACGGGGTGGACGTGCGCCGGATGCCGCTCGAGGAGCTGCGCCGGCGGGTGTCCGTGGCGTTCGAGGACGCCACACTGTTCTCCGCGACCATCCGGCAGAACGTGCTGCTCGGCGCCCCGGCGGACGTGCTCGCGGACGGCCTCCACTCCCCCGCGGCGGACGCCCTGCTCGACCTCGCGCTCGAGACCGCGCAGGCGGGCTTCGTGGCGGACCTGGCGGACGGCGTCGAGACCGAGATCGGCGAGGAGGGCCTCAGCCTCTCCGGCGGACAGCGCCAGCGGATCGCCCTCGCCCGCGCGATCGCGGCGCGCCCGGACGTGCTCGTGCTGGACGACCCCCTCTCCGCCCTCGACGTGCGCACCGAGGAGGCCGTGACCGCGCGCCTGCGCGAGGTCCTCGACGGGACGACCACCCTGATCGTGGCGCACCGTCCCTCCACCGTGGCCCTGGCGGACCGGGTCGCGGTGCTGGCGGACGGGCGGATCGAGGACGTGGGGACGCACCCCGAACTGCTGGCCCGCAGCGCCGTGTACCGGCACATCATCTCGAGCCGACCGGAGGAGCAGGCATGAGCGCCGCCGACGTGAGCCGCGTGCGCGGCGTGGGGGCCGAAGAGGACCTCGACTACACCCGCGCGGAGCGCCGCCACATCCGGCGCCGGTCCTTCCGGCTGCTCGGCGAGCTCGCGCGGCCGGTCCGGGGGACGCTGCTGCTCACCGTGGTCTTCGTGCTCGTGTCCAACGCGGCGCGGGCGGCCGGGCCGCTGATCATCGCCTGGGCGATCGACGCGGAGCTGCCGCGCGTCGTCGAGGCCGTGCGGGCCGGCGAGTCCGTCTGGCCCATCCTCGTCCCCGTGGGCGGGGCGTACGTGGCGGCGGCCCTCGTCTCCGGCGGCCTGCTGGGGGCGTACACGTGGCTCACCGCGCGGGCGAGCCAGGCCATGCTGCTGAGCCTGCGGCTGCGCGTGTTCCGGCACACGCAGCGGCTGAGCCTCGGCTTCCACGAGCGGTACACGTCCGGGCGGGTGATCTCGCGGCAGACCTCGGACCTGGAGGCGCTGCGGGAGCTGCTGGACCAGGGCGTGTCCTCGCTCGTGTCCGGGCTGATGTTCATGTCGTTCACCGCGGCGTCCATCCTGCTGCTGGACCCGCCGTCGTTCCTCGTGCTGCTGGGCGCGGCCGTGCCGGTGGCGATCGTGACGCGCTGGTACCAGGTGCGGTCCGAGGAGGCGTACCGGCGGTCACGGGTGTCCTCGGCGCGGTCGATCGTGCACTTCGTGGAGACCATGACCGGCATCCGCGCGGTCCAGGCCTTCCGGCGGGAACGGGACAACGACGCGCGGTACCGCGACTTGGCCACGGCCTACCGGGACGACATGGTGGCCACGCTCAACCTGTTCGGCATCCTGCAGCCGGTGCTCGTGGCGACGGGCAACCTGACGGTGGCGGCGCTGCTCGTGACCGGGGGCCTGCGCGTGCTCGACGGCGACCTCGAGGTGGGGGTGCTCGTGGCGCTCCTGCTGGCCGGGCGGCGCGTGTTCCAGCCCATGGAGATGGTGGCGATGTTCTACTCGTCGCTGCAGTCCGCGACGGCGGCACTCGAGAAGGTCTCCGGCCTGCTCGAGGAGGAGCCCACCGTGGTGGAGGCCGCCGAGCCCAGGCCGCTGCCCGGGGCCGACGCTCCGGGGACGGGCGTGGCGTCCGGGCGGGTGGAGTTCCGGGACGCGGTGTTCAGCTACGGGCCGGACCGGGTGGTGCTGCCGGAGTTCGACCTCGTGATCCCGGCCGGGCAGACCGTGGCCGTGGTGGGCCAGACGGGTGCGGGCAAGTCGACGCTGGCCAAGCTCATCGCCCGGTTCTACGACGTCTCCACCGGCTCGCTGACGCTGGACGGGGTGGAGCTGCGCGAGCTCAGCCAGGCGGATCTGCGGCGCAACGTGGTGATGGTGACCCAGGAGGCGTTCCTGTTCTCCGGGTCGATCGCGGAGAACATCGCCCTCGGCCGGCCCGACGCCACCGAGGCCGAGATCCAGGCGGCCGCCCGGGCGGTGGGGGCGCACGACTTCATCCTGGGGCTGCCCGAGGGCTACGCGACCGACGTCGCCAAGCGCGGCGGGCGGCTGAGCGCGGGACAGCGGCAGCTCGTGTCGTTCGCGCGGGCGTTCCTCGCGGACCCCGCCGTGCTGATCCTGGACGAGGCGACGTCGTCGCTGGACCTGCCGAGCGAGCGACTCGTGCAGGCCGGGCTGGAGCGGCTGTTGGGGAACCGGACGGCACTGATCATCGCCCACCGGCTCAGCACCGTCGAGACCGCCGACCGGGTGCTCGTGATGCACGACGGCCGGATCGTCGAGGACGGCAGCCCCGCCGAGCTGGTGGCGGCCGACGGGCGGTTCGCGGCGCTGCACCGGGCCTGGGAGGACTCGCTCGCCTGACGGGTGGCGCGCCCGACGCGCTTTCGAACGTGACAGAGGACATATCTCACGTTCGAAAGTGCGGGTCAGGCGTCGAAGGGGCGGCCCGTCAGGCGCTCGTACGCCTCCACGTAGCGGTCGCGGGTCTTGGCCACGACGTCGGCGGGCAGCGCCGGCGGGGCCTCCCCGCTGGTCTTGTCCCAACCGGAGTCGGGGCCCGTGAGCCAGTCGCGGACGAACTGCTTGTCGAAGCTCGCCTGGGGGCGGCCGGGCTCGTAGTCCTCGGCGTCCCAGAACCGGGAGGAGTCCGGGGTGAGGACCTCGTCGCCCAGCACCACCTGGCCGGTGGCCGGGTCCACACCGAACTCGACCTTCGTGTCCGCCAGGATGATGCCGGCCTCGCGGGCGATCGCCTCGGCGCGGGCGTACAGGTCCAGGGTGAGGAACCGCAGGCGCTCGGCGGCCTCGGTGCCCACGCGCTCGACCATCTGCTCGAACGTGATGTTCTCGTCGTGCTCGCCGACCTCGGCCTTCGCGGACGGCGTGAAGATCGGCGGGTCGACCCGCGAGCCGTCCACGAGCCCGGCGGGCAGCGGCAGGCCGGCCACCGTGCCCGACGCGCGGTACTCGGCCAGGCCGGAGCCGGTCAGGTAGCCGCGGGCGATGCACTCCACGGGGAACATGTCCAGGCGCTTGACGATCATCGCCCGCCCGGCCACGGCCGCGGGCACGTCCGCGCTCACCACGTGGTGCTCGACCGGCTCGGCGTGGGCCCCGTTGTAGCCCTCGGCCAGCTTCTCGAACCACCACAGGGTCAACCGGGTGAGGATGGCGCCCTTGTCCGGGATCGGCGGCTCCAGCACGTGGTCGTAGGCGCTGATCCGGTCGGAGGCCACCACGAGCAGCGTCGCGGACCGCCCCGGCTCGGCGTCAGCGGGCTCGTACAGGTCCCGCACCTTGCCCGAGTAGACGTGCCGCCAGCCCGGCAGCTCGAGGGCCTCGGCCCCCGTGAACCCCACGCGCTCCCCGCTCACTTCGCTCCCTCCGTCCCCGGCACGGTGATCTCGCCGCGCTCGGCCTTGAGTCCGATGTCCGTGCGCCACTGGGCGCCGTCGAACCGGATGCGCTCGACGCCCGCGTAGGCGCGCTCGCGCGCTTGGGCCAGGTCCGCCCCGCGCCCGACGACGGCCAGCACCCGGCCGCCCGCCGTCACCACGTCCTCACCGGACACCGCGGTGCCCGCGTGGATCACGTGCACGCCCTCGAGGCCGGCCGCGTCGGCCAGCCCGGTGATCACGTCGCCCTTCGAGGAGGAGGCCGGGTAGCCGGCCGAGGCCATGACCACGTCCACGGCGACGTCGTCGCTCCACTCGAGTCGACGGTCCGCGCCGAGCCGGCCGGCCGCGGCGTCGGCGAGCAGCCCGCCCAGGGGCGTCTCGAGGCGGGCGAGCACGGCCTGGGTCTCGGGGTCGCCGAAGCGCACGTTGAACTCGATGACCTCCACGCCCTCGGCGGTCACGGCCAGGCCGCAGAACAGCACGCCCGTGAACGGGGTGCCGCGGCGGGCCATCTCGGCGAGCACGGGGCGGGCCACGCGGTCCATGACCTCGTCCGTGAAGCCCTCGGGCAGCCACGGCAGCGGCGTGTACGCGCCCATGCCGCCGGTGTTGGGGCCGGCGTCGCCGTCGTGGATGCGCTTGAAGTCCTGGGCGGGGGTGAGGGCGACGGCGGCCTCGCCGTCGCAGATCACGAAGAGGGAGACCTCGGGGCCGTCCAGGAAGTCCTCGATCACCACGGTGCCGCCGGCGGCGAAGCAGGCCTCGGCGTGGGCGAGGGCCTCGGCGCGGTCGGAGGTGACCACGACGCCCTTGCCCGCGGCCAGACCGTCGTCCTTGACGACGTGCGGGGCGCCGAACTCGTCGAGGGCGGCGGCGGCCTCCGCGGCGGTGGTGCACACGCGGGAGCCGGCGGTGGGCACGCCCGCGGCGGCCATGACCTCCTTGGCGAAGGCCTTGGACGCCTCGAGCTGCGCGGCGGCCTGCGAGGGGCCGAACACGGCGAACCCGGCCTCGCGCAGGGCGTCGGAGACGCCGGCGGCCAGCGGGGCCTCGGGTCCGACGACGACGAGGTCGGCCCCCAGCTCGCGCGCGAGCGCCACGACGGCGGCCGGGTCGGTGGCCTCGACGGCGTGGAGGGTGGCGAGGTCGGCCATGCCGGCGTTGCCGGGCGCCGCGTGGAGGGCGCTGACCTGCGGATCACGGGAGAGGGCGGTGAGCAGCGCGTGTTCGCGGCCGCCGTTGCCGAGCACAAGGGTCTTCACGAGCCTGAAGCCTACGCGGTGGCCCTGGCCCGGCCCGGCCCGTGGCCCCTACGGTGGAGCGCATGACGATGCCTCCCCTCCACCACGGTCAGCCCGGCGACGACGGTGACCCCCGTGACCCCCGCCACCGGCCCGGTGCGGGGCTGGGACCCGGGCTCCGGTCGGTCTGGATGTTCGTCGGCGTGATGTTCACGTGCGCCCTGATCGTCTTCTGGACGCTGCGGGGGTTCGGCGTCCAGCGCGGCGACCTCAGCCTGCCCGCCGCGCTCGGCGTGCTGGCGCTGGCCGCCGTCGCCGCGGCGGTGATCACCCGGTACGTGCGGCGCCGCTGAGCAGGGCCGGGCCCTCCAGGGCCGGCCGCCTCGGCCTGCCCGTCAGCGGATGATGCGCCGTCGCCGGGCCTCGTCGACGGCGCGCGTGCGGTTGTCCACCCCGAGCTTCTGGAAGATGTGCACCAGGTGCGTCTTCACGGTGGCCTCGGAGATGAACAGCTCCTTCGCGGCCACCTTGTTCGTGGCGCCCCGCGCGATCAGCTCGAGCAGCTGGATCTCCCGCTCGGACAGCACCTCGGAGCCGCCGGACATGCGCCCCATCAGCGTGGCCGCGACCTGCGGGGCCAGCGCCTTGCGCCCCGCCGCCGCCTGCCGCACCGCCGAGGCGATCTCCTCGCTCGGGGCGTCCTTGAGCAGGTAGCCGGCAGCGCCCGCGTTCACGGCCGCGAGGATGTCCGCCTCCGTGTCGAAGGTCGTCAGGATCAGCACCTGCACCCCCGGCCACCGCTCCCGCACCGCGCGGGTGGCGGTCACGCCGTCCATCCCCGCGCCCATCTGCAGGTCCATCAGCACGACGTCCACCGCGGGCTCGCCCGCCTCCAGGACGCCGATCGCCTCCGCCCCGTCGGCGGCCTCGGCCACCACGCTCAGGTCCGGGTGCGCCTCGACGACGGCCCGCACCCCCGCCCGGACCACGGGGTGGTCGTCCACCAGCATCACCCGCACGCTCATGCGGTCTCCTCGCTCTCGGTCTGCTCGGGATCAGCGCTCCGGCCGGCCCCGGCGGCGGCCAGCGGCACCCGCAGCGCCACCACGGTGCCCTCGCCGGGGGCCGACTCGACGGTGGCCTCGCCGCCCACCGCAGCGAGACGCTCGCGCACGCTCGCCAGCCCCACGCCGGTCCCCGCCCCCGGGTCGGCACCGGCGGCTCCGGCCCGGGGGCGGGCCGCGACGACGGCCGGGTCGAACCCCGCGCCGTCGTCGGCCACGTCCACCGTCAGCTCATCACCGAGGTAGCCCAGCGTGACCCGGGCGCGCCGAGCGCCCGCGTGCGCGCCCACGTTCGCCAGGGAGGCCTGCACGGCTCGCAGCACCGCGGTCTCCACGGCCTCGGCGACCGCGACCGGCTCCCCCACGACCTCGACGTCCGCAGCCACGGGCGTCCCGGCGGCGGCCTGCCGGTCGGCGAACCCGGCGACCGCTCGTTCGAGCGCCTCGATGAGGGACGGTGCCCCGGTGCCGCGCAGGTCGCGGACGAAGCGGCGGGACTCGGCGAGGTTCTCGGCGGCCGTGGCGCGCACGGTCTCCATGCGCTGCCGGGCGAGGGCGGGGTCGGCGGCGTCGAGCGCGTCCTGGGCCGCGCGCGAGACCAGCACGATCGAGGCCAGCCCCTGGGTGAGGGTGTCGTGGATCTCGCGGGCGAGCCGCTCCCGCTCGGCGCTCACCCCCGCCCGGTGCTCGGTGCGCGCGAGCTCGGCCTGCGCGGCGCGCAGCTGCTCGGCCACGGCACGCTGGCGCTCGGACTCGGCGTGCAGGGCGCGGTACGCCCCGGAGAGCACCACGGCCACGGCGGCGCCCACCAGCGGACCAATGACGGCCGGCACCCGCACGCCGCCGGCGCCCGCCGCCATCCCGGCCACCACGACGACGGCCATCGCCACCACCAGCGCGGGCCCGACCACGTGGCGCACCCAGGCCTGCCGGGCCACCCGGTCGACCACGTGCAGGACGACGAAGAAGAGGGGGAAGGCGACCCACGCGAAGTCGCCGTGGTGGGCCACGAGCAGGCCCCACAGCAGCAGCACCAGGGCCAGCCAGGCGACCGCCGGACCGCGGCCGACGTCGTCGCCCCGGGCCCACCGGCGCCGCTCCAGCACGGTCCCGGCCAGGTAGACGCCCGCCAGCGCGGCGGTCAGCAGCACCAGGGTGGTGGCCGGGAACGGACCGGAGGACGCCTCCGGGGACCGGTCCGCGAGCGCGCGCGCCAGCCCCACGGTGAGCAGCGCGGCGAACGTGACGTGCAGGGCCACGCGCAGGCCGGCGAGCACGGCGGTGGTGCCGGTCTCGGCGGCCGCGGGGGGCACGGCGGCGCGGGGTGCGACGGACATGGCTCCACCCTAGGGCGCGCCCCGGACGCGACAGCGGCCCGCGGCCCCGGGGCTGCGCCGCTGAGCCGCCGGGATCAACCATTCGGTTGACCGGGTCCAGCCGCCGCGGGCGATGTGCCGACCCCTCCCCGCGCGAGACCGTGGAGGCAATCTCAGGACAGACCTCTCCCAGGAAAGGACGCGCCCCGTGTTCCTCGCACTCCGCGACCTCCGCTTCGCCACCGGACGGTTCGCCCTCATGGGCTCCGTGGTGGCCCTCATCAGCCTGCTGCTCGTCATGCTCTCCGGCCTCACGGCCGGCCTGGGCGGGCAGAACACCGCCGCGATCGACCGCCTCGGCGAGCAGGGCGTGCAGCGTCTGGTCTTCGGCGGCGCGGCGGGCCAGGAGCCCACCGCGTCGTTCACCCAGTCCGAGTTCACCGTGGCCCAGCGCGACGCGTGGGCGGCCACTCACGGCGTGGCCTCCGTCGAGCCGCTCGGTGTGAGCCAGGGCCGGGCCATCGGCCTCGAGCACCCCGTGGACACGGACCCGCAGGGCCGCGCGGACGTGTCCGGCGAGCCCACCACCGGCGTGGCCACCACCGCGTTCATCGGTCTCACCCCGGGCGGCTCCGACGCGCCGGCCGGCGTCGAGCCCGGGCAGATCGTGCTCAGCCAGGACGTGGCCGACTCCCTCCACGCGCAGGAGGGTGACGCCGTCGCGGTCTCCGGCTTCGTCTACACCGTGGCCGACGTCGTGCCGACCGAGTACTACTCCCACTCCCCCGTGACGTGGCTGGCGCTCGAGGACTGGAACGCCATCTCGCACACCGCCGACGACGCGGTGCTCGGCACCGCCGGCCTGGTGCGCTTCGACGCCGGCGCCGACGTCGACGCCGTGGCCGCCGCCGGTGACGACGCCGCGGGCACCGTCGCCGAGACCGTGAAGGGCTCCTACGCCGCCCTGCCCAGCTACCGGTCCGAGAACGGCTCCCTGATGACCATGCAGGGCTTCCTGTACGGCATCTCGGCGCTCGTGGTGATCGCGTTCCTGTCCATCTGGACGGTGCAGCGCACCCGCGACATCGCGGTGCTCAAGGCCCTCGGCGGCTCGAACGGCTGGGTGCTGAAGGACTCGCTCGCGCAGGCCGCGTTCGTGCTCGTCGGGGGCGTGGCCGTGGGCACCGGGCTGGCCGCCGTGGTCGGCGCGTTCGCGGGGCGGGCCGTCCCGTTCGAGCTCTCGTGGGCCACCACCGCGGTGCCCGCCGCCGGGGTCCTCGTGCTCGGCATGCTCGCCGCCGTCGTCGCGGTCTACCGCGTCACCCGGATCGACCCGCTGGTCGCCCTCGGCGGCAACTGACCGCCTCCGACGACGGCGCCGCCCGGCGCCGTCGTCCCCCTCGGCTCCGCCTCGCCCCCGCCTGGAGAAAGGACCTCCCCATGACCACCCTCACCGCCCCGCAGGCCGACCTCGACGCCCTCCGCACCCCGGCCGCCGCGGCCGCCCACCGCGTCGCCGGCGAGCGCCCCGCCGCCGCGGCCGACGCCACCCCCGCGCTGTCCGTGCGCGACCTCGTGCTGGAGTACCCGGACGGCGAGCGCGGCGTGCTGCGCGCCCTGGACGAGGTGAGCCTGGACCTGCTCCCCGGCACGTTCACCGCGATGGTCGGCCCGTCCGGCTCGGGCAAGTCCTCCCTGCTGGCGGTGGCCGCGGGCCTGGTGACGCCCACCTCCGGCTGCGTGTCCGTGGCCGGCCGCGAGATGGCCGGGCTGTCCCGGAAGGAGCGCACCGCGCTGCGCGGCCAGGAGATCGGCATGATCTTCCAGCAGCCCAACCTCATCCCGTCCCTCACGGCGGCCGAGCAGCTGGAGCTGACCGTGCACCTGGACCGTGACGCCACCCGCGCCGACCGCAGGGCCGCCAAGGCGCGGGCCCTGGAGCTGCTCGAGCGTGTGGACCTGGCCGACCAGGCCGGCAAGCGCCCGCACCAGCTCTCGGGCGGTCAGCGGCAGCGCGTGAACATCGTGCGCGCGCTGATGGCCTCGCCGACGCTGCTGCTCGTGGACGAGCCCACCTCCGCGCTGGACCGCGAGCGCTCGGCCGCCGTCGTGGACCTGCTGGGCACGCTGACCCGCGAGGAGCAGGTGGCGACGCTCATGGTCACGCACGACCACGAATTCCTCTCGGCCACGGACCGCACCCTGACCATGGTGGACGGGCGGCTCTCCGCGGAGTGAGCCGGTGATGCCGCCGGACCTGACCCGGCCCACCGGCCCCGGACGCCCGGCGCGTCCGGGGTCCTC
This sequence comes from Micrococcus sp. CH7, assembly GCF_001595485.1. Classification (NCBI taxonomy): domain Bacteria; kingdom Bacillati; phylum Actinomycetota; class Actinomycetes; order Micrococcales; family Micrococcaceae; genus Micrococcus; species Micrococcus sp. CH7. The sequence goes on from NZ_LOSQ01000008.1 coordinate 222,595, forward strand.
GCTACCCTGGACCGCATGACCCACGCCACCGTCGCCCCCACGGGCGAGACCTTCGCCCTGTCCGACGCCGTCGAGCTCGTGGAGACCGTCCGCAACGGCTTCGTCGAGTCCCGCACGGCGGGCGCCGCCGTCGTGACCGGCCCCGACGGGCGGGTGCTGGCCGCCCTCGGCCCCGCAGACGCGCTGATCTACCCGCGCTCCACGCTGAAGCCGTTCCAGGCCATCGCGTCGCTGCGCCACGGGGCGGCGCTGGAGGGCGAGGCCCTGTCCATCGCGTGCGGCTCGCACCGGGGCACGCTCCGGCACCAGGCGCTGGCCGAGCGCATGCTCGCGGACGCCGGCCTCGACGCGTCCGCCCTGCAGTGCCCGCCGGCCTGGCCCGCGGACACCTCCGAGGTGGTCGCCCAGGTCCGCCGCGACGGCGAGGCCGCCGCCGCCACCCCGCTGGCCTTCAACTGCTCCGGCAAGCACGCCGGCTTCCTCGCGGCCTGCGCGGCGTCCGGGCACGACGTCGCCACGTACCTCGACCCGGCGCACCCGCTGCAGCGCGAGGTGGACGCGGTGATCGCCGAGTACTGCGGCGAGCCGGTGGCCCACACCGGTGTGGACGGCTGTGGCGCCCCGGCCGCCGTCATCACGCTGGCGGGCCTGGCCCGCGGCATCGGGCGGGTCGCCGCGGCGCCCGGCCGCGCCGACGCGGATCCGCACGCGGCCGCCGTCGCCACGGCGATGCTCGAGCACCCGTGGGCCGTCCACGGGGAGACGAGCTCCAACACCGTGGTGATGCGCGAGCTCGGCCTGCTCGCCAAGGTGGGCGCGGACGGCGTCCTCGTCATGGCCGCGCCGGACGGCACGGCCGTGGCCGTCAAGGCGCTCGACGGCGGCACGCGGGCCGGCGACCTGGTCGCGCTCGCGCTGCTGGCCCGGTTCGCCCCGGACCACGTGGACCGGGCGACGCTGCCGGGCGTGCTGGCCGCCGTCGTGCCCCCGGTGCTCGGCCGGGGCGAGCCGGTCGGCGAGATCCGCCTGGCCGCGCCGGTGCGGGACCTCGTGGGGGACGTCCTGCCGGCCTTCGAGGCGCGGGCGTGACCACCGGCTCCGTCCCGCGCCGCCGGGTGCCTGTCGTCGAGGGCCACGCGGCGCTGCTGGCGTGGGCACGCGCCCACGCGGAGGACCCCGCGGCGGCCGCCGCGCTGCCGCGCCCCACGCGGGCGACGGCGGTGCGCTTCGCGCTCGAGGAGCTGGCGACCCGCGTGCCCGGGAACTCGGTGGAGGTGCGCGTGCCGCCCTTCGGCGTCGCCCAGTGCCTCCCCGGGCCCCGGCACACACGCGGCACCCCGCCCAACGTCGTGGAGATGGACGCCGTGACATGGCTGTCCCTGGCCACGGGGCTGACGACCTGGGAGGACGCGACGGCGGCCGGCGGCGTGCGCGCCTCGGGCGTGCGGGCCGACCTCGGCGCGCACCTGCCGCTCGTGCGGCCGTGAGCGAGGGGTGTCCGGCAGTCCTCTCGACGGCGCCGACCGTTCGAACGTCGGCACCGTTCCTCGTCGCGGGATGCAGCTCTGCCGGTCCCACCCCGGACACCCGGGACTGGCCCCAGCGGCCGACTCGATAGACTGGCGCGCATGACCTCCGCCCCCGAGCCGACCCCCGATCAGCGCGCCTACACCGTCCGTCGCGCCCCGCGGCTGACCGCGGTGCTCGCGGTGGCGCTCGCGCTCGGCCTGCTGATCGCCCTCGTGATCACCACCGCGGTCCATGCCTCCCCCACCCCGCCCGCGGACCCGTACTCCGGCATCCCGCTCTCCTTCTCGGAGACGTTCGGCTTCGCGGCCCTGCTGAGCATGCTCGGCACCGGCGTGCTCGGACTGCTCGTGTGGCTGCTGCTGGACCGCCGCTCCCGGTCGACCGCGCGCACCGTGGTCCTCGAGCGCACCGACGACCCGGCCATGGCGGACGTCCGCCTGGACCGCGTGGACGCGGGTGCCCCGCCCGCCCGCACCACCCCCACCGAAAGGACCCCCGAGCAGTGATCGCACCGCGCACCCGACGAGGCGACGGCCGCCTGACCGCCGCCCTCGACCCCCAGGACCAGGGGCCGCAGGACGAATGCGGCGTGTTCGGCGTGTGGGCGCCGGGAGAGGAGGTCGCGAAGCTGGCCTACTACGGCCTGTACGCCCTCCAGCACCGCGGCCAGGAGTCCGCGGGCATCGCCGTCTCGGACGGCGGGCGCATCGCCGTCTACAAGGACATCGGCCTGGTCTCCCAGGTGTTCGACGAGGCCACCCTGACCGCGCTGAGCGGCCACATCGCCGTCGGCCACTGCCGCTACTCCACCACCGGCGTGAACAAGTGGGCCAACGCCCAGCCCACCCTGGGCGCCACCGCCGACGACGGCACGGTCGCCCTGGCGCACAACGGCAACCTCGTGAACTCCGCCGAGCTGCTGCGCATGGTGCACGCCGCGGACGGCCGCCACACCCACGGTGAGATGAAGCAGGGCAACACCACGGACACCGCCCTGGTCACGGCCCTGCTGCACGGCACCCCCGGGGACCGCCTCGAGGAGACCGCCCTCGAGCTGCTGCCGAAGATCCGCGGCGCCTACTGCTTCGTGTTCATGGACGAGCACACCCTCTACGCCGCCCGCGACCCGCAGGGCGTGCGCCCGCTCGTGCTCGGCCGCCTCGAGCGCGGCTGGGTGGTGGCCTCCGAGCAGTCGGCCCTCGCCACCGTCGGCGCCTCCTTCATCCGGGAGGTCGAGCCCGGCGAGATGATCGCGATCGACGAGGAGGGCATCCGCTCCACCCGCTTCGCCGAGTCCAAGCCGGCCGGCTGCGTGTTCGAGTACGTCTACCTCGCCCGGCCGGACGCCACGATCGCCGGGCGCTCCGTGTACGAGTCCCGCGTGGAGATGGGCCGCCGCCTCGCGCTCGAGCAGCCGGTCGGGGCCGACGTCGTGATCCCCGTGCCCGAGTCCGGCACGCCCGCCGCCGTGGGCTACGCGGACGCCTCGGGCCTGCCGTTCCGCCAGGGCTTCGTGAAGAACGCGTACGTGGGCCGCACCTTCATCCAGCCGTCCCAGACGCTGCGCCAGCTCGGCATCCGCCTCAAGCTCAACGTCCAGTCCACCGTGGTGGCCGGCAAGCGCGTCGTGGTGGTGGACGACTCGATCGTGCGCGGCAACACCCAGCGCGCCGTCGTGCGGATGCTCAAGGAGGCCGGCGCTGCCGAAGTGCACGTGAAGATCTCCTCCCCTCCCGTGAAGTGGCCCTGCTTCTACGGCATCGACTTCGCCACCCGCGCCGAGCTCATCGCCAACGGCGCCGCGGTGGACCAGATCGCCGCATCCATCGGCGCCGACTCGCTGGCCTACATCAGCGAGGAGGGCATGATCGAGGCCACCGGGCAGCCGCGCGAACGCCTGTGCACCGCCTGCTTCACCGGCGACTACCCGATCCCGCTGGCCGACGAGGGCGAGCGCGGCAAGGGCCTGCTGGAGCCGGTCGCCGTGTCGCCCGCGTCCACCGTGGTGCTGGACGTGGACGGCGAGACCACCACCGTGACCGCCACGGGCTGCGAGCCCGGCCCGGACGCCGACGACGAGAAGCTGCTCACCGAGACGGACAGGACCCCGCTGTGACCCCGAACCAGACCCCCTCCTCCGCCACCCCCATCACCTACGCCTCGGCCGGCGTCGACGTGGAGGCCGGCGACCGCGCCGTCGAGCTGATGAAGGACGCCGTGAAGGCCACCCACACCCCCGAGGTCCTGGGCGGCATCGGCGGCTTCGCCGGCATGTGGGACGCCTCCGCGCTGCTGCAGTACCGCAAGCCGCTGCTGACCACGTCCACGGACGGCGTCGGCACCAAGGTGGCGATCGCACAGGCGATGGACAAGCACGACACCATCGGCCAGGACCTCGTGGGCATGGTCGTGGACGACATCGTGGTGGTCGGCGCCCAGCCCCTGTTCATGACCGACTACATCGCGTGCGGCAAGGTCGTGCCCGAGCGCATCGCGGACATCGTGCGCGGCGTGGCCGAGGGCTGCCGCCTGGCCGACACCGCGCTCGTGGGCGGCGAGACCGCCGAGCACCCGGGCCTGCTGGCCGCGGACGAGTACGACGTGGCGGGCGCGGCCACCGGCGTGGTCGAGGCGGACATGGTCCTGGGCGCGGAGCGGGTGCAGTCCGGCGACGTCGTGATCGGCATGGCCTCCTCCGGCATCCACTCGAATGGCTACTCGCTCGTGCGCCGCGTGGTGAACGCCGCGGGCTGGTCCCTGGACCGCGAGGTCACCGAGCTCGGCTGCACCCTCGGCGAGGAGCTGCTCGTGCCGACCCGCATCTACTCCCGCGCCTGCCTCGACCTGGTGCAGCGCCTCAACGGGCACGACGGCGGGTCGGACCTGCCGGTGCGCGCCTTCAGCCACGTGACCGGCGGCGGCCTGGCCGCGAACCTGGCGCGCGTGCTCCCCCAGGGCCTCATGGCGACCGTCGAGCGCGACACCTGGTCCCTGCCGCCCGTGTTCCGCCTGGTGGGCGAGCTCGGCCGCGTTCCGCAGTCCGACCTCGAGCGCACCCTCAACCTCGGCGTGGGCATGGTGGCCGTGGTGGACCCGGAGGTGGCCGCGAAGTCGATCTCCGTGCTCGTGGACGCCGGCATCGACGCGTGGGAGATGGGCACCATCGGCGCCCTCACCGACGACGCGGCGGCCGCCGGCCTGGACTTCGTGCAGGGCGCCAAGGGCGTCGACGGCGGCGCCGTGCTGATGCGCGGCCAGTACGCCGCCTGACCCCCACGGGGGCGTTTTCGTTCGGGAAACGGCGGACTCCGGAGCGTTTTCGTTCGGGAAACGGCGGTTCACGACGCGAACACCCGCCCGCCGAGCCGGGCCCGGTGCGCCTGCACCTCGGCGACGACGCGCCGGAAGTCGTCCCGCGCGTCGTCCACCGTGGCCCAGATCTGCGTCCAGCCCGCGCGCGCCCACCCCTCGTCCCGCCACGCGTCCACGGCGACCTGTGCCGGGTCGAGGTGGTGACCGCCGTCGTAGTGGACCACCACGCGCCACTGCCGCCACCCCAGATCCGCGTCCGGCGACCGCGCCCGGCCCGGGTGCAGCACCAGCTGGAGCTCCGGCTCGGGCAGGCCGGCGTGGACCAGGGCCAGTCGCAGGGCTGTCTCCTGCGGGGAGTCCGCGCCCACCCGCACCAGCTCGAGGGCGGCACGGGCGGTGCGCACTCCCTTGAACCGCCCGGCACGCAGGAGCGCGGACCGCAGGGCCGCCGTCGTGGTCCGTGGTGAGCGGCGCCCCTCCGGCGACCACGGCCGGTGGACGAGAGCGTCCCCGGCCGCCACGACGGGCACGAGCATGCCTGGACGGAGCAGTGCGGCCAGATCCGCCCAGGATCGCTCCAGGCTCGTCAGGCGGATCCCGTGGAGGACGGTCACATCCGCGGCCGGGACGAGGCGGGCATGCGAGGTGATCTCTGGGCGGACGCTCGCCCCGCGCGGGTGCGGCCGTGACACGTGCACCGTGCCGTCCTCCGCCAGGAACGGCGGCAGCGGCACGCGGTGCAGGAGCAGCGCCGTGAGGTGGGAGGCCACTCCCCCGCTCGCCTCCACGACCGCGGCCGTCTCCTCCGGCGCGAAGGGAGCGGGCGCCTCGGCGTAACCGAGATCCGCCCACGAGCCGAGGTGGTCAGTCCGGAGCCGATGGACCCCATGCGTCACGCGCCGCACGTCACCGCCGCGGACCAGTCGCTCCGAGACCCCGGCCGCGCGCAGGTCGCCACGGGTGAACGGCCGGCCGGTCTCGACGATGTCCGGCAGGGGCAGGGAAGACGTGGCCATGCCCGTGACGATGGCTCAACCCGGCCTATCCCGCCCGCTCAGGAGCACCCACCGTGGACGACGACACCGGCGGCGCCACCTGTGCAGGAGTCGTGCGTGGCCCCGGGCCACCCGGTGTCCACACCCCCGGCGCCCGCCGTTTCCCGCACGAAAACGCCCCGGCGTCCGCCGTTTCCCGCACGAAAACGTGGGTGGGGGTCAGAGGCGGGCGTCGAGCCAGGCCAGCGCGTCGGCGACCGGGGCGCGCCAGCGCCAGCGGGCCTTGGCGTCGGCGCGGGTGGGGCCGAGGTTGATCAGCCCCGTCTCATGCCCGGCCCGCTCGGCCCGCAGCACGAACCGGTAGCCGCTCATCACGGCCAGCGAGGTGCCGACGGCGAGCACCGTGCCGCCGTCGTCGGCCATCGCCTCCGCGGCCGCGCGCCGCGCCGCGGGCACGGACTCGCCGAAGTACACGACGTCCGGCTTGAGCTTCACGGAGCCGCACACCCGGCAGCCGACCATCGTGAACTCCTCCACCCAGTGCTGGTCGAGGGAGACGTCCCCGTCGGGGTTCACGGCGTCCGGGTCGATCGCCACGCGCTCGAGGTAGCCCGGATTGGCGGCCTCGAGCCGCAGGTCCAGGTCACGGCGGGACTCGGTGGCCCCGCAGTTCAGGCAGGCCACGCGCGCCAGGTCCCCGTGGAGCTCGATCAGCCGGTCCTCCGGCATCCCCGCCGCGCGTCCGGCCTCGGCGTGCAGCCCGTCCACGTTCTGGGTCAGGACGCCGGCGATCCGCCCCTCGGCCGCCCAGCGCGCGAGGATGCGGTGCGCCTCGTTCGGGCGGGCCTGGTCCATGCGGCGCCAGCCCACGAACGAGCGCGCCCAGTAGCGGTGGCGGGCGGCCGGGTCGTCCCGGAACTCCTGGTACGTCATCGGCCGGTGGCGGTGCAGGGACCCGTTTGGCCCCCGGTAGTCCGGGATGCCGGAGTCCGTGGACACGCCGGCCCCGGTGATCACGAGCGGGCGGGACTCCTCCATCAGACGCAGCAGACCCCGAGACGCCGTCTCGGGGTCCTGCAGCGGTGCTGTCTCATCCACCACCCTGGCGATCGACCGCAGGGCGGCCTGATACCCGTCCAGGGCCGGATGCCGTGCGGGCGTCATCGCGCCCGCGCGTCGTCGTCCTCGTCCTCCGCGTAGAGGTCCGCGTACGGATCCTCGTACTCGGGCTCCTGGTCCTGCTCCGGGCCGCGCGTGCGTCCGCCCGTGAGCTCTCGCTCCAGTGCCGAGAGGTCTGTTCCGGGAGAGAAGTACTTCATCTCCCGTGCCTGCTTCGTGGCCTTCGCCTTCTGACGGCCGCGCCCCATGAGCGTGACCCCCTTCGCATCTCTCGCCGCCTCGGATCTGTGGCGCACAGGGGCCCGCCGAGGTCTTCACTGGTCAATATGGTTCGTGCGGACAAGGATACATGACCCGCCGGACGGCCTGTGGACGACGACGACCGGCCCGGTCCGGCGGGGCGTGCAGTGGCGCCGGGCGCGGCGCGGGCGGCCGCGACACGGGCGGCATCCGGCTGGACGGGCGTGACACACACCCTGTACGGACGCTGGACGACCGGCTAGGTTGCGTACGTCACACCCACTCCGACGATGAGGATGCCCATGCGCCGCACCCCCACCCTGCTGGCCGCCGCCACCCTGGCCGCCACGCTGACCGCCGCCCCCGTCTCACTCGCCGCCCCGGCCGCCCCGGCCGCCCCCGCGAAGGCCCCCGCGGCCACCACGCAGACCGCCGACCGCGGCCTGGGCCCCGGCCTGAACCGCGCCGGCGGCAACCCGAACTCCCCGGAGAAGCTGGTCCGATCCATCTCCTCGGACCACCTCCGCCAGGACATCGAGGCGTTCGCGGCCATCGCGGACGAGCACGGCAACCGCGCCGCGGGCACGCCGGGCTTCCAGGCCTCCCTCGACTACGCTGTGGGCGAGCTCGAGGAGGCCGGCTACGACGTCGAGCTCCAGGAGTTCGAGATCACCTACACCGAGACCTTGCGGGACCGGCTTCAGCAGACCGGCCCCGTCCAGCGCGACCTCGAGCACACCGTCTTCACGTCCTCGCCCTCGGCGCAGGTCACCGACGCCCCGCTCACCGCCCCCGCCGGCGCCGCCACCGGCTGCGCCGACGCGGACTGGGCCGGCGCGGACCTGACCGGCAGCGTCGCCCTGGTCTCCCGGGGCGACTGCACCTTCGCCCAGAAGTCCCAGGTCGCGGCCGCCTCCGGCGCCGAGGCCGTCATCATCTACAACAACGCCGAGGGCGCACTGAACGGCACCCTGGGCGCCGAGCCGGGCGACGTCGTCGGGACCGTGGGCGTGACCCGCGAGCTGGGCGCCCACCTGCTGGCCCAGACCCGCGGCGGCGGCGCCACCGTCACCCTGGACCTCGAGCAGCTCGTGGAGCAGCGGCCCACCTGGAACGTGCTGGCGGAGACGCGCACGGGCAGCGACGACGACGTCGTGATGCTCGGCGCCCACCTGGACGGCGTGCCGGAGGGCCCGGGCATCCACGACAACGCCTCGGGCGTCGCGGCGACCCTCGAGGTCGCGCGCCAGGCCGCCAAGGCCAACAAGGCCGAGAGCAAGGTCCGCTTCGCCCTGTGGGGCGCCGAGGAGATCGGCCTGCTGGGCTCGCACCACTACGTGGACACCCTGACCGCCGCGGAGCGCGAGGACATCATCCTCTACACCAACCTGGACATGGTGGCGCCGCTGGACCACCAGAACACGCTCGGCGTGCTCACGGCCGACTGGTCGATCGGTGCTGAGTCCCTGCTCGGCGCGCAGCTCGACCGCGACGGCCACGCGCACCAGCCCGAGGGCAGCAACGGCCGCTCGGACTACGCGCCGTTCGTGGACGCGGGCATCGCCTCGACGGGCCTGCTGTCGATCCGCGACGACAACTACCACACGCCCCAGGACGACATCGACAACGTCTCCATCACCACGCTGACCCACACGGCCCGCGCGGTGGCCAACCTGATCGGCACCCTCCAGCAGGACGCCGACGCCCTCGGCACCCGCTGACCCGCGCGGCTCCGTCCGACCCGCAGACGCCGTCGGGGGCGGTTTCGGGTGGTATCCAGGCCGGATACCACCCGAAACCGCCCCCGACGTGCCAGAGGGAGGAGGGTCACGAGCCGCCGGTCCCGGCGTCAGCCCTTGCGGGTCACGGTGAGGCCGTTCTCGCCCTCGACGCGGTCCACGACCACGGTGTCCCCGTCCGCGATCTCCCCGGCGAGGATGCCGCGGGCCAGGCGGTCGCCGATCTCGCGCTGCACCAGGCGGCGCAGGGGCCGGGCGCCGTAGGCCGGGTCGAACCCGGTCTCGGCGAGCCACGCCTTGGCGGCGTCGGACACCTCGAGGGTGAGGCGGCGGTCCGTCAGGCGCGCCTGCAGGGACTCGACCTGCAGGTCCACGATCCGCGTCAGCTCGTCCACGGTGAGCGCGTCGAACTGCACGATCTCGTCCAGGCGGTTGAGGAACTCGGGCTTGAACGCCGCGCGCACCACGGACATCACGGACTCGCGCTTGGCGGCCTCGTCCAGGGTCGGGTCCACGAGGAACTGCGAGCCCAGGTTCGAGGTGAGGATCAGGATCACGTTGCGGAAGTCCACGGTGCGGCCCTGGCCGTCGGTGAGGCGGCCGTCGTCGAGCACCTGGAGCAGGATGTCGAAGACCTCGGGATGGGCCTTCTCCACCTCGTCCAGCAGCACCACCGAGTAGGGGCGACGCCGCACGGCCTCCGTGAGCTGGCCGCCCTCGTCGTAGCCGACGTAGCCCGGAGGGGCGCCGACCAGGCGGGAGACGGAGTGCTTCTCCGCGTACTCGGACATGTCGATCCGCACCATGGCGCGCTCGTCGTCGAAGAGGAACTCCGCGAGCGCCTTGGCGAGCTCGGTCTTGCCCACGCCCGTGGGGCCCAGGAACAGGAACGAGCCGGTGGGCCGGTTCGGGTCCGCGATTCCGGCCCGCGAGCGGCGCACCGCGTCCGCGACGGCGACGACGGCGTCCCGCTGCCCGATCAGCCGCTCGCCGAGGTGCTCCTCCATGGTGAGCAGCTTCTCGGACTCGGCGGTGAGCATGCGGCCGGCGGGGATGCCGGTCCACGCGGAGACCACCTCGGCGATGTCGTCCGCCGTGACCTCCTCGGAGACCATCGGCTCGGTGGTCGAGCGGTCGGCCTCGCGGGCGGCGCGGTCCGCCTCCTCGAGCTGCTTCTCCAGCGCGGGGATCTCGCCGTACAGCAGGCGGGAGGCCTCGGCGAGGTCGCCGTCGCGCTGGGCCTTCTCGGCCAGCGAGCGCAGCTCGTCCACCTTGGCGCGCAGGTCACCGGCCTCGTTGAGGGTGGCCTTCTCCGCGTCCCAGCGGGCTGTGAGGGCGGTGAGCTCCTCCTCGCGGTCCGCCTTCTCGGTGCGCAGGGCCTCGAGCCGCTCGACGGATGCCGGGTCCGTCTCGCCCTCGAGGGCGAGCTCCTCCATGGTCAGGCGGTCCACCTGGCGGCGCAGGACGTCGATCTCCTCCGGGGCGGAGTCGATCTCCATGCGCAGGCGCGAGGCGGCCTCGTCCACGAGGTCGATGGCCTTGTCGGGCAGCTGGCGGCCGGTGATGTACCGGTGGGACAGCGTGGCCGCGGCCACGAGCGCGGAGTCGGCGATGGCCACCTTGTGGTGGGCCTCGTAGCGCTCCTTGAGCCCGCGCAGGATGGCGATCGTGTCGTCCACGCTGGGCTCGCCCACGTAGACCTGCTGGAAGCGGCGCTCCAGGGCGGGGTCCTTCTCGATGTTCTCGCGGTACTCGTCCAGGGTGGTCGCGCCGATCAGGCGCAGCTCGCCGCGGGCCAGCATGGGCTTGAGCATGTTGCCCGCGTCCATGGCACCCTCGGACGCGCCCGCGCCCACGACGGTGTGGATCTCGTCGATGAACGTGACGACCTGACCCTCGGCGGCCTTGATCTCCTCGAGGACGGCCTTCAGGCGCTCCTCGAACTCGCCGCGGTACTTGGCGCCGGCGACCATGGCACCCAGGTCCAGGCTGATCAGCGTCTTGCCGCGCAGGGACTCGGGGACGTCCCCGGCCACCATCCGCTGGGCCAGGCCCTCGACGACGGCGGTCTTGCCGACGCCGGGCTCGCCGATGAGCACGGGGTTGTTCTTGGTGCGGCGCGAGAGCACCTGCACCACGCGGCGGATCTCGGCGTCGCGGCCGATCACCGGGTCGAGCTTGCCGGAGCGGGCGACCTCCGTGAGGTCCGTGCCGTACTTCTCCAGGGACTGGAAGGTGTTCTCCGGGTCCTGGGTGGTGACGCGCGAGTCGCCGCGCACCTGGGTCAGGGCGGCGGCGAGCGCCTCGAGGCTCGCCCCGTTCGAGCGCAGTGCCTCACCGGCCTCGCCCGGATCCGCGGCCACGCCGAGCAGCAGGTGCTCGGTGGAAACGAACTGGTCCGAGCGCTGCTCGGCCTGGGTGCGCGCGTTCTGCACGACCTGCAGGGCGGCGCGCGAGAGCTGCGCCTGGGCCACCGTGCTGCCCTGGGTGGAGGGCAGGCGCCGGATGGCCGAGGAGGCCGCCGTGGAGACGGCGTCGGGGTCGGCCCCGGCGGCCTTGAGGACGGCCACGGCGACGGACTCCCGCTGGTCCATCAGGGCCTTCAGCAGGTGGGCCGGCTCGATCTGGGGGTTGCCGGCGGTGGAGGCGTTCATGGCCGCGGCCGAGAGCGCCTCCTGGCTCTTGGTGGTGAACTTGGCATCCATGTGCGCCTCGCTCCTTCTCTCCCCCGTGTCCCGGGGGTGTCGGACAACCGTCGACGGCGGGCCATTCCCACCGCCGAGACAAAGTTGAGTCTATGTGGCTCAACCCCCCTCGTGCCAGGGCTATTCCCCCGCGCGCCGGTACGTTGGTGCCATGGCCGGCTCCACAGCGGCGCCCCGGCGCCTCCGCACGTACACCCGACCGCGGGTGTCCCTGCTGTACGTCCTGCGCCGCACCCTGCACCGACTCTTCGAGCTGCAGGTCTGGGACGTGGCCGCCGCCATGACCTTCTTCGGGGCGCTGTCCCTGCTGCCCACCGTCATCGCCCTGCTCTCCGTGGTCTCGCTGCTGGGCGTCGAGGAGGAGACCGTGGACGCCGCGGCCCACCTGGCCGCCGAGATCTGGCCGTCGCTGACGCCCGACGTCGTCCGCGAGTGGATCCTGACCCTCGGCTCGGCCGGGCCCGGCACCGGCGCCGTCGTCCTGGGGGCCGTCGGCACCGTGGTGTCCGCCTCGGGCGCCGTCGGCGCGTTCCACCGGGCCATGCACCGCATCCACGACACCCGCGAGGGCCGGCCCTTCCTCCACTTCCGCCTCGTGGTCTTCGTCGAGACGCTCGCCCTCATGCTCGGCGCCGTGCTGATCACGATCCTGGTGGTCGTCGGCGGGGACCTCTCCCAGCGCCTCGGCCAGGCCGTCGGCCTGCCGGAGGAGACGGTCCAGACGTGGAACGTGGTGAAGTGGCCGGTCATCCTCGTGGTGATCGCCCTCATCGTGACCCTCGCCTACCGCCTGGGTCCCAACGTCCGGCAGCCCCGCTACCGCCCGCTCTCGCTCGGCGCCGTGGCCGTGGTGGTCCTGCTCTTCGGCGCCACCGTGGCCCTGGGCTGGATCACGGACCGGTTCGGCCAGTTCGCCGTGGTCGGGCGGATCAACTCCGCGATCGGCGTGCTCGCCCTCGCGTGGGTGGCGTGCATCGTGCTGTTGGCCGGGGCCGCCTTCGACGCGGAGGTGCTGCGTGCCCGCCAGCTGGCCGTCGGCATCGACGCCTCCGTCGAGATCCAGCTGGCGACGCGGCACACCGCGGTGCTCGAGGACTCCGAACGGTACGAGGCCCGCAACCGCCGCCTGGCCCGGCTCGTGGCCGACGCCGTACGCGCCGGCGAGAACCTCACGATCGAGGCCACACCCCTGCTCTCCGAGGAGGGGCGCCTCCTCGCGGTCGAGTCGGGGCAGCGGGGCCCGGAGGACGTCAGCTCGGGCAGCCCGTTCCACGCGGACCCGGTGTCCGACGACGGCGCCCGCCTCGAGCCGACGCCCCGGCCCGACGACTGACGGGTCAGCGCTCCCGCTTCTCGAACGCCTCGACCTGGGCACGCAGCGTCTCGGCCGCGATCTCCTCGTCGAGGCCCACCATGCCGAGGTACACGAGCTCGTCCCCGTCCGTGACGCCTCCGACGGTCATGGTGAACACGGGTGTGTCCATGCCCGAGTTCCCCAGGGAGATGTGGACCGCGTCCGGCACGCCGGGCACCGTCGTGAAGGCCGCCTCGACGCCGTCCGGGTCGCCGAACGTGCCGCACGTGTCGGCCAGCTCGCCGAAGGGCTCCAGCAGATCGGTGCCGTCCTCGGTGACCGCGACCATGCCGAACGCCCCGGCCTGGGAACCGGCCAGGCCGGTGACCGCGGCCGGGTCCACCTCGTACTGGGCCAGCGCACCGCCGAGCCCGGGCGCCTGCTGCGTGTTGATCTGCTCGATGAGGTCCGCGCAGGCGCCCGTGGGCGTGACGCCCGTCAGGCTCAGACTCGTGCTGATCGGTTCACCCCCGCCGCCGACCTGGGTCTCCATGTCCGTGAACACGCCGTCGGGCGCGGTCTGGGGCGTGAGCAGGACGTCCTCGAGCGCCTCCACGCGCTCCTCCTGCTCGTCCGTGAGGTCCGAGCCGGCCCCCATCGAGGCGGACTCCGACGCGTCGGCCGACGCGGACGCGGCCACCGAGGACGCGGCGGAGGACGAGGCCGTGGACACCGCCGTCGAGGGAGCCGCGGAGGACGACGTGGCCGCGTCCTGCGTGGGGCTCGCGGTCGCGCTGACGGTCGCCGGGGAGGCCGAGGACGCGTCGGAGGAGGGAGAGGACGACGAGGCCTCGCCGCCTCCCCCACCGCAGCCGACGCGCGCGAGGGCGCCCACGGCGAGCAGGGACAGGGGGGCGGCGGTGCGAGCGGGGGCGGCGGTGCGGAGCACGAGAGACCTCTCAGACCGGGTGACGACGATGTGACCAGTCTGGCAATCCCCACAGCGCAAGGCCAGTCTTCGTCTGCCGAGGCGGACCGCGGCAGGGCCACCGGTCGATCGGCTCGCTCCGCGGGGACGGGTCGTCTCCCGGCGCCCGCCACGGCGCCCGACGCACTACGATGACCACCAATCACGGCGGCACACGTCACTCTGCCGGCTCCCTCCGACCCGCACGCCCGTCCTCCCGACGGCGGCACAGAAGGCACTCCATGACCCGCATCCACTCCCGCCTCCTCGGCGCCGTGGGGCTCACCGCGTCGGCGGCGCTGCTCACCGGCTGCGCCGTCCTCGGCGGCGACGCCGGATCCGCCGGCATCGTGTCCGACGACGACCTGAGCACCTCGTACGGCCTCGTCCAGCCCGGCGTCCTGACGGTCTGCTCCGACATCCCCTACCCGCCCTTCGAGTTCGAGGAGAAGGGCGAGCTGACCGGCTACGACATCCAGCTGGTCGAGGCGGTGGCGGAGAAGCTGGGTCTCGGGGTGAACGTGATCGACTCCTCCTTCGAGGCCATCGAGTCGGGTGCCTCGCTCACCGGCTGCGACGTGAACGCCTCGTCGATCTCCATCACCGAGGCCCGCCAGCGCGTCATGGCCTTCACCCTGCCCTACCTCGACGACGACCTCGTCCTGGTCGCGAAGAAGGGCTCCGGCATCACCGACGTCGAGTCCGCGAAGGGCCGCCGGATCGGCGTGCAGGCCGCGACCACCGGCGACGAGTACGCCCAGCAGAACGGCCTGAGCCCCGTGCAGTTCGAGGACGGCGGCATGCAGATCCAGGCCATCCAGGCCGGCACCGTGGACGCCGCCATGGGCAACCAGTCCGTGCTGCTCTACTCGCTCAAGGACGACGATCGCTTCGAGGTGGTCGAGTCGCTGCCCACGGGCGAGCAGCTCGGCATGGCGGTCGGCCCGCAGAAGGCGCAGCTCGGCTCCGCCGTGAACCGCGCGCTGCAGGAGCTGCGCAACGACGGCACCGTGGCCGAGCTCCAGGAGCGCTGGTTCGGTCAGGCACAGGAGGACTACCGATGAGCACGCAGGCCCCCGTCTCGCCCGCACCGGCCATGAAGCCCGGCCGTGCGCGCCGCCGTCGCCGGCTGTCCCTGATCATCCAGGCGGCCGTCTTCGTCCTCGCCCTCGTCGTCCTGGCCGTCCTCATCGACTGGGGCACGCTCGCCGAGAACGTCCTGAACTTCCCCGCCGTGGCCCCGATGTTCCCCAACGTGATCCTCGTGGGCCTGGGCAACACGCTGTTCTACACGGTCACCTCGTTCGTCGTCGGCCTGCTGGGCGGCATCGTGCTCGCGCTCATGCGCCTGAGCTCGTTCGGCCCGTACCGGTGGCTGGCCACCGCCTACGTCGAGTTCTTCCGCGGCGTCCCCGCGCTGCTGGTGTTCCTCGCCTTCGGCTACGGGGTGCCCTTCGCGTTCGGGGTGTCCTGGCCGATCCCCGTCGTCGTGATGGCGGCCCTGGGCATGGTCTCGGCCGCGTACATCGCCGAGACCCTGCGTGCCGGCCTGCAGGCCGTGCCCCGCGGCCAGATGGAGGCGGCCCGGTCCCTCGGCATGCCGACGTGGCGGGCCATGGTCACCATCGTGATCCCCCAGGCGTTCCGCATCGTGCTGCCGCCGCTCACCAACGAGGTCATCCTCCTGACCAAGGACTCCTCGCTGGTCTACGTGCTCGGCCTGGCCGCGCACGAGTACGAGCTCACCAAGTTCGGCCGCGACGGCATCTCCGCCCTCGACGCCGGCATGACGCCGATCCTCGTGGCCGGCCTGTTCTACCTCGTGATCACCGTGCCGCTGTCCCTGCTGGCCCGCCGGTTCGAGGCCCGTTCGACCAAGAAGGGGCACTGAGATGGCCCAGCAGAACCCCATCACCGGATCCTTCGGCGCGGTGGCCGCCGCGGACGCCGCCGGCGTGCACGTGGCCGGCCTCAACAAGTCCTTCGGCGCCAACCACGTGCTGCGCGGCATCGACCTCGACGTCGCCCCCGGCGAGGTCGTGTGCCTGATCGGCCCGTCCGGCTCGGGCAAGTCCACCCTCCTGCGCTGCGTGAACCTGCTGGAGAAGCCCGACTCGGGCGTCGTCACGGTCGGTGAGTTCACGGTCACGGACGAGGACGTGGACCTGGACGTGCTGCGCCGCCACGTGGGCATGGTGTTCCAGCAGTTCAACCTGTTCCCGCACCTGTCCGTGCTGGAGAACTGCACCGTGGCCCAGCTCAAGGTGCTCAAGCGGGGCAAGGCCGAGGCGGCGGACATCGCCCGTCGGCAGCTGGCCCGCGTGGGCCTGGCCGAGCTCGAGGACCGCTACCCGGACCAGCTCTCCGGCGGCCAGCAGCAGCGCGTGGCGATCGCCCGTGCGCTGGCCATGGACCCGCAGCTGATGCTCTTCGACGAGCCCACCTCGGCCCTCGACCCCGAGACCGTCGGCGACGTCCTGGCGATCATGCGCCAGCTGGCCCGCGACGGCATGACCATGCTCGTGGTCACCCACGAGATGGGCTTCGCCCGCGAGGTGGCCGACCGGGTCGTGTTCATGGACGGCGGCGTCGTGGTGGAGGCCGGCCCGGCCGCCGCGGTGATCTCCGACCCCCAGCAGCCGCGCACCCAGGACTTCCTGCGCCGCGTGCTGCACCCCACCGAGATCGACCTCTGAGCCTGCCCGCCCGGTGGGCGGGCACATGCGTGAGGGGCCCCGCCCGGACCATGGTCCGGGCGGGGCCCCTCACGCGTGCGGCGGAGGCGTCAGGCCTTCTTGCGCAGCTTCTTCAGCTCGTCACGGGCCTCGCGCAGCGCGGCGACCTGCTCCTCACGGGCGGCGTGGATCGCGGCGACCTTCTCGTCCTGGGCGTCGCGGATGGCCTGCACCTTGGCATCGCGGGCGCCCTCGATGCGGGCGGCGCGCTTCTTGGCGGCCTTGCGGCGCTTGCCGGGGCGGTTGGCCACGGAGTCGGCGGTGATGGCCAGGCCGGAGCCGACCAGGAAGATGTCCTTGGCGACGCCGGTGCCCTCCTGGGACGGACGCACGCCGTCCGCCTCGGTCATCTCCGGGGTGTTCAGGTACATGGAGAACAGGCCGCCGGAGAACGCGGTCAGGGCGGAGCCGGCGAGCCAGCCCGGGACGAACGGGGCCAGCAGGGCCGAGCCCACGCCGATCTCGGTGCCCACGAGGAACTTCTTGAACTGCTCCGGCGACAGGTTGGCCAGCGCGGGCAGGCCGCGGGCGCCCATGTCGCGCAGGCCCTGGGCCTGCTCCGCGGAGATGCCGCGCTTGTTCAGGCCGGAGTTCAGGATGAACGCGCCGGAGGCCAGGCGCAGCGGAATCTGGACGATGCTCATGGAGTCTTCCTTCCAGTAGGGCCCGCGGCACGCACGTGGAGTGGGGTGTGGCGCGAACGGTCGGTGAGCGGTCAGCACCTCTGACACTACCAACGGCAGCCCGCTCCCGCCCGCCCGGAGGCGCGACTGTGCGCGCAGAGCGGACGACGTCGGCGCCTCGACCACGTCGCGGAGGCGGTCGATGATGGACAATGGGGCGCATGCTCCCCCTCGTCACACCCCTGACCGTGGCCGCCGCCGCGCCCACCGACTACGGCTGGCTCGGCAACATCGTCGTGGACATCATGGAGGCGGTCGGCCCGATCGGCGTCGGCCTGGCCGTCTTCGCGGAGAACATCTTCCCGCCCATCCCGTCCGAGGTGATCCTGCCCCTGGCCGGCTTCACCGCGGCCGGCGGCGCCTTCAGCCCGCATGCCGCGCTGGTCTGGGCGACGGTCGGCTCGATCGTCGGCGCACTGGCCCTCTACGGCATCGGCGCGTGGCTCGGCCGCCGCCGCATGTACCGCATCGCGGACCGCATGCCGCTGGTGGACATGGAGGACGTGGCCAAGACCGAGCGCTGGTTCATCCGCTACGGCTACTGGACCGTGTTCCTGGGCCGCATGGTCCCCGTGTTCCGCTCCCTGATCTCCATCCCCGCGGGCATCGAGCGGATGAACCTCGCGAAGTTCACCCTGTTCACGGCGCTGGGCTCCCTCATCTGGAACGCGATCTTCGTCTACGGCGGCTACGCGCTCGGGGAGCGGTTCCACGTCATCTCCGAGTACGCGGACGTCTTCTCCAACATCGTCCTGGTCCTGATCCTGGCCTTCCTCGCGACCTGGGTGGTCCTGCGCCTGCGCCGCGACGCCCGCCGCCGGAACGACCCGGACTGGCGCCCGCCGACCGCGGATGAGATGGCCGCCCGCGTCGAGTCCATCCTGGAGTCCTCCGACCACCGGAAGTGAATCGCATGCGTCCCGTCCTGCCTTCCCCCCGCCGTGGCCGCGCGACCCTCGGCCTGGCCGCCGTCGCCCTGGTGGCGCTGAGCGCCTGTGCTCGCACCGAGCCGCAGCCCGAGCCTGCGCCCGACACGACGGCGGCCTCCGCCCTGCCGTCCATGGACATGGCCCCGTTCACGGTCGAGGTCCCCTCGCACGACCTCGCGAGGGTGCCGGAGGCGAGCGTCGCCGTGCTCGAGGGCGAGGACCCGGACCACCACGGGGCGTGGCTGCAGGTGCCCGGGGCGCCGGCCTGGTCGGAGGCCATGGCCGGGGCCGTGCGCGCCCAGATCGACCAGTACCGCCGGGACACCGACCCCAGCGCGGACCCGCGCCTGGAGATCCAGCCGCAGCTCGCCGTCGTGGCCGAGGACATCGCCGCGGCCCGCCTGCTCGCCACGGAACGGCGCGGCACGGACTCCGTGTCCACCTCGCACGTGATCTGGTACTCGGCCCGCGAGGACCGCGTGCTCGAGACCGCCGATCTCTTCACCCCCGACGGCTGGGACGCGTTCCGCGCCGAGGTGCGCCAGCGCATGGCCAACGACCCGGACGTGATCGGCTCGCGCCTGGACTCGGCGGTCGACGCGCCGGAGCAGGTGGAGAACCGTCGCGTCTGGGACGCGGTGGTCTTCCTCCCGGACGGCAGCCTGTTGCTCGAGGCGGACCAGGCGTCCATGGCGCCGGCCGCCGCGGGTGTGCTGACGGTGCGGATCCCCCGGGACACGGCAGCCCCCTGGCTGTCCGACCAGGGCCACGTCGCCGCGGACGCCGCCTCCGCCCCCGCCGACCTGCGTCTGCCGGACCGCTCCACCCCGACCCCCGAGGAGCAGCAGCCGGAGCCCGCCCCCGAACCGGAGCCCGAGACGTCCTCGTGGACGGAGGAGGCCACCGGCGCACCCGTGCCGCCCCCGTCCGCGCCCGCCGACACGGCGGCCCCGACGCCCAGCGCGACCACTCCGGTGCCGAGCAGCACGGCCCCGTCCTCCTCGACCCCCGCGCCCACCCGCTCGGCCACGCCGTCCTCCCCGACGTCTCCCCCCACCTCGTCCTCGCCGTCGGGCACGGGATCCGGCAGTCCGACGCCGAGCACCCCCGACCCGACGCCGACCTCCGCGACGCCGACCCCCACGTCCCCGAGCCCGTCCGGTCCGTCCACGAGCGCGCCGGCCACGGACCCCGCGCCGGACCCGACCGAGTCCGCGCCCGAGCCGACCGCCACGACGGCCTCGGCGCCCGCGTCGCCCACGTCGGGAGACCGCTCCAGCGGCACCCCCTGACCCCGGCGCCGGGCGCCGTCGTCGGCCGCGGTCTGCACCGTCGACGCGCGGCCGTGGCAGGATCGGGGCGATGACTGAGCACCTGCCCCGCCCCTGCCCGGACGCACCCGGCCCCGACGCCGTGCCGCCGCCCGCCGAGCGCGTCCACGCGCACGACCACAATCGGGACAAGGACCCCGCCCTCGTCCGACGGGAGCCGGTCTCCTTCGTCCGACGTGGTGCGCGCCTGAACGCGGGGCGGCAGGCCGTGTGGGACCGCCAGGCGGAGCGGGTCCTCGTGGACGTGCCTCGCGGCCGCGGCGCCACCTCGGTGGACGGCCAGGCCCGACTGGACTGGGCGGGGGTGTTCGGGCGCGAGGCCCCCCTGCTGGTCGACATCGGCTCCGGGCTGGGCGAGTCAACGGCGCAGGCCGCCGCCGACCGGCCGGACTGGAACGTGCTCGCCGTCGAGGTCTACGTGCCCGGCCTGGCCGCGCTCATGACGCGCGTGGAGCAGCAGGGCCTGGAGAACGTCCGCGCCGTGGAGGCCAACGCCCCCGAGCTGCTGGACGCCCTGCTCACGCCCGGCTCCGTCTCCGAGGTGTGGGTGTTCTTCCCGGACCCGTGGCACAAGAAGCGGCACCACAAGCGCCGCCTGGTCTCCCCCGCCTTCGCGGACCGCGTGGCGCGGGTGCTCACCCCCGGCGGGGTGCTGCGGCTGGCGACGGACTGGTCGGGCTACGCCGTGCAGATGCGCGAGGTGCTCGAGGCGCACCCGGAGTTCGAGAACCTCTTCCCCGGGCGCGCCGCGGGCGAGGACTCTCCGCTCACGCGGGTGCGCCGCGAGGGCAGGGAGACCGAGGTGGGTGCCCAGCCGCTGCCCGCGGGATGGGAGAGCGCGGCCGAGGAGGAGCGCCCCCTGCGCGCCGGCCTGGGCGAGGCGCGGGCCGGCGCGGCGGCCGCGGACCCCGTGGACCACGACGGCGGCTGGGCGCCCCGGTTCGAGGGCCGACCGATCACGAGCTTCGAGGCGAAGTCCCAGCGGGCCGGGCGGCTCGTGTTCGACCTGGCGTACCGCCGCCGCTGAGCACGGGGCCCGACGGGGTCGCTCAGGCCGGGGCGACCGGCCCGGCCGGGTCGGCGCCGTCCGGAACGGGCGACAGCGGCAGGCCGGCGGTCACCCGCGCGGTCGCCGCGAGCGTCACGGACCCGGCGTCCCGGTAGCCCCTCGGGGCGTCCTCGGGGGCCGTCGGCGACCAGCGGGCCGTGCGGTGGCCGCGGACGGCGGCCCCCGCCAGGCCGGGCCGCGGGGCCACCGGCAGCACGGCGGCGTCCGTCCAGTCCCGACGACGGCCGACCGCGCGGCCGACCCGGGCGAGGAGATCGCCCGGGGCCAGGGCGCGGAACGTCCGCCCGGACCGCAGGCCGAGGTGCGCGGCCCGGGCCGCCAGGGCGGCGGGCAGGCCGACCGTGCCCGAGACCACGAGGGCCTCGACGGGACGCTCGGCCGGCCACGGGGCCTCCGCGTCGTCGGGCTGCAGGCCCCGGTCCGCGAGCAGGCGCAGGGCGTGCGCGGCCACGAGCGAGCCGTACGAGTGGGCCTCCACGGCCCCGTGCACGGCGGTCCCGCGGGCGCGCAGGGCCGGGGCGACATCGTCGTCCTCCCCCGGCCCGTGGCGCAGGAACTCCCACCAGGCCCGCACATCCGCGGCGAGCATCGCGCCGCCGCGCCGGCCGGGGCCGTCGAGCACCACCCGCCAGGGCGTGGGTGCGGGGTAGCCGAGCCACCCGATGACGACGGGGCGGGGTGCGCCGGCGGCGCGCTGGGCGGCGGCGAGGTGGGCGGCCTCCCGGGCCGTCCCCCACATGGCCGTCTGGGGGCGGATGCCCATGCCGGAGACGAGCCAGGTCAGGTGGGTGGCGGTCGCGGGGTCCCCCGCGGCGACCACCGCGCGCGGCCCGTCCGGGCCCTCGAGGACGTAGTCCAGCAGATGCCGGGCGGGCAGGTGCGGGTCCATGCCCTCCGGCTTGAGGGCGTGGACGATCCCGTCCAGGGCGCTCCGGGCCTGCCGGCCGAGGCCGTCGCGCCGGGCCATGTCGGCGCGCAGCCGCTCCTGCACGCGGGACCGCGCGGCCGCCCCGAACGACGCCCGGCTCAGTCCTGCTCGGACTGCCACGTGGGCACCCGTCGGAGGCCTGCGACGCCGGAGGGCAGCCTCCGCAGGCCGCTCGGGCAGGCCTCGCCCGCGGTGTCCGCCCCGGCCCGTGCCGCGGCGTGACGGCGGACGGCCATCCGGTCGGCGTAGCGGGCCGAGACGTCACCGCCGGAGCCCACGGTGAAGACGCGGGCCAGGCGGGAGGCGTGGTGGAGGCGGTCCACCTGGGCAGCCAGCTCGACCACGGTGTCCTGCAGCTGCTCGACCTCGCGCTGCAGCGCGATCACGCGGCGGATGCCCTCCAGCGAGATGCCTTCGCGGCTCAGGGTCTGCACGGTCTGCAGCCGCTCGACGTCGGCGAGGGAGTAGCGGCGGTGCCGTCCGTCCTGGCGGGCGGGGACCACGAGGCCGAGCCGGTCGTACTGGCGCAGGGTCTGCGGATGCATGTCCGCCATCTCGGCGGCCACGGAGATCACGAAGACCGGGGCGTGCCGGTCGGGACCCCCCTCGCGGCCCCGGTCCGCACGGGCGGCGCCGTCGCGGGCGCTCACCAGGCTGCCTTCCGGGCCAGCTCCCGCCGCGGATCGTCGCCGGCAGTGGCGGACTGCAGGGCCTCGACGGCGGCGCGGGCGTCGTCGTTGAGCGTGGTGGGCACGGTGACGCGCAGCTCCACGAGCAGGTCACCCGTCGTCGTCCCGCGCTCGACACCGCGGCCCTTCAGGCGCAGCACGCGGCCACACTGGGAGCCCGCCGGCACCTTCACCTTCACGGGGCGCTCCAGCGTGGGCACCTCGATCGTGGCGCCGAGGGCGGCCTCGGGGAAGGTGACGGGCACGGTGATGCGCAGGTCGTCCCCGTCCCGGTGGAAGAACTCGTGCTCGCGCACGTGCACGGTGACCAGCAGGTCGCCGCGGCCGGCCGCACCGGGCGCGCCCTTGCCGCGGGCACGGACCTTCTGGCCGTCGCGGATGCCCTTCGGGATCTTCACCTCGATCGTCTCGCCGTCCGGGCCGCGCAGGGACACCGTGGTGCCCTGGATCGAGCCGCGGAAGGAGATCGTGGTGGTGGCGGTGCGGTCCGCGCCCTTCGTGGGGCGCGGCCGCGCGTAGCCGGCGTCACCGAAGCCGCCGGGGCCGAAGCCGCCGGTCTGGCCGGCGGCGCCGCCGAACATCCCGCTGAACAGGTCCGACAGGTCGGGCCCGGACTGCGTGGTGCGGGGGCCGCCCCCGCCGCCGAACATGCCGCCGAAGACGTCCTCGAAGCCGCCGCCGCCGGCACCGCCCGGGGCGGAGAACCGGGCGCCGCCGCCCATCGCGCGGATCGCGTCGTACTCCTGGCGCTCCTGGGGGTCGCTCAGGACGGCGTACGCCTCCGAGATCTCCTTGAACTTCTTCTCGGCCGCCTCGTCCCCGGGGTTCTGGTCCGGGTGGTGGGTGCGGGCGAGCTTGCGGTAGGCCTTCTTCACATCCGCATCGGAGGCGTCCTTGGACACCCCCAGGGTCGCGTAGAAGTCCTTGTCCATCCAATCCTGCGAGGCCATGGTGCCTCCTCTCGTGTGCATCGGTCAGGGGGTCGGCCGGCGGCGGGGTGGGCCGCCGGCCGACGGGGTCACTCGTCTCCGGCGGAGACCATCACCTGGGCGGCGCGCAGCACGCGGCCGTCCCGGACGTAGCCGTTGCGGAAGACCTGGACCACGTGGTCCGCGGGCACCTCCGCGTGCGGCTGGCGCATCACGGCCTCGTGCAGGGCCGGGTCGAACTCGACGCCGGCCAGCGCCGCCTGGTCGTGGCGCTCGAGGCCGAGGCCGGCCAGGACGGTGTCGAGCTTGGTCGCGATGGCGGCGAACGGGCCGTCCGTCAGGTCGCCGGCGGCGCGGGCGGCGTCGATGTCGTCGAGCACCGGCAGCAGCGCGGTGACGGCCTTGAGCACGCCGGCGTCCCTGGCCAGGTCGCGGTCGCGGTCCACGCGACGCTTGTAGTTCACGAACTCGGCCTGCAGACGTCGCAGGTCGGTCTCGAGCTCGGCCTCGCGGTCCGAGGCCGCGGGCTGCGGCGCCTCGGTCCCGGCCTCCGCGCCGGCCTCGTCGAGGATGCGCTCGGCCTGGGCGAGGGCGTCGCCGTCCTCGGCCTGCTCGGCCGCGCTCTCGGCGGAGACGCGGGGCTCACCGGTCTCGGGGTCGATGCGGCGACGGTCGTTGAACACGATGGGCTCCTCCTCGGAGCCGCGCTCGGC
This sequence comes from Micrococcus sp. CH7, assembly GCF_001595485.1. NCBI lineage: Bacteria > Bacillati > Actinomycetota > Actinomycetes > Micrococcales > Micrococcaceae > Micrococcus > Micrococcus sp. CH7. The sequence goes on from NZ_LOSQ01000008.1 coordinate 246,502, forward strand.
GTCGGAGGAGCCGTGCGGACGCTGCTGGTCGGCGCTCATGGTGTGTCCTTTCGAAGCGGGTGGGCGCGGCGGGTCCGCCGCGCGGGG